>CAMFSU010000021.1 GCA_945983355.1 uncultured Clostridia bacterium | reverse complement strand
AGACACAGCACTTTGACTGCTGCATTCGTAGGTTCGAATCCTGCCACCCCAGCCAAAATCGACAAGCTTCGTCAAGAGCTTGTCGATTTTACTTTTTCACTATTAACTCTTCACTTTTCGTTTTTTCTTTCGAAACTTGTTGATTAGGTAATTAGTAATATTGAATGGTGAAGAAGCGAAGATATTTGATTCGCGATGAAATCTGCCTGACAGCAGGATGTGGCGGCGTATTTAATATCAGCAAATGCGAACAATTTAACAAGTTTTAAAATTTTGTTTGATATAACATATTTATTTGACATTCCAAAAACTATCATTTATAATTTAAGTATAAGGGGGTAATTTTATGAACGATTACATAAGTATTATCGAAGAAATTACAAATTTAATTGGTGAATCAGGCAATGCTTTAGATTCACTTTCGGCAATCATTGCCGCTGTTACCGGACTTGCAAGTCTTGGTATTGCAGGTATTTTAATTATAGCTGCAATAATTGGTATAATTGTTGGATTAGTTGTTGCTGTTGTAACTTGGGTTTTAGAAGCTATTCCGATTTATTTGCTTGCAAAAAAACTCGGCAGGGAACACGCATGGCTTGCCTGGGTGCCGATTTTTGGTGCAGAATTTCGTCTTTGGGTGCTTTCGGACATTGCGTGTGAAAAGCCCTTTACAGTTTATAAAGAAAAATACACAATTAAAAACCGAGCAAATTCGTTTTGGCTTTATGTCGCTATTAAGTATTTCGGCGCTGCGGTTATTTCAGCGGTTGTTGGTGTGGTAAGCGCAATTATACCGCTTATTGGTTCGGTTTCTGCTGTGTTAATGCTTTTACCGACTGTTGCTTGCGCTATAATTGAATATGTATATTTGCGTGATGTTTTAGATATTTTTAAAGAAAACAAAGAAGCAAATAAAAAAGCTTCATTCTTCATTACATTGCTTGATAGTTTTGTAACCCTTGGCTTTGCAAGAATTTTTTATTTGTTTACCCTTTTAAAATGCAGCCCTTTGCCGAGCAATGTCGAAATAGTTATTGAGGAAGCAACAAAATAATATAAATAGGGAAGTTTAAAACAAATGAAAAAGAAAATTTCTATAATAGCGCTTATTTTAACCTTCGTTTTGCTTTTTTCGGCCTGCGGTGAGGTTGATGATAATTTTTCTATCGTACCTTCACCATCAGGTAGTGATATTAATGTACCAACCGAAAGCGAGGTTGAAAGTGAGGTAGAAAGTAAGGACGAGGTATCATCACAAAATTCAGCACCAACCTCAACGCCTGTTACATCTTCAAAGGTTGAAAGTACCGTAAGCACGCCCAAGCCCGCACCAACACTGCAAAATATTACGGTTGGTCCGTATGAAATTTATGATGCACTTAACACACGCGGTTTAAGCACTAAAAAAGTCGGCTATGGCTTTGGTGTTGCAAAGGACGGCAAGCCACACAGTATGTCGGTTAATAATCAAGCAAAGTTTGATGGTATGCAAAATGTCAACGCCTTGGCACTTGACACAAAAAGCACCGACAAGCGTATGTATTTAACCTTTGACTGTGGTTATGAATATAAAAACCTTACCGCCGATATTTTAGACACTTTAAAGGAAAAACAGGTAAAAGCCGCTTTCTTTTTAACGGGTGACTATGTTAAGAAAAATCCAACCCTTGTTAGAAGGATGATAGATGAAGGTCATATTGTTGGTAATCACAGTTGGGGTCATAAAAGCTTTCCAACAATTTCACGCGAAAAAATGGCACAGGAAATTTGGCAGCTTGAGGATTATATCAAGATGAATTTTAATTATGAAAGCAAATATTTCCGTTTTCCGTCGGGTGAGCACAGCGACTGCTCGTTAGAGCTGGTTTCTTCTATGGGATATAAATCGATATTTTGGTCGGTGGCTTATGCTGACTGGGATACTGCAAAGCAGCCCACCAAGGAAAGCGCCGTAAACACCGTTACAAGCCGTTATCATAACGGGGCAGTAATTTTACTTCATGCGGTATCACAAGCCAATGCAGACGGTCTTGGTGAGATGATAGAGATAGCACAAAACCAGGGTTATGCATTTAAAACTCTTGATGAATATTATAAATAAAAGAAAAACGGCTTGTCACTGGACAAGCCGTTAATTTTTTATAAAATTGAGAAGTTTACAACAAGTGCAGCAAATACGATAGATACCATTGAAAGTAATTTAATTAAAATGTTAATTGCAGGGCCAGATGTATCTTTAAAGGGGTCGCCAACGGTATCGCCAACAACGGCTGACTTGTGGTTTTCAGAGCCCTTGCCGCCGTGCACGCCGCTTTCAATGTATTTTTTAGCATTATCCCAAGCACCGCCCGAGTTTGACATAAATATTGCCATTAAAAAGCCCGAAGCTGTAGCGCCTGCAAGCATACCGACAACGCCTGTCGGTCCGATTGAAAGGCCAACAATTACAGGAACAACAACTGCAATAATGGTTGGTAAGATCATTTCACGAAGACTTGCCTTTGTGCAAAGGTCAACACAAGAAGCATAATCGGCTTCGGCTTTACCGTCCATAAGTCCTGTAATTTCCTTAAACTGACGGCGAACCTCTTTAACAACGCTTTGTGCGGCACGACCAACCGAGTTCATAGTAATTGCGGCAAACACAAAGGGGAGACAAGCACCTATAAATAAGCCGGTTAAAACCGTTGGGTTTGTAATGCTTAAATCGGCAATTTTTGCGGCACCGCCCTCAATAGAGTTTATCTTGTCAATATATGAAGCCATCAAAGCAAGTGCAGTAAGTGCGGCAGAGCCGATTGCAAAGCCCTTGCCTGTGGCGGCGGTTGTGTTGCCAAGAGAGTCAAGCGCATCGGTACGGTTGCGAACATCCTCTTCAAGACCAGCCATTTGTGCAATACCGCCTGCATTATCGGCAACAGGGCCGTAAGCATCAGTCGCGAGGGTTATGCCTAAGGTTGAAAGCATACCAACTGCCGATAAACCTATACCATAAAGACCTTGCGCCGCATTGGCCGCACCATTTGATACGAAGAAAGCAACCAAAACGCAGATAGAAATTATGATAATTGGCATCATTGTTGAAAGCATACCAACCGAAAGACCGCCAATAATAATGGTGGCAGTACCTGTTTCACTTGTTGCGGCAAGATTTTGTGTGGGCTTAAAGCCGTCAGAGGTGTAATACTCGGTTGCTTTACCGATAAGCACACCTGCAACAAGACCTGCTAAAATTGCAAAGTAAATTGTCCAGTTATCTTTTAAAATAAAATATATCAAAGGTAAAGCTATAATCGCAATAGCAATAGCAGAAAAATTAGTACCGCGTGAAAGTGCTGAAAGTAATTGCTTTTGGGTTGCACCCTCCTTAGTTCTTACAAAGAAAGTACCGAAAATCGAGCATACAACACCAACGGCAGCCAAAAGCAAGGGAAGTGCCATAGCGTTTATTGAATGAAATGCCGCAACACCTAAAGCCGAGGCCGAAATTATAGAGCCAACATAAGATTCATAAAGGTCGGCGCCCATACCGGCAACGTCACCAACATTATCGCCAACATTATCGGCAATAACGGCGGGATTGCGGGGGTCATCTTCAGGGATGCCGGCCTCAACCTTACCAACAAGGTCAGCGCCAACGTCAGCCGCCTTTGTAAATATACCACCGCCAACACGAGCAAATAAAGCCATTGATGATGCGCCCATACCAAAGGTGAGCATTGCGCCCGTAATGCCTTCAGGTGAAAGGTTAAAGACAAATTTTAAAAGGAAGAACCAAACCGAAATATCCAAAAGGCCAAGGCCTACAACGGTAAAGCCCATAACACTACCGGCTGAAAAGGCAATGCGAAGACCCTTATTAAGTCCATCACGACAAGCATTTGCGGTGCGTGCATTTGCAAGGGTTGCAATTTTCATGCCAATAAATCCTGAAAGGGCAGAAAAGAAACCGCCAGTTACAAAAGCAAAGGGCACATAAGGTGTTAAAAGCTTGAATATTGCCATAACTGAAAGTACAACAAACATAACGCCAAAGAAAATTAAAACAATTTTATATTGGCGCTTTAAGTAAGCATCGGCACCTTTGCGAATAGCAAGTGAGATTTTTTTCATAAGGTCGGTGCCTTCGGAAAATTTAAGCACCTTGCGTGACATAGCAAACGCAAACAACAGGGCCAATAAAGCGCCGACAAAGGTTAAGATGAAAATTAACTTGTCCATAAGCTCTCCTTTAATAGTATAAAATAATAAAAATATGCAATATCCATCATGGATTTTTGTGATAACGCTTATTATCCCATAAAAATTTCAAATTTCAAGAGAAAAATGATAATAAATTAACAATATAACTTTTTTAATTGTTTTTACCGCTTATATTTATTTATCCATAAAGGCAAACATTTGTTTACATATTTATTGTTTTGTGTTATAATATAATCGTGTAATTTTGTGCAAAAGAGGTGAGTGTATGGACAAGTTTATTTTGAAAAGCCAATATAAACCGACAGGTGACCAGCCAGAAGCTATCGATAAGCTGGTTGATGGTTTAAATCGTGGCGACAAAGAACAGGTTTTGCTGGGCGTTACAGGTAGCGGCAAGACCTTTACTATGGCGAATATTATCGAAAAAGTAAACCGACCGACACTCGTTCTCGCTCACAACAAAACCCTTGCCGCGCAGTTATGCAGTGAGTTTAAAGAATTTTTCCCCGAAAATGCGGTGGAATATTTCGTATCCTATTATGATTATTATCAGCCCGAAGCGTATTTACCGGGCAGTGACACTTATATCGAAAAAGACAGTGCTATAAATGATGAAATTGACAAGCTTCGCCACAGTGCAACCTGTGCGCTTTCTGAAAGGCGCGATGTTATAATTGTGGCATCGGTTTCTTGCATATATTCACTTGGTAATCCTATTGATTATCGCAGTATGGTAATATCTCTCCGTCAAGGTATGGAAAAATCGAGAGATGAGCTTATTGCAAAGCTTGTTGATTTGCAGTATGAACGAAATGATATAAACTTTGTTCGTAACAAGTTTCGTGTGCGTGGCGACACGGTGGAAATTTTTCCCGCTTATTCAATGGAAAATGCCATCCGTGTGGAATTTTTTGGCGATGAAATTGACAGAATATGCGAAATTAACACCGTAACAGGTGAGGTAAAAGCAGTTTTGTCACACGTTGCGGTTTACCCCGCATCGCATTATATTGTGCCACAAGACAAAATGCAGGATGCTTTAAAAGAAATTTTAGACGAAATGGAAGAGCGTGTTAAGTTCTTTTTAGATAATGAAAAGCTAATTGAAGCACAGCGTATTCGCCAACGCACTGAATATGATGTTGAAATGCTTCAGGAAATCGGCACCTGCAAGGGTGTTGAAAACTATTCGCGCGTTATGGCAAGAAGGCCAAAGGGCAGTGTGCCCTCGACCCTTATTGACTATTTTCCTGATGATTTTGTGCTTTTTGTTGATGAATCGCATGTTACATTACCGCAGGTGAGGGGTATGTACGGTGGTGACAGGGCAAGAAAGGAAAATTTGGTGGAATACGGCTTTCGGTTGCCATCCGCTTTTGATAACCGCCCACTAAATTTTGATGAATTTTACAGTCACATAAACCAAGCGGTGTTTGTATCTGCCACCCCCGGGGACTTTGAAAAGGAAAAGGCGACCCAAATTATTGAGCAGGTTATCCGCCCGACAGGGCTTTTAGACCCTGAAATATCGGTTAGGCCAACGGACGGACAAATTGATGATCTTATAAGTGAAATTAACGATAGAATTGCTAAAAAAGAGCGCGTTTTGGTGACAACACTCACCAAAAAAATGGCCGAAAATTTGACCGAATATTTAAATCAAGCGGGGATAAAAGTACGATATATGCACCACGATGTTGACACTATCGAGCGTATGGAAATTATCCGTGGCCTACGCCTTGGCGATTTTGATGTTTTGGTTGGCATTAACCTTTTGCGTGAGGGCTTAGATATACCCGAGGTATCACTTGTTGCAATTTTAGATGCCGATAAAGAGGGCTTTTTGCGTAGCGAAACCTCGCTTGTGCAAACTATTGGCCGTGCCGCCCGTAATGCCGAGGGTACGGTTATAATGTATGCTGATTCGGTTACACGCTCGATGGAAAATGCAATAAACGAAACCAACCGCCGCCGCGCAATTCAAAACGAATATAACCTTAAAAACGGCATTGTGCCGAAAACTATTATTAAGGATGTCCGTGATGTGCTTGAAATTGGCAGCAAGGTTAAGGATTTGCCTGTTAAGAATTTAAGCCGTGCACAGCGCGAGGCCGAAATTAAGCGACTTACCGCAGAAATGAAGCAAGCCGCCAAGATACTTGAATTTGAATATGCGGCAAAACTGCGTGATAAAATTAACGAATTAAGAGAGGAAAAACAGTAAATTGGCATCTGACAAAATTATTATTAAAGGTGCAAGCGAGCACAACCTTAAAAATATTGATGTTGAAATACCCCGTGATAAGCTTATTGTTTTTACGGGGCTTTCGGGCAGTGGTAAATCTTCATTAGCATTTGACACCATTTATGCCGAAGGTCAGCGCCGTTATGTTGAATCGCTTTCATCATACGCGCGTCAGTTTTTAGGGCAAATGGAAAAACCAAATGTAGAGGTTATTGAAGGTCTTTCACCCGCAATTTCTATTGACCAAAAAACAACATCTAAAAACCCGCGCTCAACTGTTGGTACAGTTACCGAAATTTACGATTATTTGCGCCTATTATATGCTCGTGTGGGTGTTCCGCATTGTCCTGTTTGCGGTAAAGAAATTAGTCAGCAAACAACCGACCAAATTGTTGACACCGTAATGAAATTAGAACAGGGCAGTAAAATTCAAATTTTAGCACCTACTGTTATGAATCGTAAGGGTGAACACACAAAAGAGCTTGAACACGCCCGTAAACAAGGTTACGTAAGGGCGAGAATTGACGGTATTACTTACGACCTTTCGGAAGAAATTAAGCTTGAAAAAAATAAAAAACACATTATTGAAATTATTGTTGACCGCCTTGTTATTAAGGATGAAATTCAGTCTCGCCTTGCTGATAGTATTGAAACCGCCGTTAATTTGTCGGGCGGTTTGGTTGCGGTTGATGTTATTGGTGGGGAAGAGCTTAAATTTTCACAAACCTATGCTTGTGAGGAGCACGGTATTAGCATACCCGAGTTAACACCCACAATGTTTTCCTTTAATAACCCAATGGGCGCTTGTCCACACTGTATGGGCATCGGTATGTTTATGAAGGTTAACCCAAAGCTTTTAATCAGCGATGATTCACTTTCATTGCTTGAAGGTGCAATTAAAGCATCGGGCTGGGGTGTAAACACCTGGTTTAACCCCGATGCTTCAACCATTGCTGAAATGTATTACCGAGCCATTGCCGAAAGGTTTAATTTTGATATAAATACACCTTGGAAGGACATTCCAAAAGTGGCGCAAAATGCGGTGTTATACGGCACAAAGGGTGAAAAAATCAAGTTGGTGCGTAATACCGACTTTGGCGGCGGCACCTATTACAGCGAATTTGAGGGTGTTGTAAATAACCTTGAACGCCGATATAAAAACACAACAAGTGATTATTCACGAAATGAAATTGAAAGCTTAATGACCGAATCACCTTGCGAGGTTTGCGGCGGGAAACGCTTAAAGCCCGAATTTTTGGCGGTTACGGTTGGGGGCAAAAATATAATTGAATTTTGCGATATGTCTATCGATGACGAGCTTGAATTTATTAACTCGTTATCATTTGGTCAGCGTGATGGTATGATAGCAAGGCCAATTTTAAAGGAAATTCGTGAGCGTTTAACATTTTTGCAAAGCGTTGGGCTTGAATACCTTAATCTTTCCCGTTCGGCAGGGACTTTATCGGGCGGTGAAAGTCAGCGTATTCGTTTAGCAACCCAAATTGGCTCATCCTTAATGGGTGTTTTATATATTTTGGACGAGCCGTCAATCGGTCTTCACCAGCGCGATAATGAGCGCCTAATCGCCACCTTAAAGCGACTTCGTGATTTGGGTAATACCGTAATAGTTGTTGAACACGATGAGGACACAATGCGTGCCGCCGACCATATTTTAGATATTGGCCCAGGGGCAGGTATTCACGGCGGTAAGGTTGTATTTTCGGGAAATCTTTCCGACCTTAAAAAGTGCGAAAATTCGCTTACCTCAGACTATCTTTTTGGCAGAAAATGTGTGCCTGTGCCCAAAGAACGCCGTAAGGGTAATGGTCAGTCACTTGTTATAAAGGGCGCTGCCGAAAACAACCTTAAAAAAATTGATGTTAAAATTCCGCTTGGCACCTTTACCTGTGTAACTGGTGTTTCGGGCAGTGGTAAATCTTCACTTGTAAATGATATTATTTATAAGGTTTTGGCTAACAAATTAAACGGCGCTAAAACCATTGCGGGTGAATATAAATCGGTTTTGGGTGTTGAAAATCTTGATAAGGTTATTTGCATTGACCAAGCACCCATTGGCCGTACACCACGCTCTAACCCAGCAACCTATACAGGTGTGTTTAACGATATTCGTGAGCTATTTGCCGCCACAAAGGATGCCAAAATGCACGGCTATAATGCAGGGCGTTTTTCCTTTAATGTTAAGGGCGGTCGCTGCGAGGCCTGTCAGGGCGATGGTATTATAAAAATTGAAATGCACTTTTTGCCCGATATTTATGTACCTTGTGAGGTGTGCGGCGGTACACGCTTTAACCGTGAAACTCTTAATGTTAAATATAAAGGCAAAAGCATCTATGATGTTTTAGAAATGACTATTGAAGAGGGTATGTATTTCTTTGAAAACATCCCAAAAATTCACCGCAAATTAAAAACACTTTGTGATGTTGGTCTCGGCTATGTTAAAATCGGTCAGCCCGCAACAACCCTTTCGGGTGGTGAGGCACAGCGCGTTAAGCTTGCGACCGAGCTTTCAAAGCGTTCAACAGGCAAAACTATTTATATTTTGGACGAGCCGACAACAGGACTTCACACAGCCGATGTTCACAAGCTTATTGAGGTTTTGCAGCGCTTTACCGATGTGGGTAATACTGTTTTGGTAATTGAACACAACCTTGATGTAATTAAAACCGCCGACTATATTATAGATTTAGGTCCTGAAGGCGGTACAAAGGGCGGTACTGTGGTTTGTACAGGCACACCCGAGCAGGTTGCCGCTTGCGAGCAGTCATATACGGGTAAATTTCTTAAAGGTGTGCTATAATTAACACATTATTCACTAATTTTAAAACTTTAAAGCTAAAATGAAAGAAAGGGGTGTTTTCTTGTTCGGTTATATTCGTGCCTCAAAGGGCGACTTAAAGGTAAAAGAATATGAATTTTACAAGGCGGTTTACTGCTCGCTTTGCAAAACAATGGGCAGGGAATACAGCCCGCTTTCACGCTTTACTTTAAGCTATGATTTTACCTTTTTAGCACTTTTAAATATGGCACTTAAAGATGGGTGCGATGCAGTTGAGCGAAAGCACTGTGTTTTTAATCCGCTTAAAAAATGCATTTTTTGTAAAAATGACGATGATATTAGACTACCCGCCGCAACGGCAGTAATACTCAATTATTACAAGGTGCTCGATAATATCAATGATGAAAAGGGCTTAAAAAAGCTTGGGTTTGTTATTGCAAAGCCGTTTTTTAAAGCACCATATAAAAAAGCGGCAAAAAAATATCCGCAAATTGATAAAATTTTGTCTGAATATATTACTTCGCAAACCATAGCAGAAAAAAGTCCTAACTGTGATTTAGATATGGCGGCTGACCCAACGGCGAAAATGCTGTCGGCACTATTTATGGAGCTATCAGATGATAAATCGCAAAAGCGTGTGCTTGACCGCCTTGGTTACTGTATTGGGCGGTATATTTACTTAATTGATGCGTATTGCGATTTAGAGGATGATATTAAGCATAAATCGTTTAACCCGTTAAAGCAGCGCAAAAACCCTAAAGAGCTTATTACACAGCAGTTGTATTTTTCTATTAACGAGGCGTGCAAGGCATTCGAGCTTTTAAACCTTAAAAAATATAAAAACATATTAGGTAATATACTTTATTTAGGACTTGAAGAAACATTTTTAAAGGAGACTAATAGATGAAAGACCCCTATCAAATTTTAGGAATTGACCGCAATGCAACCGATGAGGAAATAAAAACTGCTTATAGAAATTTGGCAAGAAAATATCATCCCGATAATTACGGCGACAACCCACTTGCCGACTTGGCTGAGGATAAAATGCAGGAAATTAACGAGGCGTACGATTCTATTATGGCATCTCGCCGTTCAGGTAATAAGGGCACAGGTTATGGTAGAACGAATAACGGACCTACAAATTTTCCTGAAATTCGCCAACTTATAAACCAAAACCGACTTGAAGAGGCGCAAGAAATTTTAGACGGTGTGCCTGTTCAAAACCGCAATGCCGAGTGGTATTTTTTAAACGGTACAGTGCTTTATCGCCGCGGTTGGTTTGACCAAGCGTTTACAAGCTTTGCGACTGCATCCCGTATGGACCCATCAAACCCCGAATACCGCAATGCTGTAAATAACGCACAACGCCAGGCATCGCGCCAACAACACAATCCATACCGCACCTATAACCGTGGCGGCGACTGTGATGCATGTGATATGTGTCAAACACTTATTTGCGCCGACTGTTGCTGTGAATGTATGGGTGGCGACCTTATAAGGTGTTGCTGATATGAAAAGGACAAATAAAATTACCCTTTGTGCCTTAATGTCGGCTTTAGCAGTTGTTGTAATGCTGATTGCTTATTTTCCGTATCTAACCTACGCAGTACCTGCTTTTGCGGGGCTTTGTATTATGGTTGTGTTGTTAGAGTTGGGGATTAAATGGGCGGTTTCGGCTTATATCGTTTCCGCAGTACTTACCGTGCTCTTATGTGAGCCCGAAGCAATGCTTATGTATGTGTTCTTATTTGGTTATTACCCAATACTTAAAGCCGTTATAGAGCGCATAAACAAGCCATTTTTTGAGTGGCCTATTAAAATTGTTATATTTAACGCAGTTGTGATTTTAGTTTACAGCTTTATTGCACAGCTTTTTGGTGTTAATTTGAGTGACACTAACGATTTTGGCAAATACACCGTTTTTATTGTTTTAGCGGTTGCTAATCCTGTATTTGTTGTTTATGACATAACTGTTTCAAAAATGGCTATATTTTATTTGTATAAAATACAACCAAAGCTTAAAAAGTTTTTTAAATAAAAAAAGTTCTCATTCAATGAATGAGAACTTTTAATTTTTATATAACCTTGCTTAAAAAGTCTTGAAGGCGAGGGGACTTAGGATTACCGAATACTTCTTCGGGTGAACCTTCTTCCATAATAATGCCTTCATCAATAAAGAAAACACGGTCGGAAACTTCACGAGCAAAGCCCATTTCGTGTGTTACAACCGCCATTGTCATGCCTTCCTTGGCAAGCTGCTTCATAACATCCAAAACCTCGCCAACCATTTCGGGGTCAAGGGCAGAGGTCGGCTCGTCAAAAAGCATAACATCGGGCTGCATACAAAGTGCGCGAACAATAGCCACACGCTGTTTTTGACCGCCCGAAAGCTGTGATGGGTAAGCATCGGCCCTGTCAGCAAGACCTACACGTTCTAAAAGCTTCATTGCGCGGTCTTCGGCCTCTTCTTTTGATATGCCTAAAACTTTAATTGGCGCAATAGTCATATTTTTAAGAACGGTCATATGTGGGAAAAGGTTAAACTGTTGGAAAACCATTCCCATTTTTTGACGGTGAAGGTTAATATCGGTTTTAGGGTCGGTAATATCAACATCATTAAAGAAAATTTTACCGCCTGTTGGTTCTTCCAAAAGGTTGAGGCAACGCAAAAAGGTTGATTTACCGCTGCCAGAAGCACCGATAATGCAAACCACTTCACCGCGTTTGATTTCGGTGTCAATGCCCTTTAAAACATCGATTTCACCAAAGGATTTTTTCAAACCCTCAACTTTAATTAAAACATCATTAGTGGTCACTCTTGCGAAGCCTCCTTTCAAAAATATTTAGGAAGTATGTAAATACCATTACAAGCACCAAATACACAACCGCCAAAGTGAAATAGGGAACAAAGGGGTTATAATAGTCGGCAACGATAGAACGGGTAGCACGGGTAAGGTCGAAAACAGTGATAAAGCCCGCAACCGAGGTTTCTTTAATCATAACAATAAATTCGTTACCAAGTGCCGGCAAAATGTTTTTAATTGCTTGGGGTAAAATAATTTTCATCATTGTTTGGGAATATGTAAAACCAAGCGAACGGCCGGCTTCCATTTGGCCCTTATCAATAGACAAAATACCCGAACGAATAATTTCTGCAACATAAGCCGCACTATTAAGACCGAAAACTAATATTGCAATAATTAGCGCCTTATATTCGTATCCACGCATAACACGGGGGAAAATACCGTAATAGAAAAGCAAAAGCTGTACCATAACCGGTGTGCCGCGGAAAACAGTAATGTAAACATTGGCAACACTGTTAAAAAATTTAGCTATGATATTCTTTTGAGGAATAACCTTGCAAACTGCCAATAATGCACCGAGTATTATACCCAATAAAACGGCAAAAACGGCAATAACAAGTGTATATACCAAGCCGTCAAGCATAAGCTTATAGGCCTTGCCCTTTATAAAAATGTCGTAAAATATTTCAAAAAAATTATCAAACAAGTCTTAACACAACCTTTAATATAATCAGAAAAACAAAGCACCGCCTTTACCGACGGTGCTTTGTCAGTTTTAAAAAATTATTTTAATTTGTATTCTTCAAGAAGCTTATCAACGGTGCCATCTTTAACAAGTTCAGCGAGGGCAGCGTCAACCTTTTCTTTAAGTTCTTTATTTGTTTTGTCAATAGCAATTCCGTATTCTTCAACAGTAAGCGGAACATCAATTACCTTTGCAACATCTGCGTTTGCAGCAGCAGCTTCCTTAGCAACTGAATCGTCCATAATAATTGCATTGATGTTACCTGCTTTAAGGTCAGCAATAGCAAGCGAAATGTTTTCATAAATCTTTACATTAGCGCCTTCAATAGCTTTAAAGCCCCAGTCTTCGTCGCCCTTTGCATAGAATTCACCGGTGTAACCTGAGCAAACGCCGATGCTTTGACCCTTAAGCTGAGTATCAAGTGTTGCCTTGTCAGTGCCGGTGTAGTATGTATCATTCTTGCCAACGATAAGAACTTGGGCAGCACCGCTGTAGTAAGGGTTAGAGAAGTTTACATACTTTGCACGGCCAGCGTTAATGGTAAGACCGGAAATTGCAAGGTCGGTAGTGCCGTTAGAAACAGCAGCAACAACGCCGTCAAATTCCATATTTTCATACTGTACTTCATAACCCATCTTCTCAGCGATAGCGTTCATAAGGTCGATATCAAAGCCAACAAATTCGCCATCAGCGGTTAAGCTTTCAAATGGTTCAAATTCAGCGTTGGTAGCAACCAACAATTTCTTTGTACCGGTGCAGCCTGTGAAGCAGCCGATGAGCATAAGTGCCATAAGGGCGATTGCAATAATTTTTTTCATTTTAAAAATCTCCTTTTAATTTGTTGCAAAGCAACTTGTGTTTTTTAGTATGTTGCAAGTATATCACCGAAAAATGCATATGTCAACACTTTTTTGCATAAATATTTTAATTTTTTTAAAAAATTTCGCAAAAAATTAATTTTTATGCATATTTTTATGAATATTATGCATATTTTTTTAAAAAATTGAGTGTGCTGTTACCTTTGTATCCTCTAAAATCTGATGAATTAAAGTTTTTATGCGTATTGCCGAGTCGTAGAACATAGTATTATCCTTAAAATTTGAATGATAAGAAAGCTCTGCAACAGAAACCTCAATTTCATCAATTACTGTATGATTTACAAAAATTGAAAGGGTTTTTTCTTTTTTGTCCCAATAATCTTTAAATTCTTTTGCGTTGTCTTTGTCACCGTTTTCATAATCGGTAATACATTTTTCAATCAGCTTTGTCGCTTCTTTACAGGTAGAATTTACATAATAATAGCTGCCTATAAATATGCCGATGGTAGCCGCTAAAATTATTAGTGCAGGAATAATTCTTTTCAAATTTTCACCCCATTTTTACAAGTGTCATATTTTTCTTGCGGTCAAGTGTTAGTAAAAATACTTCCTTTGTTGTTAAATTGTTTTGCTTTAATATTTTTTCAACATCTTGGTGGGTAATTTTAAGTGCAGTCAGATTTTCGCTTATAATTTTTCCGTCTGTAATAACGGGCAGGGGAAGAACTGCCTTGTCATTTTTAGCGCCAACATCCCTAGCGGTGGCGGGTTGGTCAGCGCTTTTTAGTAAAACACTTAAATCACCGTTTATTTCAAGCACGGCATAGGCAACGGTTGAAACATCAAACACATTTTGTATCCTAAGCTGTTCTATTAAATCCATAACGGTTAATCTAACCCTTTTCATTGCCTGCTGGTCAATTACACCGTTTTTAATAATAACAACTGCCTGTCCGTTTAAAATGCGCCTTACAAATGTGCTTTTTAATGATAGAATTGAAATAAATATTTCCATTATTACAAGAATAAAAATTGCGATAACACAGTTTAGTATAGGTTGTGAGCTGTCTTGTAAAGGAATTGCTGCAATTTCAGAAAGCAAAAGAGTTACAACAAGCTCGTTTGGTTGTAAATCACCAATTTGTCTTTTACCCATAAGGCGAATTGCGATTGTTACGAATAAAAATAAAATCGCTGTGCGAAAAATTATTGTTACCATTTAATCACCGCAAATATTATGCCCTAAAATAAATAAAAACCGCTATTTAAGCGGTTTTTATTTGCGAATCGCAGTTTGCGATAAATTCTATTTCTTTAAATTCCTTTGAAAGCATTTCACAAAGTGGTTTAATCACAACAACCTCAGTATTAAAATGCCCGCACTCGAAAAGTGAAATATTAAGCTGTGCGGCCTCTAAAAAATGGTTGTGCTTTACATCAGCGGTGACTAATGCATCGCACCCGTTTTTAAGTGCTTCAATATAATAGTTACCACCCGAACCACCGCAAACCAAAACATTTTTAATTATGCCTTCACCCACATATTTAACGGGGTAGTTAAGTGCGGTTTTTAAATGTTTTGCAAAATCATCAGCCAAAAGGGGAGAAATTTCACCCTTTTTAAGTAAATATTTATCAGTCGCTTCAACCGATTCAATATTTTTAAGGCCGATGACCTCACACAAAGCATCATTTACACCGCCAACACCTTGGTCAAGGTTGGTGTGCATAGACATAACGGTTAAGTTGTTTTTAATTATTTCATAAACTAATGAATCTTCCAAAACTGATTTAAGACCGTTAAAAATGATTGGGTGATGGGTGATTATAAGCTCACACCCGTTTTTAACTGCTTCGTTTATAACGGGCATAGTACAGTCAAGCGCCACAACCGCCTTTGTAACAGTTTTGTTGCGGTCGCCAACCAAGGTACCGACATTGTCAAAGCCACAGGCAGTTTCAATGGGGTATTTGCTGTTTAAAAAGTCAAAAATGTCTTGTACTGTCATAAATTATGCCTTCTTAACAAAAGAATCTTTAAGGGCTACTGTGCGGTTGAATACAATATTACTTTCAGTTGAATCACTGTCAACACAGAAATAACCCTGACGCATAAATTGGAAGGTGTCACCGGTCTTAACATCGCTATAAGATTTATCTATTTTACAGCCGTTAAGAACAGTTAATGATTCGGGGTTTAGGTTATCGGCAAAGGAAGATACACCCTCTTCATCACTTGGGTTTGGAACATTGAAAAGGCGTTCATAAAGGCGAACCTCACAGTCAATAGCTGAGTGTGCGCTAACCCAATGGAGTGTGCCCTTAACCTTTCTGCCGTCGGGGGTTTCACCGCCAAAGCTTTCGGGGTCATAGGTGCAGTGAACAACAGTAATATTGCCGTTTTCGTCAGTTTCGTGGGATGCATACTTAACATAATATGCGCTCTTTAAACGAACCTCTTTTGCGGGGCAAAGGCGAAAATATTTGCCGGGTGGGTCTAACATAAAGTCATCTTGTTCAATATAAAGTTCACGTGAGAATTCAACGGTGGTTTTGCCAAGCTCGGGCTTGTTGGGGTTAATATCAACCTCAATATTTTCAATTTTATCCTCGGGATAGTTATCAATAACTATTTTAAGTGGGCGAAGCACTGCCATTGCTCTATCAGCATTTTCGTTTAAATAATCACGAACGCAGGACTCTAAAAGGGCATAGTCAATAACGCTGTATGCCTTTGAAACACCGATTTTATCAACAAAAGCGCGCACAGCTTCAGCGGGGTAGCCGCGTCTTCTCATACCGCAAATAGTCGCCATTCTTGGGTCATCCCAACCCGATACTAAACCGTCGTTTACAAGCTTTAAGCACTTGCGCTTACTTGTTAAGGTGTAATTTACATTCATACGTGCAAATTCAATTTGGCGGGGTGGGGTGGGAATGTCCAAAACCTCTAAAAACCAGTTATAAAGAGGTCTGTGGTTTTCAAATTCAAGTGAGCAAAGCGAGTGGGTAACACCCTCCTTAGCATCACTTAATGGGTGTGCAAAGTCATACATTGGGTAAACACACCACTTGTCGCCTGTGCGGTGATGGGTTGCCTTCATAATGCGGTAAATAATTGGGTCACGCATATTAAGGTTGGATGATGACATATCAATTTTAGCACGAAGCACCATTGCGCCGTTTTCGAATTCGCCTGCGGTCATTCGTGCGAACAAGTCCTTGGTTTCTTCGATTGGGCGGTCACGATAAGGTGAATTAACACCTGCTTCGGTAAGAGTGCCGCGCATTTCTTTAATTTGTTCAGGGGTGGATTCATCAATATATGCCAAGCCCTTATCAATAAGCTTTAATGCACATTCGTAAATAAAATCAAAATAGTCACTTGCGAAGTATACATTATCCCAATTAAAGCCAAGCCATTTAATGTCTTCCATAATGGCATCAACATATTCAACATCTTCTTTTGTTGGGTTGGTGTCGTCAAGACGTAAGTTGCACTTACCGTTGTATTTTTCAGCGGTTGCAAAGTCAATGCAAATTGCCTTTGCGTGACCGATGTGAAGATAACCGTTTGGCTCGGGCGGGAAACGGGTTTGAACCTTTTCATAAACGCCCTGGGCTAAATCTTCATCAATAAAATCGTGAATAAAGTTTGACGGTTTATTTTCAGTAGCATTTAAAATAATTTCTTCCATAATTAACCTCTCAAAACATTGTCAATTCGTTTAATTACTTCATCCCGACCGAGCACCTGCATAATACTGCAAAGGTCGGGTGTATTGCGGCGGCCTGTAATTGCAAGGCGTAAAACTGTTGACAAATCACCCGCGCTGCCTTTGTATGCATCGGGATTTTGCTTATATTCTTTGGTTTCAGCCGCAAAGCCAAGGGTGGGCGCGATTGCTTTAATCTTGTTAAACCATTCTTGCTTATCATCAGCCGCATTATATACTGCTTTATAGCTTTCTAAAAATGCAAGAGCATCAGCCATGTCGATATTTTCGGGCAATTCAAAGCAGGGAAGATATAACTCGTTAAACATAAATGAGAAATAGTCCTTAACCTCGTTCCATTTTGCAATGTCCTTACGCGGTTTGGGTACATCACGGTCAATTGCAAAAACTGCCTTTGTATATTCGGGGTTTTTCACTAAAATTTCATAAAATTCTTTATCAAATTCCTGCGCCCAGGCGGTTACATAATCGTAAACCTGTTCACTTGATAATAGACAAATGCGGTTTTTAGAAACGTCAAGTAGCTTAACCTCGTCAAACAATGCGCCCGAAACGCTCATTTTCTTTAAGTTGAACTTAAAGTCCTTATAAGATGCAGTCGGGTTGCAGCGGCGCCAGTCTTCAAAATCAGAGGCGGCAATTGTCATTAAATATTCAATAACATTTTCGCTTGGATAACCCTGTTCTGCAAAGAAATGAACGGCGGCCTCGGGGTCTTTACGCTTTGAAATTTTACGCTTTGCGCCGTTGTCCAATTTCATAATTGGTGAAATATGGGCAAATTTGGGCAATTTAAAGCCCAAAAGCTTAAATAACTGAATATGCTTTGGCACTGAAGAAATCCACTCATCGCCACGCATAACATGTGTGGTGTGCATTAAATGGTCGTCAATAGCGTGTGCAAAGTGGTAGGTGGGTATACCGTCCGACTTTAAAAGAACAAAATCTTCATCATTTTCGGGCATTTCGATTTTACCCTTAATGCCGTCTTCAAAAATTACCTTGTTTTCTTCATTGCCTGGGGATTTAAGACGAATTACAAAGGGCTTACCCTCATCAATAAGGGCTTTCGCTTCTTCAAAAGTAATGTCACGGTGCTTTGCCCATTTACCGTGATAACCTGTGCGGATTTTTTGGCTTTCCTGTATTTTGCGAACAGCTTCTAATTCTTCAGCTGTGCAAAAACAAGGGTAGGCATAACCCTTTATAATTAAATCCTTAACATAGGTTTGGTAAATTTCGGCACGCAAGCTTTGTTGGTATGGACCATAGTGGCCCCTTTGGTTAGTGCCGCTGAAAAAGCCCTCGTCAATGGTGATTCCGAAACGGTTAAGCCCGTCTATAATATTTTCAATACCACCCTCAATTTCACGTTTTTTGTCGGTGTCTTCAATACGGGTAAAGAAAACACCGCCTGATGAGGTTGCGGTAATGCGGTTTACAAGGGCTGCAAAAAGTGTGCCCAAATGTAAATAACCGGTAGGGCTTGGCGCTACACGAACAACCCTTGCCCCTTCGGGTAAGTTGCGGGCAGGATAAAGGTTTTCGTAATATTCGGGTGTTTTGTCGATATTCGGCAAAAGCAGATTTGCAAGTGCAATATTGTCTGTCATAAAAAACTCCTAAATTTCAAAAAACAAAGGGTACTGTAAAAATACCCTTTGTGTGAATTTAAAACTATTTTGCGAGAAGCTTGTTAAGCTCGTTCATAAAGGTGTTAATGTCCTTAAACTGACGGTAAACCGAAGCAAAACGAACATAGGCAACCTCGTCAATGCCTTTAAGCTTTTCCATAACAAGTTCGCCAATTTTTTCGCTGCTAACCTCGCGGTCAAGTGAATTTTGGATGATAACTTCAATTTCGTCTATCATATTGTCAAGTGTATCAATAGATACCGGACGCTTTTCACAAGCACGCAAAAGACCTGTCATAAGCTTGTCACGGTTAAATGATTCGCGGGACTTGTCCTTCTTGATGACAATAATCGGTAGACTTTCGATTATTTCATAGGTGGTAAAACGCTTGGTGCATTGTAAGCATTCACGTCTGCGGCGAATACGTTGACCCTCATCGGTTGGGCGTGAGTCAATTACTTTACTTTCTTCATAGCTGCAAAACGGACATTTCATAAAATATTACCCCTTATTTAAAGAATTATCCAAAATTTACTTTTATTATACTATATATAGTGGTAAAATACAAGCATAAATTTATTTTTTAGGAGAGGTTTTATGCCGTATTTACAGTTAGAAAAGCCAATTTCGGGCGATACAGTTGCAATTATGCACACCACAATGGGTGACATTAAGATTAAGCTCTTTAAGGATGAAACACCTAAAACCTTTGAAAACTTTACAACCCACGCTAAAAACGGTTATTATAACGGCCTTATTTTTCACCGTGTAATTAAAGATTTTATGATTCAAGGCGGTGACCCAATGGGCACAGGTATGGGCGGTGAATCAATTTGGGGCAGAAGCTTTGAGGATGAATTCACCCCTAATCTTCACAATCTTCGTGGTGCGCTTTCAATGGCAAATGCAGGTCCTAACACAAACGGCAGTCAGTTCTTTATTGTTCAGGCAGATACTTGCCCACAAAATATGCTTTCTCAAATGGAAGATTTAAGTGATGCTTATCCGCCTGAATGTGCAAAAGCTTATGCCGAAATGGGCGGTACACCTTGGCTTGATTTCCGCCACACCGTTTTCGGTCAGGTATATGAAGGTATGGATGTTGTTGACAAAATTGCCAACACAAAGGTTGGTATGAACGACAAACCAATGTTTGATGTAACTATTGAAAGCATCGAAATTATTGAAATTTAATTTTTAAGAATAAAACACTCCTTTTGTCCTAAAAATAACGGATAAAAGGAGTGTTTTTATGCAACCAACTAAAAAAACATACGACAAAATGACAAAAAAGGCATCACCACCGTCGCCAAAGCTTAAAGACTGTACATTGGCATTTTTGGTTGGCGGTTTTATTTGCACAATCGGTCAGCTTTTAATGACACTTTATGAAAACTGCGGTTTCAAAACTGATGAGGTAAAAATGCTTGTGCCGTCAACCCTTATAACAATAGCCGCAATTTTTACAGGGCTTGGTTGGTTTGACCCTATTGCAAAGTTTGCAGGGGCGGGCACATTGGTGCCGATTACCGGCTTTGCAAATGCTGTTGTTTCACCCGCAATTGAATTTAAAAGCGAGGGCTATATTTTAGGTGTAGGGGCTAAAATTTTTACAATCGCAGGCCCTGTAATTATGTACGGAACAGTTGCGAGTGTGGTGTATGGCTTTATTTTTTGGACGATGCAGATGATATAGAAAAAGCTTGACCGTTTGGTCAAGCTTTTTTGTTTATAATATTTCTTCATGATATACTGCCCTTGCGCCGCCGATAAATTTCGGGCGTGTGCGGGCTGCCAAAACAGTTGCTTCGCCAATGGTATTGTTTTTAAGGCGTAAGGGCACTGCAACCTTTTTTAAATGCATACCGATTAAGGTAAAACCAATGTCAAGCCCTGCATCTGCTTTGATTTCTTCCACAACAATTGGCTCGACAAATGATGAATATGCCTTTGTTGCCAAAGAACCGCCCGCCTTTGGCTGTGGTACTACATTAACCGTTTCAGCAAAGGGGAGTGCTTTACGCTCGGTCACTATTGCGCGGTTTAAATGCTCACAGCACTGAACAGCGAGAAAAATGCCTTTGCTTTTTGTGAAGTCATAAAGTGCATTAAATATTTCTTTGGCGGTGTCGGGACTTGAATTTGTACCGATTTTCGAGCCGATAACCTCGCTTGTTGAGCAACCGATTACAACAATATTACCCTCACGCAGCTTTGCAGTTTCGCAAAGCTCGGCAATGGCATTTTTAGTTTGTTCATAGATAGATTTATTCATATTACTTTTTCTTAAATTTTAAAACAAGAACAATTGCAACAGCGATTACTGCCAATGCGCCAACAATAATTATAACGATAACCCAAGGTGAGATTGGCTCTTTTTCGCCATTATCGGTTGGTGCGTTATCGATATTATCATTTACTGCTTCGGCTGTCTTTTCAGCAACAACATAGGTGCTAAAGTGTTTTAAAGTAGCAGTTATCTTGCGGGTTGTTGCGTCAACTGTGGTTTCAAGTTCTTCATACTTACCATCTTTGGAAACATAATATACTGTAACCTTTGCTGTGTCAAAATCGGTTGGAATATCAAAGGTTGCAGTAACTGTGCCATTGGGCTGAATGGTTGTATTTTTCTTGGTTGCGGTAATTTCATAAGCAACAAATTTTGTTGCAACCTCTTTTAATGATGTAGTTACAGTCTTATATGTTTCGGCAGTTTCTGTTATTTTTTCCGCCTTTACAACTGTGTCCTTATCAAATGTGTTTTTAACTGCTTCTAAAACCAAGCCCTCGGTTTTTGTTACCGTTTGGGGCGCAGCTTCAACCGGCTTTTCAGCTTCGCTGGAGGTATTGTTGTTTGTTTCTTCCTTCTTGGTTTCTTCTTTTTTGTTTTCTTCCTTTTTTGGTTCTTCCTTATTGTCGGGCTTTGGTGTTACAGGTACCTTAGAGCCGGTATACTTTCCGGTAGAAATAAAGCGGGCAATATTGTTTTTAACCTCTAATGTGTGCACCAAGCCATCATTTTTATAGCCGTTTTTGCAATAATAACCTTCTGATGTGCTTTCATAGGTTTTGCCTTCAAATTCAAATTTTGAAGGATAATCTTCCATTGCGTTAATTTGGTCATAACCGGCTTGTGGTAATTCTATCCAATCGATTGTTTGATAATAAAGCGAATAAGTGTTATTGCTGTTTTTAATATAGCTTACATATTCGCGTGGCTTGTTCATACCACCAAAACCGCCGTGGAAGGGAAGAACATATACATCACGTTCAGCATCATAACCAATTCTTTCTCTTACCTGTGCAAGCATTTCATCGGTAAAAACAAAGTGGTCAGCCATAAATTCATCAACTGCTGCCGCCGCATAGGTTTGTGTCATTTTATCAGGGTCATATGTTGGGTCTTCCTCGTTAATCAAAGCGCCGCAAACATAGTTTGCAACATAGTCAAGATTATAACCACCGAAAAAGTAATCGGCATAATCGGTTTTGTTTTTGCAGGCCTTAATATCATCAGCTTCGCTTGCAAAAACTGACACAGAGCAAACGCCAAAAAGCAATATTGCTGTAAGTAAAATTGCTATAATTTTTTTCATAATTTTTTCTCCTTTTTATATTAAAAGTTATATTTACAAACCACGCTCTTTAAGGTCGTGGACTAGCTCTACATAAAATTCTCTGACATCAAAGCCGGGGATATTTTCACGATTTAAATCTATCATATCACCGTGTGAAATACCGCGCTTTGCTGTAGGTTTTAAAAGAGTGTATTTTTCGCCCCATTTAAACGAGCTTTCACTTACAAGGCCGTCATTTTCACCACTAAAATGTTTAACTAAATGGTAGGAAAAATTAAGCGGAAATTTTCCGTTTGTGGCCTTTCTTAAAACTGAGCCGACACTTTGACAATAAACACCTTGGGGAGTTGTCAGTTCTTGGTTTAGCTCACTGCAATAAGATTTTGTAAGGTTATTAACAGCGGTGAGAAAATCGGCATTAACTTCACCGAATTTTTTAAGTGTCGAATTGTATGTATTTGCAACATTATTTTTTATCTTATCGGATATCTTTGTTAGCAAATAATCAGCAAAAAGACAACCATTGTGAGGTGTGTTGATGGTTGTAAGAGATGCAACTTTTTCGGCAACATCAAGCTTTGCAAGGGCATAGCGACAGTCAAGACCGCCTTTTGAATGGGCAATAATGTTAACCTTTTCAGCACCTGTTTCGGTTAAAACCTCGTTTATACGCTGTGACAACTCTTGTGCGCTGTCGGCAATAGATGATGCAGAGGAATGGTTTCCATAAAATATTTTAGCACCGTTTGCTTCAAGCTCATTTGGAATGCGACCCCAATAATTTAGAAATTGTGTATCTCGAAAGAACACACCATGCACCATTAAAATTGGATATTTGGTAGCACAAATTTTTGCGTTTTTTCGCTGTTCGTTAATTTTTAGTTTTTCAATTTCAAGCAAACACTCGGTTGTTGTTGTTTTTAAAATAAAGAATAGTGCAAAAAGGTTTGCAACGGGTATCATACCGCACACAAGGCCGATTATACGCCATTTTAACCCTAACTGCGCTGATGTTAGATAAACGCAAATAATACCGTTCCAAAAAAAAATGAAATTAACTGTTATACATAGGCATAAGTTCCAAACATATTCTAAATTAATATTGTTAAATATATTTACAACATAAATAATTTGGTAGGCAGAAGATAAAATTATTGAAATATAAAATGAGTACAATAAAACCGTGCCGTGTTGGCAAACCAATAATCTATTATTCTTGGTAGAAGGAATAAGTGTACCAGCGAAGATATTAACAAAAATAAAGGCAAAAATTATTAAAACAAGAGTTTCAGGTATTTGTTTAATCAATAAATGGCTGTTACCTAAAAAACTTATTAAAAGAGAGTTAAGTAACACTGAAACGAAAAATTTAAATTTCATAAATAATCCTCAAAATTCATTACAAACCACGCTCTTTAAGGTCGTGGACAAGCTCTACATAAAATTCTCTGACATCAAAGCCCTCAATATTTGTCTTAAAAAGGTCAGTCATATCACAGTGTGAAACACCGTAATTTTTAAGCGAAGAAATAAGAGTGAATTTTTCACCCCAGCGGAAAGAATCCTGACCCACAAGACCGTCATTTGTGCCATCGAACTTTGTAATAAAGCGTGTGGTAATATCAAAAGCATCGCCCAGTCTTGCGTTTTTTGGTAGCAGTGAACCAACGCTTTGTGTGAAGAAATAGTCAGGTGTTGGGTGCTTTTCGTTAAATTCAGCACAAGCCGAGGCGGTCAAATCCTGCATTGCTGCCAAAAAATCGGGCTTATGGTCGCCAAGCTTTTTTAAGGCAGTATTATAAAAATTGGCAATTTTATTTTTTGTTTTTTCGGGTATTTTGGTTAAAAGATAGTCGGCATATTCGCAACCTCTATGCGGTGTGCTCACAGTTGTAAGTGAAGCGACATACTGACCCATACCTAAATTTTGAATGGCATAACGGCAGTCAAGACCGCCCTTTGAATGGGCAATAATATTAAGCTTTTCACAGCCATAGCTTTCGCAAATTTCTTTAACTCTGCTTACAAGCTCTTCAGCACTGTCTTTAACGGCAACTGCTGACTGCTGATTACCATAAAAAACCCTTGCGCCGTTTATAAATAATTCATTGGGAATACGTCCCCAATAATTTAGACGCTTTTGGTCACGAAAGCAAACGCCGTGAACAAGTAAAATGGGGTATTTAGTGGCGCATAGCTTCAAATGCTTGCGGTTTTTGTTAATTTCATCCTTTGCACGCTCAAATTCAACCTCTTTGTAGACTGTTTTAAGAATGTAATATAAAATTATAAGATTTAAGATAGGTATAAAACCGAAGATAATACCAAAAACACGAAGCTTTACGCCAAGCTGAACCGAGGTTGTGTAAACACAAATAACTGCATTGAAGAAAAAAACAGTCATAAGGCAGTAGCATACTGCAAAACTGTGAACAAAATCCCAATAATTATCGGGGATTTTAAAATATCCCAAAATGGCGTGATAAATAAGCGAAAAAATTGCTGTATAAAGAAAAATCGAAAGACAGGCGGCACCGTGAAAACAGGTGACAAGGCGAAGCCGCATAGTTTTGGGAATTCTAACCCCCGCGAAAAGAAGAATAAACAGGTAAACCAGCAAAAGCGGTATTGAAAGCCAATATGTTGTATTCTTTAAAAGCATAAAAGAATTAACAATAAAACACATAAGCAAAATATAAATAACATTAACTTTTGCAAGCTGTTTTTCCATTATTTATCCTCCTTTCAATAATTAAACAAATTTTATCACTTATTCTGACTTAATGCAACAGTTTTCAGCAAATTATTTTTATTGAAGTGGTTATAATTTTGTGGTATAATACCTTATGAAAAGGGGGAAACGCTTTATGACACCCAAAATTATTAAAATTGACCCATATTTAGCACCTTATGAAAATGACCTTAATGCACGAATAAACAACTATAAAACAAAAAAGCAAGAGCTTGTCGGTGACGGCTCCTTAAGTGATTTTGCAAACGGTTATAACTATTTCGGTTTTCATAAAGTTGAAAACGGTTGGGTTTATCGCGAATGGGCACCCGCAGCTGACAGAATGTTCTTAACAGGTGACTTTAACGGTTGGGACATTTATAAAAACCAAATGGCCCGCTTAGATAACGGTGTTTTTGAAATATTTGTCGGTGATGAGCTAAAAGAGGGTAGCAAGGTACAAGCTATTGTTGAAAAAAACGGCAATATTTTGCGCCGTGTACCATCCTACGCAACCCGTGTTGTGCAGGATGATGTGACATATCTTTGGACTGCCGAGGTTTATGAGCCAACAAACAAATTTTCGTGGGAAGACAGCAAATTTAAAATACCGAGAACACCCCTTATTTACGAATGTCATATTGGTATGGCACAAGATAAATACGGTATTGGCACTTATGTTGAATTTGCTGACAATATCCTACCCCGAATTAAAAAGCTTGGTTATAACACCATTCAAATTATGGCGGTTATGGAGCATCCGTATTATGGCTCATTCGGTTATCAGGTTTCAAATTTCTTTGCACCATCTTCGCGCTTTGGTACTGCTAACGACCTTAAATATCTTATAAATAAAGCACATAAGATGGGCATTGCGGTGCTTTTAGATATTGTGCACTCACACGCTGTTAAAAACACTAATGAAGGTCTTAATGAGTTTGATGGCACTGAATATCAATATTTTCACGAGGGCGGTAAGGGTAACCATCCCGCCTGGGATACAAAGCTTTTTAACTATGCTAAAAATGAGGTTTTACATTTCTTGCTGTCAAATGTTAAATATTGGCTTTGCGAGTTCCATTTTGACGGTTTTAGGTTTGACGGTGTTACCTCAATGCTTTACCATGACCACGGTCTTGGCAGTGCTTTTGTAAATTATGATATGTATTTTTCTATGAACACCGACACCGATGCGATAACTTATCTGTGCCTTGCAAACGACCTTATTCACGAAATTAACCCTAAAGCAGTTACTATTGCCGAGGATATGTCGGGTATGCCGGGTATGTGTATTCCAATAAAGGATGGGGGAATCGGGTTTGATTACCGTCTTTCAATGGGTGTGCCTGATTTATGGATTAAATATTTAAAGGATATTTCTGACGATTATTGGAATATGGGCAATCTTTGGTGGGAGCTTAACTCTCGCCGTCCAAAAGAAAAGGTAATCGGTTATTGCGAATCGCACGACCAAGCCCTTGTGGGTGATAAAACTATAATGTTCCGTTTGTGCGATGCAAATATGTATTCTGGTATGAATAAGGGCAACGGCGACCCCGTAATTTATAGGGGAATAGCACTTCATAAAATGATACGCCTTTTAACCGCTTCTTTGGCTGGGGATGGATATCTAAACTTTATGGGAAATGAATTCGGCCACCCTGAATGGATTGATTTTCCGCGTGAGGGTAATGGTTGGAGCTATCATTACTGCCGCCGTCAATGGTCACTTGTTGATAATCCTGACCTTTTATATGAATCGCTTAATGAATTTGACAAGGCAATGATTGCTTTCCTTAAAAAGGAAAAAATTCTTTCAAAATGCGGCGAGCTTTCTTTAATTCATGAGGATGATAAAATCTTGGCATATAAAAAGGGTGACTGTATTTTTGTATTCAATTTCCACCCATATAAATCTTTTGAGGGGTATGCAATACCCATCGAAAAGGGTGAATATGAGATAATTTTATCAAGTGATGACTCGGAATTTGGCGGTCACAACCGAATTGATAAAAATTATATCTTCAAAACTGAAGAGGTAAATGGCAGGGAATGCGTAAAGCTTTACATTCCTTCGCGTTCAAGCTTTATTATTAAAAAAATATAGTTTTTTTACCGCCCTTTTGGGCGGTTTTTTGTTATAAAAATTATCCTTACAGGCAACACTAAATAAAAAAAGGATGGTTTTTATGATTAAAAAAATTGGTAAACGAACTTTAATTTTAGAAAACAAACCGGCCATTATAAGCTATGGTTCAATAGTTGGCAAAAAAGAGCACGAAGGCCCACTTTCAAACGAATTTGATAGCTATATTGAAGACAGCTATTTTGGTGAAGAAAGCTATGAAAAGGCCGAAAGCAAGCTGCAAACCACCGCTGTGGAAATTGCACTTAAAAAAGTAGGGCTTGAAAAGGAGGATATCGACAACATTTTTGCAGGTGACCTTTTAAATCAATGCATTGGCTCTTCCTTTGGACTTATGGACTTTAAAATACCGTTTATAGGTTTATATGGCGCGTGTTCTACAATGGCATTATCAACAGCATTGGCTTCACTCTTTGTAAACTGTGGTGCAGCACAAAAAGCAGTTGCAGTTACTTCTTCACATTTTTGCTCGGCCGAAAGGCAGTATAGATTTCCGCTAAATTATGGTAATCAACGCACCCCAACAGCGCAGTGGACGGTTACAGGTTCGGGAGCTCTTATAATTGGTGATGGTGAAAATTTACCTTATATTAACGCAATTATCTTTGGCACAATAGAGGATTTAGGCATTAAGGATGCAAACAATATGGGTGCTGCTATGGCACCTGATGATGTTAAAATAAGACCATACCCAACAAACGAGGGTATGGTCTTTTTCTACACACAAATCCAGTATTTAAGGGGGTTTCGAGCACTTTTTAAGGTTTTTCAACGCTCAAAATAATGTAAAAAACAGTGGACTGAAATAAACACGCTATGTATAGAGTAGTCCACAAAAAAGGAGGTAAAATTAATGCTACAGTATTTAATACATACTTTTGGGTATAATCAACCCTTTAGTATTTCAGAAATTGAATACAAAGATTTTTCACGAACTTGGAAATATAATTGTATTATTGAACTCTGTCAAAAGGGCGAAGTAGTACATCTTGAAAGAGATGTATATTATGTACCCAAGAAAAACAAATTCGGTATAGTACCTTTTGACCCGATGAAGATTATCGAAAAGAAATATATTAACGATAACGAAAATGTGCAGGGTTATTATTCTGGAAAATATTTGTTATATCAACTTGGCATATCAAAAGTTAAACCCAAGACAATAGAAATTTATTCTAACAATGAAACTCAAAGAAGTAAAGTGGTAAATATTTGCGGCAAAAGATTATTGTTACATAAACCACGAACTAAAATTGATAAATTTAACGCCTCAGTCCTATGCTTCTTGGAACTAATGAATGGTATTGAGGTGGAAACTATTGACGAGTATAAACGCAAACTTATATCCGACTATATCGCAGAAAACCGAATCACCCAAAAGCAAATCACTAAATACATACCGTATTTTCCTGATAAAACCTGCTGAAATCTAATTGAAAGCGAGGTAATTTACCGTGTCCCGCAGTAATAGTTGTATGGTCTGTACATACCTTATTGAACTCGTAGCCGGAATAATGACCGGTTACATATTTATCTATCTTGACGATGCTATCGTGATGAGATTTGCACTGTCGATGCTATATATCCCCGCAGTTCTAGTCCTTGTAGATGCAAAATCAAAAGCGGTGCGTTTTCTTGTCTACCTTATACTGACCGCTGTCTGCCTGTGGGGCGTGTTTTACGCTATCTATTGGCGCCGACCTTTCGGATTTTCTCTTATTTTTTGTGCTATTGTCGGTTTTATCTACTATGTAATATTCACCGATAAAGCAACAAAGGATAAAATGTCAAAAATACTCATCGTCAATGGTTGCTTTATCGCACTCGTATTCCTAATCGCTCTCTCTTTAAACCTTATGTTCAACCCTAGACACGCCGGCCTCCTCAACGGCGGTGCAGTTATGTGGTGATTTTTATTTAATATAGTGGCGTTTCATATTATGTTGTGGTATAATGAATTCGCAAATCAAGAATTTGGAGAAATATTTATTATGGCTATGTGGAATCCATGGCGAGGTTGTAAAAAATGTAGTGACGGATGTTTGCATTGCTATATCCATAAAGGCGATGCTAAACGAGGTGTTAACACAAACGACATTGTCAAAACAAAAGATTTTTATAAACCAACCGAGAGGTTAAAAAACGGGAATTACAAAATGAAAGCAGGGATAGTATATCTTTGCTTTTCAACAGATTTTTTAATAGAAGAAGCAGATAAGTGGCGACTGGAATGTTGGTCTATGATAAAAGAGCGACAGGACTGTACATTCCTTTTTCTAACCAAACGAATTGAAAGGTTTGTAGATTGCATTCCTGACGATTGGGGCGATGGATATGAGAATGTTGTTGTGTGTTGCACCATTGAAAATCAAAAGAATGCAGATAAAAAATTGTCGGTCTTTCGGTCACTACCGATAAAGCACAAATGTATTACCGCCCAACCGTTGCTTGAAAGAATAAACATTGAACCATATCTTGACGGTGTTGAACTCGTAGTAGTCGGCGGTGAGTCGGATACGAATGCAAGATCGTTTGATTATTCATGGGCACTTGATATCAGAGAACAATGTGTCCGTAAAAATGTGTCCTTTGAATTCAGACAATGCGGAACGTATTTTATCAAAGATGGCAAGGAATATAATTTGCAGACAAAGGACTTATGCAGTCAAGCAAGAAAAGCAGGAATCGATTTTAAAGCACATAGATAAATAAAAATTTGACGGAGGCAATTATGGCTTCAAGTAAAGAATATTTGTATTTTATATTAGAACAACTCTCTGAGTTGGATGGAATAACATACAGAGCAATGATGGGCGAGTACATAATCTATTATCGTGGAAAAATAGTTGGTGGTATATATGATGACAGATTACTTGTTAAACCTGTTAAATCTGCAATTTCTCTTATGCCGAATGCAACCTATGAATTACCCTATGAGGGAGCAAAAGAAATGCTCTTGGTAGATAATGTTGACAGCAAAGAATTTCTAACCAAACTATTTGATGCAATGTATGATGAACTACCTGCACCAAAGAAAAACAGATGAGCGTTTTATTCTGACAGCAACAGCGAGTTGCTTGTTTATGATTATGGACCACAGTATAATAAATGCGAGGTGATAATTTATGGAAACTAAAGATATTATTCTCGAACTGAGAACTAAAAAAGGAATGTCGCAAGACGAACTTGCGGAAAAAGTATTCGTAACCCGTCAGGCGGTTTCTCGTTGGGAAAACGGTGAAACTACGCCGAATACCGAAACATTAAAACTGTTATCAAAACTATTTGATGTATCTATCAACACGCTTCTCGGCTCTCCGCAAAAACTAATTTGTCAATGTTGCGGTATGCCTCTTGAAGATTCAAATACAAGTCGCGAAAAAGACGGCTTTTTCAATGAAGAATACTGCAAATGGTGCTATGCAGACGGTGAATATATGTATCATAATATGGACGATTTAATAGAGGTCTGCGTGCAGAATATGGCAAATGAGCACTTTTCTTCTGAGCAGGCTCGTGCGTATATGAAGGATATGTTACCTAAACTTGATTATTGGAAACAGTATAAATACCTCGGCGGGGCAGAAAAGTTTGAAGAATTCAAGCAACAACTTATCAATGAATTTAATGAGTTACATATTGAAGGAATGCCAAAGGTTGAAAAACTTAATGCGCTCGTGGGCGGATACATTAACCTTGAATACCGCCTCCCAAACGGTCAAACCGTCAAATTTCTTGATGATAATGCAACATATCTCGGCAATCAGCTTGAATGTGAATTCGGCGGTGATCGCTGTTTCGGTATCGCCGCAAATATGGATTTCTTACTTGTTTGTACCTATGAAGAAAACGGCGAAAATCCTGAACTTGTAATTTATAAGAAAAGATAAAGCAACCGCTGAGGAATCGAAACTCCTCAGCGGCGTTTTTTACGTTTATCGGACTACCGAAGAATGGCTATAGATATAGAACTCCTCTTGACTCGGCATCCACTTCTTTTCCTTTGGTGGGAAAGTGGCGTCGAATGCCTGGGCTGCGGCGGTATCCTCACAGCAATCGGCGGCGGTACTGGGGATATACATCCATTTTTTGCCGTCAAGCGCACCGGGAATAAGTTCACAGACAAGAAGTGCTGTTGGGAAGTTACCGTCCACTACAAAATTTACATTCTTCTTTTTACAGCTCACGAACCCACGGCTGACATAGTTACCCGGATTGCCGAAGTTAATGTTGACATCATAGCCCATCTTGCGAGCTACCTCAAAGGAATGCTCAATCAGCATTTTGCCGAGTTTCTGCCTCTGATACTCAGGAGCAACGCAAAGCGGTCCAAAAGAGAGGATCTCCTTGCGCTCACCATTCTCATCTTCAAGCCAAGCCCTCGTGTACATAATGTTGCCGACAATCTTGCCGTCAAGTTCAAGCACAAATGCAAGTTCAGGTATGAAGTCGGGGTGATTTCGCATCTGATGTACGTAATAATGTTCGTCTGCACCGGGTTTATAGACGTTCCAAAACGCCTCACGGGTAAGTTCTTCTACTGCTCTGTAGTCTTTTTCTGTTTCCAAACGTATCGTCAAATTGTTCATTTTAATTTTACCTCCAATATATTGTGACGAAGCAATCTTATGAGAGGTTTTGCGGAATCATAGCAAACCTCTCGGTTATGCTACAATCTCCAAGGTGTTGTTTCTTTTCAAACAGCATTCTCCAAAAATTAAATTCGGCTTTCACCGTAAGTTTATTTTACTACAAATGGGGTAATATTGCAACCCTGTGTATCTTCGGCAAGGGGTTTCAACGCAACGTAGGTTGTGATATTTATTACTGCGTATTATAATGTTCATATAAAGGAGTGTGACATAAATGGATACATACGTAACCGGTATAACAATAAAAACTTTACGAGAGAAAAAAGGACTCACCCAAACAGAACTTGCAGAGGTTCTTGGTGTGAGCAGTAAAGCAGTATCTAAATGGGAAACCGCAAAGGGTCTGCCCGATATTAGTTTGATCGAACCGCTTGCCAATGCTTTATCTGTTTCGGTGATGGAATTGATGACTGGTGATACCGTTATCAATAAAAATATATCGTCCAATATATTGCGCTCGAAATTCTATGTTTGCCCTGTTTGTAATAATATTGTCCGTTCGGTGGGAGATGCAGTTATAAGCTGCCACGGAATTACCTTACCGCCTCTTGAGGCGGAGGAATTGGACGAGAACCACCAAATAACTATAGAAAAAGTAGAAGATGAACACTTTATCACAGTTAATCACGATATGACAAAAGAGCATTATATTTCTTTTGTAGCCTATTTAACATCAGACAGAGTGCAATTCGTAAAATTCTATCCCGAAGGCAATGCTGAAACACGATTAAACATTCGTGGCAGTGGGAATCTCTATATCTATTGCAACAAACACGGTTTGATGAAACAAAAAATATAAGAGAAAAATTTATATAAAGGTGTCGTAGCAATGCGGCACCTTTGACTTTTCTGTGAACTTTTATAGTAGTTCTTGACATACATACAATAACTGTATATAATAGATATACACAGTATAAACAGAGGTGATGGCGTGAACATACTGATTGACAACAAAAGCGGGGCACCGATCTATGACCAGATATATTCTCAGATCAAAAGCCAGATTATCAGCGGAGTACTCCGAGAAGATGAAATGCTACCGTCCATTCGTGGTTTGGCGAAAGACCTTCGTATCAGCTTTATTACCACGAAACGAGCATATGAGGAACTTGAAAAGGATGGCTTTATCTATACGCTTCCCGGCAAAGGGTGCTATGTTGCCTCAAAGAATGTGGAGCTGCTGCGGGAAGAGAATCTGAAGAAGATTGAAGAACATATAGACGAGATCGTTAGACTCGCTGCTTCCTGTAATTTGAGCAAAAAAGATATTATTGAAATGGTTAATTTCAGTATGGAGGAACAAGGATGAACGCACTTGAAATTAAAAACCTAACAAAATCATATCCCGGCTTCACGCTGGACAATTTGAACCTTACCTTGCCAAGCGGATGTATTATGGGCCTTATTGGTGAAAACGGTGCCGGCAAAAGCACCACGATAAAGCTCATTCTCGATATGATCCACAAGGACAGCGGAAGCATTATTATCCTTGGGAAAGACAACACGGATAGTATTGAACTCACAAAAGAAGATATCGGCGTAGTTATGGATGAGGTCGGTATTCCGGAATGCCTTACGGTAAAGCAGGTTGGAAACGTGATGAAAAACACATTCCGCAATTGGGATGATGCGGAATATGCTCGCCTGGCACAGAAACTTGCACTACCGGACAAAAAGCAGTTCAAAGAGTTTTCCCGTGGTATGAAGATGAAGCTGGGTATTGCCATAGCTTTATCTCATAAGGCAAAACTACTCATCCTGGACGAAGCGACATCAGGACTTGATCCCGTAGTTCGTGATGAAGTGGTTGAGATGTTCAGCGACTTTACGAGGGATGAAAACCACTCCATTCTCATTTCATCCCATATCGTCAGCGACCTTGAGAAGCTGTGTGACTATGTGGCATTCCTTCATAAAGGAAAGCTGCTGCTTTGCGAAGAGAAGGATCAACTGCTTGCCGAGTACGGCTTGATACACTGCACTGCTGAGGAAATACAAAATCTTCCGGCAGAGGCGATCAAGTATAAGAAGGAAAACCCGTATGGCATCGAAGCAATGGTGCTTAGAAGCGCCGTGCCTGCAAACTTTAATGTTAGTCCTATCAGTATTGAGGAACTGTTCGTCTTTATGGTAAAGGAGGCAAGATAAAATGAAAGGGCTTCTCTTAAAAGATTGGTATATGATGAAGAAATACTGCAGAGCCTATCTTCTTATTGCGGTCGTCTTCATTGCAGTATCATTATTTAGTAATGATAATATGTTCTTTGTGTTTTATCCGTGCCTGCTCTGCGGTATGATCCCTATCAATCTTCTTGGCTATGATGAACGTAGCCGTTGGATGCAATACAGCGGTACGTTGCCATACACAAAAACACAGATCGTTTCGGGTAAATATCTGATCGGATTGCTTTCACAGATCACAATTTTAGTTGCTACGGGAGTTGCACAGGCAGCTAAAATGCTCATTGCACATAATTTTGAGTTAGGGGATTTTGCCGTGCTTATGCTATTGATGCTAATTGTATCAACGCTTACATCTTCCATTTGTCTGCCGTTTGTTTTCAAGCTCGGTGTGGAAAAAGGCAGAACTGCCTATTATGTAATGATCGGATTTGTCTGTGGTGCCAGCGTTTTGGCATCAAGTATCCTTAGAGGACAACTTGTGAGTGAAATACAGCCCAACCTAATTTTAGCTTTGGTTGCTGTCGCTGGAATCGGCATATATATCCTTTCCTGGTATTTGTCGATTGTGTTTTTCAAGAAAAGAGAAATTCAATAGATAGAAAAAGGAGGATTATTATGCCTGCATTTATCGTAACGGCTTTGGTTGGCGTTGTATGTATTGTTCTCGGTATTTCAAATATGAAAGGCAATATATCATCGTTGCACTCTTATCACAGAAGCAGAGTATCTGAAGAAGACCGGATTCCTTTTGGCCGGATGGTTGGTCTTGGAACCATCATTATCGGTGCCGCTATAATTGTATTTAGCGGGTTATCTGCTGTGACACTCTATACTGACAATGAGATGTTCACATTAATTGGAACAGGAATCCTTATTGCCGGTATCATTGTTGGTTTGGTAATCAGTTTTAAGGCAATGATAAAGTATAACAAAGGGATATTTTAGTTCTACTTCAATAAAAGAAACTTATTATAAAGCAAAGGCGTCGTAGAAATGCGGCGCTTTTTCATTGACAGAGGATGTATGAATATGAAAAAGAAAATGAGCATCGCTTCACATAATGCGGTGCTCATTTTCTGTATCAATTACTTTAAGAAAGCAACGGTCGGCAATTAGCCATCTTTTAATTCCTTGACCGTTCTTATTTTATCAACAGGAGTTTCAATATAACGAAGTAAATCATCAAGTTTATCCGTTACATAATATAGCTCTTTGCAATTATCACGAATAAAGTTTTTCTTCATAGCTTGTTCCATTGCATAATTTATATCATCGTAATATCCCATTATATTATAGAGTGCAATCGGTTTATTGTGTCGGCATAATTGTTTCAGCGTTAGGATTTCAAAGAACTCCTCATATGTTCCAATACCACCCGGAACTATGATAAAAGCATCTGCGTTATCTTCCATCAACTGCTTACGCTGACGCATTGTGTCTGGCTGTATAAGTTCGTCGCAAAAATCACATATGGCCTCAACTTTTTCTTCATCGAAGAATTTAGGAATAACACCTAAAATGTAACCTCCGCCGGATTTAACACCTCTTGCTGCGGCACCCATCAGACCGTTACCGCCGCCGCCAAACACAAGTGAATGACCACGGTTTGCCATTTCCTGTCCCATTTTTTCAACTAATTCAATATATT
>CAMFSU010000020.1 GCA_945983355.1 uncultured Clostridia bacterium | reverse complement strand
AAATGTTGACGGAGGCATTGTATGAAGGTTGTATTATTTAAAAGCCCAAAATTTTTAAGCGGATTTTTAAGAGTTATTTTTGGCATTAAAAAACAAGAAAATATAAATACATAAAAAAACACCTGAAAGCTTATTGCTTTCAGGTGTTTAATTTTTACAATTATTTAATAATCGATTCGCCTGTCATTTCAGCTGGTTGTTCTAAATTCAAAAGCTTTAAAATTGTGGGTGAAATATCGCAAAGCTTTCCGCCCTCGCGAAGTTCACAATCATAACCAATAACCGAGAAGGGAACAGGGAATGTGGTGTGCGCGGTAAAGGGTGAACCGTCGGTATCGAGCATTTTATCAGCGTTACCGTGGTCGGCAGTTAAAAGCATTATACCGCCCATTTTCTTAACAGCATCCTCAACCCTGCCGACACAGGTGTCAACCGTTTCGACAGCTTTTACAGCCGCATCAAAAAAGCCGGTGTGACCTACCATATCGCAGTTTGCAAAGTTAAGAATAACAACATCATATTTGTCGCTTTCAATAGCTTCACACACCTTGTCACAAACTTCAAAAGCGCTCATTTCGGGTTGTAAATCATAGGTTGCAACCTTTGGTGAGTTAACTAAAATTCTATCCTCGCCGTTAAACATTACCTCACGGCCACCGTTAAAGAAGAAGGTTACGTGGGCATATTTTTCGGTTTCGGCAATACGAAGCTGGGTAAGACCCTTAACGCTTAAATATTCACCAAGTGTGTTAACAAGACTTTGTGGCTTGAATGCAATTTCAACATTAGGCATTGAAGCATCGTATTGTGTCATACAAACATAGAAAACATTTTGTTTGCCACCCTTGCGCTCAAAGCCGTTAAATTCATCATCAACAAAGGTGCGGGTAATTTCACGCGCACGGTCGGGGCGGAAATTGAAGAAAATAACGCTGTCGCCGGTTTTAATTCTTTCGGTGCCGTTTATAACGGTTGGTAAAACGAATTCATCTGTAATGTTTTTGCCGTCAGCATCAATTTGTGTGTAAGAGTGTCTTACTTCTGCTGCGGCATCATTTGCTAAAATGCCTTCGCCATAAACCAAAGCGGCATAAGCTTTTTCAACGCGGTCCCAACGGTTGTCACGGTCCATACCGTAAAAACGGCCCAAAACTGTTGCTAATTTACCGCAACCAATGTCAGCAAGCTTTGCATTTAATGCATCAATAAAATCAGCCGCACTTGCGGGAGGAACATCACGACCGTCTAAAAGTGCGTGGATGTAAACCCTTTCAAGACCTTGGCGCTTTGCAAGCTCAACCAAAGCGTAAAGATGCTCGATATGAGAGTGAACGCCACCGTCAGACAAAAGACCCATAAGGTGAAGTGCACTGTCATTTTTCTTGCAGTTTTCGATGGCTTTTAAGAAAACCTCGTTAGTGAAAAAGTCGCCGTCGGAAATGGATTTTGTAATTCGGGTAAGCTCTTGATAAACAACACGACCTGCACCGATGTTGGTGTGACCAACCTCACTATTACCCATTTGACCGTCGGGAAGGCCAACATCCATACCCGATGCGCCAATTTCGGTGGTGGGGCAGGTAGCATAAATATTATCAAGGCGGGGAGTATTAGCGGCTTTAATTGCATTGCCCACAACCTCGGGGTTGAAACCAAAACCGTCCATAATAGTTAAAACAATAGGTTTTTTCATTATAAATCTCCTATAAAAGAATGAATGATTAATAATGAATAATGAATAATTTAGGTGTTCGTGTATGCGAACTTTATATAAATCGTCGGCAAAGCCGACACATTAACTCTTCACTATTCACTCTTCGTTTTTCACTATAAAATTCGATGAAGTCGAATTTTATTTAGAAGCAGCTTTAACAATTACTGAAAAATCTTCTGCTTTAAGTGATGCGCCGCCGATAAGACCGCCGTCAACATTAACCTTTGCAACCAACTCGTCAGCATTTTTAGCGTTCATAGAACCGCCGTACTGAATAGTAACGGTTTCAGCAACATCTTTGCCGTAAACTTCAGCAATAGCTTCTCTTACAAAGCCGTTGCCTTCATCAGCTTGGTCAGCAGTTGCGGTAACGCCTGTACCGATAGCCCAAACGGGTTCGTAAGCGATGATTACATTTTTAAGCTGTTCGGCTGTAACATTTGTTAAAGCCATCTTTGTTTGGAATTTAAGAAGAGTTTCGGTATAACCAAGCTCGCGTTGTTCAAGTGTTTCGCCAACGCAAACAATCGCGGTAAGACCTGCGTTTAAAGCGGCAAGTGTGCGAAGGTTAACGGTTTGGTCAGTTTCGCCAAAGTATTGTCTTCTTTCGCTGTGGCCGATAACAACATATTTAACGCCTGATTCAACAAGCATCTGGGCCGAAATTTCACCTGTGTAAGCACCGCTTGCCTTAAAGTGAACATTTTCAGCACCTATTTCAATGTTAGAGCCCTTTGCAGCTTCAACAGCAGCAGGGATATCAATAAAGGGAACACAAAGAACAACCTTGCAGTCGGCACCTGCAACCAACGGCTTCATTTCGTTAATAAGTGCAGTTGTTTCAGCGGGGGTTTTGTTCATTTTCCAGTTACCTGCGATAACAGCATTTCTTTTAGCTTTATTCATTTTAATTTCTCCTTACATAAATGTAGGGCGGATACCGCCCTACGAATTTTTAAATATTATTTATCGTTAAGTGCTGCGATACCGGGAAGCTCTTTACCTTCAAGAAATTCGAGAGATGCGCCGCCACCGGTAGAAATGTGGGTCATCTTGTCGCCAAAGCCCATAATGTTAACAGCAGCAGCAGAGTCACCACCGCCGATAACGGTTACAGCATCAGTATCAGCCATAGCCTGTGCTACAGCCATTGTGCCCTTAGCTAAAATTGGGTTTTCGAAAACGCCCATAGGTCCGTTCCAAACAACAGTTTTAGCGTTTTTAACCTCTTTAGCATAAAGAGTAGCTGTTTTTGTGCCGATGTCAAGGCTCATCATATCAGCAGGAATCTTATCAGCGTCAACAACTGAAACTTCGATTGCAGCATCAATGGGGTCAGGGAAGTTCTTAGTGATGGTACAGTCGATAGGAAGCAAAATCTTAACGCCCTTTTCTTCTGCCTTAGCCATCATATCACGGCAGTAGTCAATCTTGGTTTCATCAATAAGAGAAGTACCAACGGTGTAGCCCTTAGCAGCGAGGAAGGTGTAAGCCATACCGCCGCCGATGATAAGGGTGTCTGCCTTGGTTAAAAGGTTTTCAATAACGGGAAGCTTGCTATCAACCTTAGCGCCACCTAAGATGCAAACGAAGGGGCGAACAGGGGTTTCAACAGCGTTGCCGAGGTATTTAAGTTCTTTACCGATAAGGTAACCTGCGGCAGCTTCGTTAACATAAGATACAACACCAACGGTAGAGCAGTGTGCACGGTGTGCGGTGCCGAAAGCATCATTTACAAAAATATCAGCAAGTGAGCCAAGCTCAGCCGAAAAAGCTTCGCCGTTTTTGGTTTCTTCTGCGCGGTAACGGGTATTTTGTAATAAAACAACATCGCCATCCTTCATATTAGCAACAGCGGCCTTTGCGTTTTCGCCAACAACATTGTCATCAGCTGCAAAAACAACCTCTTTGCCAAGCTTTTCGGAAAGGCGTTTTGCGACAGGTGCCAAAGAAAGCTCGGGTTTAGGTTCGCCCTTTGGCTTGCCAAGGTGTGAGCAAAGAATAACCTTGCCGCCGTCAGCAATCAATTTTTCGATAGTGGGGAGTGCGGCGTTGATGCGGTTTTCATCAGTGATTTCGCCGTTTTTAAGCGGAACATTGAAGTCGCAACGAACAAGCACTTTTTGACCTTTTACATTGATGTCATCAACAGTTTTTTTGTTAAGTAAGCCCATTTAAAACAATCCTTTCAAAGTTTGTTAAAATTTATACACTCTTATTTTACCACAAATTTAAGTTTTTTCAATATATATTTAATAAATATATGTAAAAATATTTACACTTCTTCCCAGCGATAATTGTGTAATTGACCAAAATTTTGAAGTGCGGGGTAATTCCACTGTCTTAAAACCTCGTAAGTTGCAATAGCAACCGAGTTAGAAAGGTTTAAGCTTCTTATTTCACCCTCCATTGGAATTCTAACGCAATTTTCGGGGTGTTTTATAAGCAATTCTTCGGGAAGACCTTTGGTTTCCTTGCCAAATAAAAGGTAGCAATTATCAGGATAATTTACATCGCTGTGAACATGGCGTCCCTTTGTTGTAAAATAATAAAATTCGCCTTGATTTTTCTCAAAAAATTCATCCAAAGAATCGTAATAGGTAATATCAAGATATTGCCAATAATCAAGCCCCGCTCGCTTTAATTTTTTATCATCAATTTTAAAGCCCATAGGCCCCACCAAATGAAGCCGTGCGCCTGTTGCGGCACAGGTGCGTGCCACATTGCCCGTGTTTTGCGGGATTTCGGGCTCTACCATTACAATGTTAAGTTTCGACATTTTTATCACCAAAATCAGTTTTTTATACAATAACAATTATAATTGCAAAATCGGACTTGTCAATTAAAATAATTGGTAGTATAATATAAAAAATATTGCTTTGGAGAGAAATTATGGCTTTTAATGAAAATATTTTAAATCGTGTCAAGGAACGAGAACAAAAATTAGGTGTATATTACGCTAAAAAAGATGGCAAAGGTTATAAAATTTGTAAATGGCTTTATATTTTGGCATTTGCTTTTACAATGGTTATAAATGCGCTTTATATCATTGGAATTTTGTTAATAAAATCTGAATTGCCGTCAAATGCTACAATGGATATGAACGGTTTTATAACAGTTTGCATTTTAACTGCGGTTATGCTGTTTGTCTTTATTTTGTCAAAATTTAATGCTAATCCCATAGTTGCAGGCGTTTTTGGTGGGTTAAATGTTATTCTTTCGGTTTGCTTTACAATTGTTTATGCACAATTGCTTGGTAATACATATGTAAATCTTCCCGCTAAGTTCTATTTGGTGCATTTATTGCCACTTTCAATCATTCTTTTGTGTTCGCTTGCAATGGCTTTAATTGTTATAAACAGTTATTTAAAAGTCAAAAAAGCGTATGAACAGGTTTTAGAAATTGTTTTCCGCGAATATAACGCTTTGCCCGATGAAAATAAACCCGAATGGGAAGATTTCATAAATAGTTACAAGTTTTAAATTATGGGAAGCTTAAAGGTTATTGCAAGAATAAAAACCGATTTTCCCACAAAGTTTGGCATACCGCGACAAAGCGGTTTGGTGGACACTGTGGGTAAAATTGTTTTTGAAAAGGAATATGCTGATATTTCGGCTTTAAGGGGGCTTGAAGATTTTAGCCATTTATGGCTTATTTGGGGCTTTTCCGAGGTTGATAAACCTAACTGGTCACCGACAGTTCGGCCCCCTCGCCTTGGCGGTAACAAAAGGGTAGGGGTGTTTGCCACACGCTCACCTTACCGACCCAACCCCATCGGTCTTTCAAGTGTAAAAATTTTGGAGATAAAAAATGGCGAAATTTATGTTTCGGGTGCCGATTTATTAGACGGCACGCCCATTTATGATATAAAGCCCTATATCCCTTATACCGACTGTCATACCGATGCCGTTGGCGGCTTTTCTGATGCGGTTTTTGGGGATAATTTAAAGGTGGAAATTCCCGAAGAATTCAAAGTGATTTTAGGGGAGGATTATGCCAAAACCGTTGCCGTTTTAGAGGGTGACCCAAGACCACATTATCAAAATGATATAAACCGTATTTATGCCTTTGAATTTGCAAAATATCATATTGAATTTAAGGTTATGGATGACCTTTTAACAGTTACAAAAATCACAAAAACAGGTGAAAATAGTGTATAAAATAGCAAGTAAAAAAGTATTAAATTCCTTTGTAACACAAATGGAAATTGAAGCACCGCTTGTTGCAAAAAAAGCACAGGCGGGGCAGTTTATAATTTTGCGTGTTGATGAAAACGGCGAAAGAATTCCGCTGACTGTTGCGGGCTTTGACAGGAAAAAAGGTTTAGTGAAAATCATTTTCCAAATTGTTGGTGCTACAACCAATAAATTAAACCAAAAAAATGCGGGTGAATTTATTGCCGATTTTGTCGGCCCGTTGGGCAATCCCACAAAGGTTGAGGGGCTTAAAAGGGTGTGCGTAATCGGTGGCGGTGTTGGTTGCGCCATTGCGCTTCCCGTTGCTGAAAAGTTACATAATATGGGCTGTGAGGTTGACAGTATAATCGGTTTTAGAAACAGCGATTTACTTATTTTAGAGGATGAATTCAAAGCAGTTTCAGACAATCTTGTGGTTACCACCGATGATGGCTCTTACGGTTTAAAGGGCAATGTTACAATGCCGTTAAAAGAAGCGCTTTCAAATGGTAAGCAGTACGATGAAATTATTACTGTCGGCCCGCTTGTTATGATGAAATTTGTGGTTTTAACCGCAAAGGAATATAATGTACCTGTTACCGTTTCTATGAACCCGATTATGATAGACGGCACCGGTATGTGCGGTGGCTGTCGTTTAACTGTTGGCGGTAAAATTAAATTTGCATGTGTCGATGGCCCCGATTTTGATGGTTATCAAATTGATTTTGACGAAGCAATGAAGCGTGGGACAACCTATCGTGATTTTGAACGCCACGCTTATGAAGAAAACTGTAATTTGTTTAAGAAAGAAGTAAAATAATGGCAAATATGTCTTTAAAACGAAACGAAATGCCCACGCAGGACGCAAAAATTCGTGCAACAAATTTTTGCGAGGTTGCGCTCGGTTATAGCGAAGAAACTGCAATTGACGAGGCACTTCGTTGTCTTAATTGTAAAAATGCACCCTGTGTTTCGGGCTGCCCTGTAAATATACACATACCCGAATTTATCGAAAAGGTGAAGCAGGGCGATTTTGAGGGCGCTTATCAGGTGATTTATAAGTCATCATCATTACCTGCAGTTTGCGGTCGTGTTTGCCCACAGGAAAAGCAATGCGAAAGCAAATGTATCAGGGGTATTAAGGGTGAAAGTGTTGGCATTGGCCGACTTGAACGCTTTGTTGCCGATTGGCACAATGCCCACACAATCGAAAACATTGAAAAACCACTGTCAAACGGCAAAAAGGTTGCTGTTATCGGCTCGGGTCCATCGGGGCTTACCTGTGCGGGTGAGCTTGCTAAAAAGGGATACGAGGTGACTGTTTTCGAGGCGCTTCATACAGCGGGCGGTGTGTTGGTTTACGGTATACCCGAATTCCGCTTGCCAAAGGCCATCGTTCAAAAGGAAGTAGATGCTTTAAAGGCACTTGGTGTTGATTTGCAAACCAATGTTGTGGTTGGCAAAACCATTACTATTGCCGAGCTGTTTGATGAGGGTTATAAGGCGGTGTTTATCGGCTCGGGCGCGGGTCTCCCACGCTTTATGGGGATTGAGGGCGAGTCGTTAAACGGTGTATATTCGGCAAACGAATTTTTAACCCGTAACAATCTTATGAAAGCATATATGGATGGCAGTGACACCCCCATTTTCAAGGCAAAGCACACGGTTGTTGTTGGTGGCGGCAATGTGGCAATGGATGCCGCCCGTACTGCAAAGCGACTTGGTAGCAAGGTAACTATTGTTTACCGCCGTACCGAAAAGGAACTACCCGCGCGTTTGGAAGAAGTTCATCACGCAAAGGAAGAGGGCATTAACTTTGCAATGCTTACAAACCCCGTTAAAATTAACGGCAACCAAAATGGTTGGGTTGAAAGCATTGTGTGTGATAAGATGGAGCTTTCAGAACCCGATGAGTCGGGTAGAGCAAGACCTGTTAAAATTCCTAATAGCGAATTTAAAATAACCGCGGACTGTGTGATAATGTCGATAGGTACTTCACCTAACCCGCTTATTAAAGATACAACCGATGGATTAGAGGTTAATAAATATGGCGGCATTGTTGTTACCGAAGAAACTGCCTTAACCTCGCTTAAAGGCGTTTATGCCGGTGGCGACGCAGTAACAGGTGCTGCAACCGTTATAAGTGCAATGGGTGCGGGTAAAACTGCCGCAAAATCTATTGATGAATATTTAAAAAATGTTTAAAATTTTGACCGTCTTTTTAAAAGGCGGTCTTTTTTACATATTTTTTTGTTTATTATATAATAATATTATTATTTACTTGACAAGGTGTGTGCAAAGATAGTATTATATTATGAGATATAAGGGGAAATTTAACTTTATAAAGCTCTGTGTGTTTTTGAGAAAAACACATTTACATAAAAAATTTAATGGAGGAAAATTGATGGCTGATAAAAAAGAGTCAAAGAAGTATATAAAAACAAAGAACGAACAAAAAAACAAGACTCAAACCAGGAATAAAAATCAAAGCCGTGTAAAAAAGCCGACAAACAATAATGTTAAAAATACAAAAAGCCAAAAATCACCTATTAAGGTTATTCCGCTTGGCGGTCTTGGTGAAATAGGTAAAAATATCACCCTTTACGAGTATGAGGGCGATATGATTTTGGTGGACTGCGGAATGTCCTTTCCCGATGAAGAAATGCCGGGTATCGACATTGTAATTCCTGATTTTACCTATGTTTTGGAAAATAAAGATAAAATCAAGGGTCTTTTTGTAACCCACGGTCACGAGGACCATATCGGTGCAATTCCTTATTTGCTTAAAAACTTTAATGTGCCGATTTATGCCACACGCTTAACTATTGGCCTTATTGAAGGCAAGCTTAAAGAACACCGCCTTTTAGAAAGCGCAAAGCTTAATGTTGTAAAAGCGGGCAGCACCGTTAATGTTGGCAAGTTTTCAGTTCAGTTTATTCATGTAAACCATTCAATACCCGATGCAGTTGCATTTGCAATAAAAACTGCGGGCGGCACGGTTGTTCATATGGGTGACTTTAAAATTGACACCACACCTATTGATGACTATATGATTGATATACCTTGCCTTGCCGAGCTTGGCAAAAAGGGCGTTTTGGCACTTTTGTCCGATTCAACCAATGCCGAGCGTGGCGGTTACACCGCATCAGAGCGTTTGGTGGGAGGTTCGTTTTCAAACCTTTTCCGTCAGGCCGAGGGTAAACGAATTATAGTTGCAACATTTTCATCTAATATTCACCGTATACAGCAAATTATTGACGAGGCATACCGCTGTAACCGTAAGGTTGCGGTTTCGGGCCGAAGCATGCTTAATGTTGTGTCGGTTGCGGAGGAGCTTGGATATTTAAGAGTTCCAAAGGATGTTTTAATCGAAATTGAAGCGATTAAAAATTACACCCCAGGTGAAATTGTTGTGGTTACAACAGGCAGTCAGGGTGAGCCCCTTTCAGCACTCCACCGTATGGCATTTTCCGACCACCGTCAAGTTGAAATTGCCCCGGGGGATATGATAATTATTTCAGCAACCCCAATTCCGGGCAACGAAAAGCTTGTTACAAAGGTTATAAACGAGCTTATGAAGCGTGGGGCAAATGTAGTTTACGAAAGAATGTATGATGTTCACGTTTCGGGCCATGCCTGTCAAGAAGAGTTAAAGCTTATTATGAGCATTGTAAAGCCAAAGTATTTTATTCCCGTTCATGGTGAGCAAAAGCACCTTATGAAGCACGCCGAGTTAGCAAAGCTTATGGGAATTGAAAAGGAAAATACTGTTATTGCTCAAAACGGCTCGGTTATAGAAATTACTAAAAAACAGGTTAAATGCAGTGAGGTTGTTCAGGCAGGTCGAGTTATGGTTGACGGCTTGGGCGTTGGTGATGTCGGCAGTATTGTTCTTCGTGACAGAAAGCTGCTGTCCGACGGCGGTATAATTATTGTTGCCGTTTCAATTGATGCTGTAACACGCGAAATTGTGGCAGGTCCTGACATTGTTTCACGCGGATTTATCTATATGAAAGAATCGGAAGAGCTTATTTCAGAAATCAACAATCTTGTTTGGGATATACTTGACAGGTGCTATTACCAAAATATCAGAGATTGGGCAACAATTAAAAATAAAATTAAAGACGGCGTTTCAAAATTCTTATTTACAAAAACAAAACGCAGTCCTATGGTATTACCCATTATTATGGAAGTGTAAAGGAGAATAACAATGAAGGTTGTTTTATTACAAGATGTCAAGGGTCACGGCAAAAAGGGTGAGCTTTGCAATGTGTCTGACGGTTATGCAAGAAACTTTTTGTTTCCTAAAAAGCTTGCGATTGAGGCAAATAATGCCGCTTTAAATGAGCTTAAAAACCGTGAAGAAGCCGCAGCACACCATAAAAAAGAAGAAATTGCCGCTGCACAAAACACCGCAAATGCTTTAAACGGCAAAGAGGTGGTTATTAAAGCTAAAGCGGGTTCTAACGGCAAACTTTTTGGCTCGGTTACTTCAAAGGAAATTGCTGCTGAAATTAAAAATAAATTAGGCATTGAAATTGATAAAAAGAAAATGTCGGTTGCTGACATTAAAAATTTTGGTGAATACACCGCCGAAATCAAGCTTTATCAGGGGATAGTTGCAAAAATAACTGTAAAGGTTACTGAATAATTATGGCTGAAAATAAAACAATTTACGATTTAGACGGCGTACGCCTTCCATATTCGGTTGAAGCCGAGCAGGCGGTTTTGGGTTCGATTATTATTGACCCTAAATGTATCAATGAAATCGCCGTTAGTATGAAAAGTGAATACTTTTACATTCCTCAGCACCGTGAAATTTATAATGCACTTTCTTCAATGTATGAATTAAGTCAAACCATTGACTTTGTTTCTCTTCTTGAAAAGTTAAAGAAAAGCGGCACCTATGATGAGGCGGGCGGTAAAGCATATTTAAGCCAGTTGGCACAAACTGTGCCGACCTCGGCAAATGTGCTTACATACGTTGCCATTATCCGTGACCGTTACTATGCACGCGCCTTGATGGAGGCGGCACAGGGCATTATAAAGGATGTTAATGAGGATGCCGAGGATTCGGGCAAGCTTATTGATGCTGCCGAACAGCGCATTTATGACATTAGACAGGGCAGAGAGGTTAGCGGTCTTACCCACATTAAAAGCGTTATTGAAAACGAAACCTATGACCGCCTTACCAAAATGTCTGACCCTGAAACCAAAAAGGATTATGTCGGCATACCGACAGGTCTTGGTCAGCTTGACAAAATGATTACAGGTCTTAATAAGTCAGACCTTTTGATTTTGGGTGCCCGCCCCGGTATGGGTAAAACTGCCTTTGCGCTTAACATTGCGCGTAATGTTGCGGTACAGCAGGGTAAAACGGTTTGCTTCTTCTCACTTGAAATGACACGCGACCAGTTGGCACAGCGTATGCTTTCAAGCGAAGCGGCAATTCAAAGCGCCAAGCTTCGCACAGGTGAGCTTGACCCTGACGAGTGGACACGCTTGGCTCAAGCGGGTGATGTGCTTTCAAAGGCACCGATTTATTTCGATGAAACCTCGGGTATAACCGTTCGTGAAATGAAGGCAAAGCTTATGCGTATGCCAAAGGTGGATTTAGTTATAGTTGACTATTTGGGACTTATGCGCTCAGCCCGAAAGACCGAAAACCGCGTGCAAGAGGTTTCTGAAATTACACGAAATTTAAAAATTATGGCAAAGGACCTTAAAATTCCCGTTTTGGTTTGCGCTCAGCTTTCGCGTGGTACAGAAGTAAAGGGTAAATCGCACAAGCCCGCACTTTCCGACCTTCGCGAATCGGGCTCTATCGAACAGGATGCCGATATTGTAATGTTCCTTTACCGTGAAAAATATTATGATAACGAAAAGAGTGAGGATGAGGACAAGGGCGACCCCAACAAAGCTGAATGTATCGTGGCTAAAAACCGCCACGGTGAAATAGGCAGCGTTGATTTGTATTGGGACGGTCAGTATACTCGCTTTACTTCTGTGGAATTGTATAGACAATGATAGAAAAAGTTTTAGATGCAGTTAACCGCTTTTCGCTTATAAGCTCGGGCGATACTGTCACAGTTGCGCTTTCGGGCGGTGCGGATTCGGTTGCACTTTTACACGCTTTGTGGTCTTTAAAGGATAAGCTTTCAATAACTGTTAGGGCGGCGCATTTAAACCACGGTATACGCGGTGGTGAAGCCGACAGGGATGAAGCGTTTGCAAAATGGTTATGTTTAAAGCTTGATATACCAATTGTGACAGAAACGGTTGATATACCCACACTTGCAAAAGAAAGAGGACAAAGTGTTGAGCTTTGTGCAAGGGAAGTAAGATATGACTTTTTAAGGCGCAATGCCGAAGGTCTTGTTGCAACCGCCCACACCGCCTCTGACAATATTGAAACTGTGCTTTTGAATTTAACAAGGGGAAGTGGAATTAAAGGTCTTTGCGGTATACCGCCAAAAAGAGATAATTTTATAAGACCGCTTATTTTTTGCAGTCGCTATGATATTGAAAAATATTGTATTGACAATTCACTTTCTTATGTGACCGACAGCACAAATTTAACCGATGATTATACCCGCAATAAAATTAGGCACAAGGTTGTCGAACCTTTAAAGGAAATTAACCCTTCGCTTGAAGATTCCTTTGTTCGTGTTACCGAAATTTTGCGAGAGGATAATGAGGCACTTGAAATATTGGCACAGGAAACCCTTTTCAAGTGTGAAAGCGAAAACGGCTTGGTTGCGGACGCTTTAAAAGCAGTACCTGTCGCCATTGCAAAGCGGACAATAATAAAATATGTAAATTCGCTGTATGAAGAATTGTCACTTGACAGCTTTCATATAAACGCTTTATATGATATTGCGTTAAACGGCGGTAAAACAAGTCTTCCGAATAATCTTTTTGGAATTTGCAAAAACGGTATTTTAACCGTCTCTTGTGATGAAACGGTTAAAACAGAGCAGTTTATCGTTACACTCACTAAAAAGCCAAATGTTAACAATTTATTCTCAAATAACATATTAGACTGTGATAAAATTATTGGCAGTCCGGTTATTCGTACAAGAAGAGAGGGCGACAAAATTCGCCTTAAAAACCGTGGATGCACAAAATCGCTTAACAAAATTTTTTGTGAAGAAAAAATACCTCAAAATCTTCGTGATAATCTTCCTGTTATCGCAGATGATAAGGGTGTTATTTGGGTTTACGGCATTGGTTTAGCACAAAGAGTTGCCCCAACAAACGAATGCAAAAATTTGCTTGTAGTTGAGGTAGAGGTTTTAAAATAAGGGGATTTTATGGAAAAGGATATTATTGAAAAGGTTTTAATATCAAAAGAAGAAATTGCTGAAATTTGCCGTAGATTAGGTAAAGAAATCACAGCCGATTACGAGGGGAAAAATCCTCTTGTTGTTTGTGTTTTAAAGGGCAGTTCGGTTTTTATGTCTGACCTTGTCCGCGAAATTGACTGTGAATGTGAAATTGATTTTATGTCGGTTTCATCTTACAGCGGCACAAAAACCACAGGTCAGGTTGCATTTAAAAAGGATTTGGATATAAATCCTGAAGGAAGGCACATACTTATTGTTGAGGATATTTTAGATTCGGGTCTAACCCTTTCATATCTTAAAAATGTTATTCTTGGCCGAAATGTTGCAAGTGTTAAAATTTGCACATTTTTAGACAAGCCCTCTAACCGAAAGGCAGATATTACCGCTGAATATATAGGCAAGGTTATACCCGATGAATTTGTTGTTGGTTACGGTCTTGACTATAATGAAAAATTTAGAAATTTGAGTTATGTCGGTGTGCTTTCACCGAAGGTTTACTCTGAATAAATTGAAAAAGGAGAACTTTCTTTGAAAAAGAATTTTAAAAATGTACTTTTGTACCTTGGCATACCGCTAATTTTAATTATTACTGTCGGTATGGTTTCATTTTTGAACAAAAATACAGCCGAAAAGAAATATTACCAAATTGTTGAGCTTATAAAGGAAAACAAGGTTTCTGAATATGAGCTTAATAATTACAGCGGTCAGTTAAAGTATAAGCTTCGTGAAAACGGCAAAACCTACCGTTTCACCGTTGCTGACACTGAAATCTTTTGGCATGATGTTCATGAAGCGGTTGAAGAAATAAATCAAAACGCTAAAACCGAAGACCAAAAAATCAAGTATCACTATGAGCGTGGCAGCAGTAACGCTATGCTTTCAAGTCTTTTACCTATTATCTTGTTAATTGGCACCTTTGCTGCGCTTTATTTCCTTGTATTTAGGAAAATGTCAGCACAAATGGGAGCTGATAAAACCTTGACATTTGGTAAATCTCGCGCAAGGCGTGATGACGGAAAGCGAAAAACCACCTTTGCCGATGTTGCGGGTGCGGATGAAGAAAAGGAAGAAATGGCTGAAATTGTTGACTTCCTTAAAAACCCAATGCAGTTTGGCGAAATGGGTGCTAAAATACCTCGCGGCGTGCTTTTGATGGGCCCTCCCGGTACAGGTAAAACCCTTTTGGCTCGTGCTGTTGCAGGCGAAGCGGGTGTTCCTTTCTTTTCAATTTCGGGCTCTGACTTTGTTGAAATGTTTGTAGGTGTTGGTGCATCCCGTGTGCGCGACCTTTTCTCGCAAGCAAAAAAAGAAGCCCCCGCTATTGTATTTATTGATGAAATAGATGCTGTTGGTCGCCAAAGAGGTACAGGCCTTGGTGGTGGTCACGATGAAAGAGAGCAAACCTTAAACCAATTACTTGTTGAAATGGATGGCTTTGGCGATAACGAGGGTGTTATTGTTATGGCTGCAACCAACCGCCCCGATGTTTTGGATAAGGCGCTTTTGCGCCCCGGTCGTTTTGACAGACAAATTATGGTTAATTATCCCGATGTTAAGGGCCGTGAAGAAATCTTAAAGGTTCACTCACGCGGAAAGCCATTAGGCCCTGATGTATCGCTTAAAACTATTGCAAAGTCAACCTCCGGCTTTACAGGTGCCGACCTTGCAAACCTTTTAAATGAATCGGCACTTTTGGCGGTTCGCCGCGGTAAAAAGGCCATTACACAATCCGAGGTTGAGGAAGCCACCATTAAGGTTGTAATGGGTGCTGAAAAGAAATCACACATTGTAAGCGATAAGGACAAAATGGTTACTGCTTATCACGAGGCAGGCCACGCAGTTGTTTCTTATTTCTTGCCAACCCAAGACCCCGTTCACCAAATTTCAATTATCCGTCGCGGTATGGCGGCGGGTTATACAATGTATCTTCCAAACGAAGAAAAGGGCCATGTTTCACGCAATCAGCTACTTGAACAAATTTGCTCGCTTTTGGGTGGCCGTGCGGCTGAACAGTTGACACAAAATGATATTTGCACAGGTGCTTCAAACGATATCGAACGCGCTACCGATTTGGCAAGACAAATTGTTACACGCTATGGTATGAGTGAAAAGTTAGGTCTTGTTAAATATGGCAATGACAATAATGAAGTGTTCTTGGGCCGTGATTTTTCATCCACACCCAATTATTCTGAAAAGACTGCCGCTTTAATTGATGATGAAATTGAAGCAATAGTTATGGCACAGTATAACAGAGCACTTGAAATTCTTAAAAATGCAATGCCGAAGCTTCACGAAACCGCAAAAATTCTTTTTGAAAAAGAAAAGGTTGAGGGTAACGAATTCTTGGCACTTATGGAAAATAAGCCACTTGAAATAGAAGAATAATTTTTTTAACGGAGATAACTTTAATGGGTTATCTCCGTTGTTTTTTGGGCATAATCATATTGGTGATTTATGTGTCAAGCTTTAAAATATTTTTAAAAACCTTTGTTATAAGCGGTTGGTGTGTGGCGATTTTTATTGGGGCGGGGTATTATTATATCCAAAGCCAAACTACAACACCCACAGAAATTGAAAATGAGTCTGTGCCGTATTACGACTATGTTCCCGAAAGTAAGGGCGTAATGCTTAATTTCGGCACAAGATGTGTTTATACCTATTTAGACTTTGAAAATTCTTCTATTACGGTTATGATTAACCCGCAGGAAACCGAAAGTAAGGGGTATAAGGCGGATTTTGTTGTTAATGCCGATTATAACCTTATAGCAAAAATGGTAGACTATTTTGAGGGCATAAACCTTGAAATAGATGGTGAAACCCTGCGTTATACGGGCGGTCAGGTTGTAGATTTATTATCAACAAATAATGATAATAATCTTCGCCAAATGATAATTTTATCGGTTTTTTCAAAAATCAAAGAGCAAGGGGTAGGTGTGGATTTTTTCAATATTATAATCACCAACAGCAAGACTAACCTAAAAATGCCCGACTGTTATTTTTGGAAGGATAAAATGGATGAAATCTCTAATAATATTAACTTTTTAAATAACTAATATTAGCATTGACAAACGGTGTATTTTTAAGTATATTTATTATAAGTATATATTGGGGGAATATTTTTGGAAAAGGTTTATGAATTTTTCGGCACAAATGTCTTTAATGACTCGGTTATGAAGGAGCGTTTGCCTGCCGATACATACGAAATCTTAAAAAGTTCAATTAAAGAGGGAAAAGGTCTTGACAGTGGTATCGCTGATACTGTCGCATCTGCTATGAAGGACTGGGCAATAGAAAAGGGTGCAACCCACTTTACCCATTGGTTTCAGCCGCTTACAGGTATTACCGCCGAAAAGCACGACGGCTTTATTTCTCCAACCGAAGACGGTCATATTATTATGGAATTTTCGGGTAAGGAGCTTATTAAGGGCGAGCCGGATGCCTCCTCGTTCCCATCGGGCGGACTTCGTGCAACCTTTGAGGCGCGTGGCTATACCGCGTGGGACCCAAGTTCTTATGCCTTTATAAAGGATGAAACCCTTTGCATACCAACTGCGTTTTGCTCATATTCGGGCGAGGCGCTCGACCAAAAAACCCCCTTGCTTCGCAGTATGGAGGCAGTAAATAAGCAGGCACTTCGCATTGTAAAGGCGCTTGGCTTTGATGATGTTAAACGCACCACTACAACTGTTGGTCCCGAACAAGAATATTTTTTGGTTGATAAAACCCTTTACGATAAACGCCCTGACTTAATTTATTGCGGTCGCACCTTAATCGGCTCAATGCCACCAAAGGGTCAGGAAATGGACGACCATTATTTCGGTGTTTTGAAACCCCGTGTTGCCGCCTTTATGCGTGAGCTTGATAAGGAATTATGGCGCCTTGGTGTTTTGGCTAAAACCGAGCATAACGAAGCCGCTCCATCACAGCACGAATTAGCTCCGATTTTCACCACAACCAACATTGCGGCTGACCATAATCAGCTTACAATGGAATTTATGAAGAAAACAGCGCTTCGCCATGGTCTTGTTTGTCTTTTGCACGAAAAACCTTATGATAGGGTAAACGGAAGCGGCAAGCATAACAACTGGTCAATTTCAACCGACACAGGTGTAAATTTCTTAAAAGCGGGCAAAAACCCTGCTGATAATAAGCTGTTTATTTTAACTATGGCGGCTGTTATTGAAGCGGTGGACAAGCATCAGGATTTGTTAAGAATTGCAGTTGCAACTGCGGGTAATGACCACCGTTTAGGCGGTCACGAAGCACCGCCTGCAATTATTTCAATCTTCCTTGGTGAAGAGCTTACCGATTTGCTTAATTCAGTTGCAAACGGCAACCACCACGACAATGCAAAGCGTGTTAAAATGAAAATTGCCGCCGAAATTATCCCTGAATTTAAAAAGGATAATGCCGACCGCAACCGCACTTCACCCTTTGCGTTTACGGGTAATAAGTTTGAATTTAGAATGCTTGGCTCGGCCTCATCTATTTCCGACACCAATGTTATGATTAACACAATGGTGGCAGATGTGTTTCAGCACTATGCCGACCGCCTTGAAAAAGCTGAAGATATATCCGCTGAAATTAACCTTATCGTTAAAGAGGTTATGGAAAACCACAAGCGCATTATCTTTAACGGTGACGGTTATTCGGCCGAATGGGAGGCAGAGGCGGAAAAACGAGGTCTTTTGAATCTTCGCAGTACGGTAGATGCCTTGCCACTTTTGAAAACCGAAGAAAATATAGCACTGTTTGAACGCCACGGGGTATTAAACCGTGCCGAAATAAATTCGCGTGTTGATATTATTCTCGAAAACTATACCAAGGTAATACATATTGAAGCGTTAACACTTCTTGATATGATAAATCGAGGTGTTATTCCCGCTATTACAAGATATTCTAATATTTTGTGTGAAACCATAAACAACAAAAACTCTATCCGTGTGGACAGCAGTGTTGAAAGCGAGCTTTTAAGCCGCCTTACTGCCGCCAATAAAGAGCTTTTTTCACTTTCCTCAGCACTTAAAATGGCGGTTGCATCGTCCGAAAGGGAAAAGGATATACTTAAAAAAGCCACCGAATATCACGACACAATTTTAAAGCTTATGGCGGATATTCGCAAATATTCCGATTCGGCTGAAAGTGTTGTTCCCGAAAGTGATTGGCCATATCCAAGCTATGGTGATTTGCTTTTTAAAATTTAAAAATTTAAAAAATCGGCACCCTATTGGGTACCGATTTTTTATTTGCCTATGGATTAGCAGCAACCGTTATTGCCACAGCCGTTGTCACAGCCGCAACCGCCGTTGCCCCAACCGCCGCAGCAGAAGAGGATGAGGATTAAGATGATAATCCAAGAACAACCATTATTACACATATTGAATAACCTCCTTTTTGGTTTTCGTTACATACTATGTTATATTTTTGAAGGTGTTACAAAAAAAGTTTTTAAAAAGTATTTGACTTTTCCTGACTTTTGTGTATAATTAAAGTCAGAGAAGGTCAAAAAGCTTTGCTAAAAGGTGATTTTATGAGATTAAGTGATTTAATTACAAAAGAAATTATAAAAATGCTAAACGAATCTGAGGCACACACCGCCGAAATTCAACGAAATGAATTTGCAAATTTAATGGGATGTGCGCCAAGCCAAATAAATTATGTTTTATCATCCCGCTTCACACCAGAGCACGGCTATATTATTGAAAGCCGTCGCGGTGGCGGGGGATATATCCGCATAAAGCGTGTTATGATGAATCATACCTCGGCACTTATGCACATAATAAATGCAATAGGTGACAGCATTGATTCGCTTTCAACCCGTGTTTTGCTTGAAAACTGTATCGAAAGCGGTGTGGTTTCAAGCGAGGTTGCCAAGGTAATGGCGGCGGCGGTTTCAAATTCGGTAATGCAAAATATCCCACCGCGGTATAAAGATAATATCCGTGCGGTAATTTTAAAGCAAATGCTTATGACACAAATTTAGGAGATGTTATTTATGATTTGTGAAAAATGTGGAAAAAATCACGCAACCACTCATATAAAAACAGTGGTTAACGGGATAGTTAAAGAATATAACCTTTGCAGTGCCTGCGCTGCTGAAAGTGGCTATGGCTCGAGTAGCATTACAGGTATGTTGGCATCACTTCTTGGCGAGGTTTCACAGCCCACCCTTAAAAACCAAAAGCAATGCTCGCTTTGCGGCACCACCTTTGCCGATATTGCCCACAGCGGTAAAATGGGTTGCAGTCAGTGTTATAAAACTTTTAGAGAAGAGCTGTTACCATATATAAAAAGAATTCACGGTGCTTCATCACACGCAGGTAAAATACCCAACCGTGCACCGCTTGTTGTAAGACCGAGAGAAAAAACAATAGATGATTTAAGGCAAGAATTATCACGCCTTGTTGCCGAAGAAAAGTATGAACAGGCCGCAGTAATTCGTGATAAAATTAAGGAAATGGAGGGCAAATAATATGAGTAGATGGTATAACGACTTATCTGCACAAAACGATATTGCGGTAAGCTGTCGCATACGACTTGCAAGAAATATTGAAAATTTGCCTTTTCCGAGCAAAATGACCGATGATGACCGCAAAGCACTTAACGAGCAGGTAAAATCGGCAGTTCTAAACAGCAATACTCCCTTTGCTAAAAACCTTAAATATATAAATATGTCCGATATACCCGAAATTCAGCGTTATGCAATGGTGGAAAGACATATTATAAGCCCCGAATTTGCCGCAAAGACCGAGGATACGGCTATCATACTGTCAGAGGATGAAAGCATAAGTATTATGATAGGCGAAGAGGACCATATTCGTATTCAGGTCTTAAAATCAGGTATGAATTTGAAGGATGCCTATGATTTAGCCGAAAGTGTTGACTCGCTTTTGTCGGCACAGCTTAATTTTGCCTTTGATTCGGCGCTCGGCTTTTTAACCGAATGCCCTACAAACTTGGGAACGGGACTTCGTGCATCGGTAATGCTGCATTTACCCGCTCTCGAAAATAACGGTGAAATTAGCGGGCTTATTGATTCGATAAGCAAAATTGGTTTTACTGTTAGGGGAATGTACGGCGAGGGCTCGAAATCCTTGGCTTCACTTTATCAGGTTTCAAACCAAATCACATTGGGGATTAGCGAAAAAAATGCCCTCGAAAACCTTAAAATAATTACAACACAGCTTATTGAAAAGGAATTAAAGGCAAGAGAAACGCTTAATAAAATCAAGCTTGAAGATATTTGCTGGCGTGCAGTTGGCACACTTAAAAGCGCAAGAATTTTAACAAGTGAAGAAATGATAAATTTAATTTCGCGTGTTAAGCTTGGCAAAAGTATGGGCATAATTGATTTAGATTGCAGTCCCATTAAAATTTTAATTGAAGCACAGCCATATATGCTGATGCAAAAGTACGGTGTAATGGAACCGTTTGACCGTGACATTTGCCGTGCAAATATGATTAGAGGCGATTTATAAATGAAATATAACTTTAAAGGTTTTACCGCCAAGTCTAATGAGGCGTTAAACCAAGCAATAAATTCGGCCGAAATTTTAGGCCACACCTATGTCGGAAGTGAGCATTTGCTTTTAGGACTTTTGCGTGTCGGCGGCGGTGTTGCTTCGGCTATTTTGACAAAATACGGTGTGACGGCTGACAGTGTTGAAAACCTTATCCGCAGTCAAATTGGTTGCGGCACAAAAACCAGACTGTCGCCTGACTTTTTCACACCCCGCGCAAAGCAGGTAATTGAGCTTGCAATGTCGAGCAAGATAAATTCGGGCAAACAGCTTGTCGGCACTGAGCATTTGCTTCTTGGAATACTTGGCGAGGGTGACAACTTTGCTATTCGTTTTTTAAACGATTTGGATGTGGATGTTGCAAATCTTACCCGTGAGCTTTTGGAGGCGACGGGGGTTGATATTAACACCAAGACCGAAAAACCTCAGGAAAGCAGCAAAAACGATAAAATACCCACCCTTTCAAAATATGGCAGAGATTTAACGCATGACGCCAAAAACGGTAAAATCGACCCCGTAATCGGCCGACAGGCAGAGGTTGAGCGTGTAATTCAAATTTTGTGCCGCCGCACAAAAAACAACCCCTGCTTAGTGGGTGAGCCGGGTGTGGGCAAAACCGCAATTATTGAAGGGCTAGCACAACAAATTTGTGATGGCAATGTGCCCGAAATTTTGCAAAATAAAAGAATTTTCACACTTGATTTAACAGGTGTTGTTGCGGGTACAAAATACCGCGGCGATTTTGAAGATAGAATAAAATCTATTATCGAAGAGGTAACAAAGTCAGACAATATAATTTTATTTATCGATGAAATTCATACCATAATCGGTGCGGGCTCGGCCGAGGGTTCAACTGACGCTGCAAATATTTTAAAGCCGTCATTGGCACGCGGTGAATTTCAGCTTATAGGGGCTACAACTCTTTCTGAATACCGCAAAAATATTGAAAAGGATTCCGCACTTGAACGCCGTTTCCAACCGGTTACTGTTAATGAGCCAAACGAAGAGGACAGCGTTTTAATTTTAAAGGGTATTCGTGATAAATATGAGGCGCATCATAAGGTTACCATTACTGATGAGGCGATAAAATCGGCGGTTATGCTATCTTCACGATATATAAGCGACCGCTTCTTGCCGGACAAGGCAATTGACCTTATTGATGAGGCGGCTTCCCGTGTGCGACTTAATGCATCGGCAATACCGCAAAAAATTAAAGAGCTCGAGCAAAAGATTACCGAAATTGATGAGGAAAAAGAGGAAGCAATAAATTCACAGGAATTTGAAAGAGCCGCCGCTTTACGTGATGAGGTAACAAACCTTAAAGCCGACCTCGAAGCCGAGCGTGAAGCGTGGAAAAAGGATAATGCACATATAAACGGCACAGTAGGTGTTGAGGAAATCGCACAAATTGTTTCAAGCTGGACAGGTGTGCCCGTTTCACAGCTGACCGAAGAGGAAAGTGACCGACTTTTAAAAATGGAAAGCGAGCTTCACAACCGAATTGTTGGTCAGGATGAGGCAGTAACTGCCGTTGCTAAAGCGATAAGGCGTGGTAGGGTAGGTCTTAAAGACCCCAAGCGTCCAATTGGGTCATTTATATTTTTGGGGCCGACGGGTGTTGGCAAAACCGAGCTTTGCAAGGCGCTTGCCGCCGCAATGTTTGGCAATGAAAATATGATGATACGGCTTGATATGTCGGAATATATGGAAAAGCACACAGTTTCCCGTTTGGTTGGCTCGCCACCAGGTTATGTCGGCTTTGATGAGGGCGGTCAGCTTACCGAAAAAGTACGCCGCCACCCATATTCAGTGGTTTTATTTGATGAAATCGAAAAAGCGCACCCCGATGTGTTTAATATACTTCTTCAAATATTAGAGGACGGAATTTTAACCGATTCACAGGGAAGAAGGGTTGACTTTAAAAACACCGTTATTATTATGACTTCAAATGTGGGGGCACGGCTTATTACTGAGAAGCGTGTGAGCTTCGGCTTTTCACAAGGCGGGGAAGATGGAAATGCCGATATTAAGACTGCCGTTTTGAACGAGCTTAAAAACACCTTCCGCCCTGAATTTTTAAACCGTGTTGATGATATTGTGGTTTTCACAAAGCTTACAAAACCGCAAATTGAAGAAATTGCCGAAAAAATGCTTGAAAATTTAGCACAGCGTACCAAGGCGCTTGAAATTGATATTACCTTTGACGACAGCGTTAAAGCCGAGCTTGCCACAAGGGGCTTTGATGAGGTTTACGGCGCAAGACCGTTAAGGCGTGAAATTCAAAACAAAATTGAAGATGTTTTAAGCGAAAAGATTTTGGATGGCAGCATTAAAAAAGGCGACAGGGTAATATGCGAATTTAAAGAAAACGAGTTTGTTTTTAAATAAAAAATATATGTTTTTTAAGACAAGGAACGAAAATTTCCTTGTCTTTTTTTGTTTTTTTAAAAAAATCTAAAAAAACACTTGATTTTTTATGATTAGGACATTATAATGACATTGTAGTGGTGCAAAGTGTCACTAAAAACCATTGAAGTGCATTAAAGTGGTGGAAAAAGAGGTGAAAATCCGTGCTTTTTGGTGGTTACCAACATAATATCGATAAAAAGGGCAGGGTTTTCATTCCTGCAAAGTTTCGCGAAGCATTGGGCGAAGAATTTTATATTTGCCGTTCAATCTTTGGCAAGCGTTGTCTTTGCGTTTATTCACAGGCAGAATGGGACAAGCTTGTTGAGCAAATCAGCACCCTTCCAAATACAAAATCAAACGATTTAAAGCGTTTTTTATATGACGGTACATTTACTGTCGGATTTGACAGTCAGGGCAGAATTCTAATTCCCGCCGGACTTAGAGAATATTCTCTTTTAGAGGGTGAAGCGCATATTATCGGTATGGCTTCTAACCTTGAAATTTGGAATACTGAGCTTTGGGCTAAGGAAAACGAAAAATACACTCCCGAAAATATCGCTTCCATTGTTGAGGAGCTGAACTTCTAATTATGGAATTTAATCATATTTCGGTTTTGCTTAATGAAACAATTTCCGCACTTAATATTAAGGCGGACGGAATTTATATTGACGGTACTGCCGGTGGGGCAGGTCATTCAAAGGAAATTGCCAAAAAGCTTAAAAATGGTTTGCTTTTGGCGCTTGACCAAGACCCCGATGCAGTAAAAATTGCAACCGAGCGACTTTATGGTCTTCCCGCAAAGGTTATAAGAAGCAACTTTGCCGATATGGACAAGGTCGCCAAAAACGAGGGCATTGACAAGGTAGACGGCATATTGCTTGATTTAGGTGTTTCATCCTATCAGCTTGATACTGCCGAAAGGGGCTTTTCTTATCATAAAGAGTCTCGCCTTGATATGCGTATGAGTCAAAGCGGTTTAAGTGCCGAAGATGTGGTAAACGATTTTACCGCACAGGAGTTAAGTGATATTTTCTTCCGTTTTGGTGAAGAAAAGTTTTCAAAAAGAATTGCCGACAGAATTATTGCTGAACGCCAAAAGGCAAGAATTACAACCACAACACAGCTTGCCGATATAATTGCATCGGCTTATCCTGCGGCGGCGCGCCGTGACGGACATCCAGCCCGAAAATGCTTTCAAGCAATAAGAATTGCCGTAAACGGTGAGCTTGACCGTTTGAATGAGGTGCTTGACATTGCATTTGATTTACTTAAAAAAGACGGTGTGTTGGCGATTATAACCTTTCATTCGTTAGAGGATAGGATGGTTAAACTTCGTTTTAAGGAATACTGCACAGGTTGTACCTGTCCGCCCGATATTCCTGTTTGTGTTTGCGGTAAAACACCGCGCGGTCATTTGCTTACACGAAAGCCTATTGAGCCAACTGATGAGGAGCTTAAAAAAAATCCACGCAGCAGAAGTGCAAAATTAAGGGTAATAATAAAAAATTAAGGAGGAAAGCAATGAACAACATTAAATATTATAATGACAGCTTGGCTTATGATTTTGAAATGTTTATGCCAAAGCAAAATAAAAACGCCGAGCAGCAAAATAATATTGTTGTTATGCCAAAAGCTGCTCGCAAAACAAAAGCAAGACGCAAAGCAGCTGCAAGGCGACTTTCCCCTGCCGTTTCGGTAATATTGGCTACAATAGTTGCTTTATCGGCTGTATGTGCTAATTTGGCAATTCGCCTTAAAATTAATGAGGTTAAGGCCGAAATCAACGATGTTAAATCAGCTATTGCCGAGCTTGATAGCGAAAAAACTGTTTTAGAGGTTGAGCTCGAGCGTAGAATTTCCTATGCCAACCTCGAGGTTGAAGCAATGCAGCTTGGCATGAAGAAACCCGATAAGGACGATGTAATATATATAAAGGTTAATGACAGCAATGCCTGTAAAATTGCTGACGGTACTTTGCTTAAAGCAGAGTAATAAATAATATATAAAAGTTAATATACTAATTATTGGGTACGAGAGCTGAAAAAATGTCGGCTCTCGTATTCGGGTATTATAAGTTTAAGTTTTTTAAAGAAAGGGAAGGCGCAAAATGGCTAAAAAACCGGGTAAAATGATGGCAAGACGCATTTTTGTAATTATGCTTATTCTTATTGTTGCGCTTTCGGGTGTTTCGGGCGCAAGTCTTGTAAACATTATGATTTTAAAGGGCGAGGAGTATCAAACCAAGGCATCTGAGCAACAGCTTTACGACAGTCTTGTAACAGCTCCCCGCGGTGATATTTTTGACCGTAATATGCAGGTTTTGGCAACAAGCTCAACCGCTTGGACTGTTTATATAACACCAAACGGAATTAAAAAGATTAAAGACAATGCAAAGCGTGAAACTGTCCGTGTTACCATTGCAAAGGGTCTTTCGGAAATTTTAGATGTCGATTATGACACGGTTTATAAAAACACCGATAAAAATTCTTACTATGTAATTGTTAAAAAGAAAATTGAAAAATCAACTGCCGATGAAATCCGCAAATTTATAAGTGACAATAAGGATTTGGAAATAACTAAGTATATCGGCTTGGATGAAACCACAAAAAGATATTATCCAAACGATACATTAGCATCAGTTGTGCTTGGGTTTGTTGGCTCTGACGAGCAAGGCCTTTCAGGACTTGAAAGCTATTACGATAACGAGCTTACAGGTATTGCGGGCAGAGTAGTTGCCGCTAAAAACGCCCTTGGTACCGATATGCCCTTTACCTATGAAAAGGTTGAAGAAGCAATTAAGGGCAATTCGCTTGTTCTAACACTTGACTCTTATATTCAGTATACCTGTGAAAAATATCTTGAAACCGCAATTGAACAAAATAAGGTTGCCGAGCGTGGCGCAGCGGTTGTAATGAATGTAAACACAGGTGCAATTTTGGCTATGGCGATTAAGGGCGACTTTGACCCTAATGACCCCTTTACCTTGTCAAAGGTTGACCAAGATAAGGTTGATGCCGAAACCGATGAAGAGGCGAAAACAAAGCTTAAAAACGAGCTTTTAAACCGCCAATGGCGTAACAAAGCCATTTCCGACTCTTACGAGCCAGGCTCGGTTTTCAAGGTTGTTACCGCTTCTATTGCTATTGAAGAAAATTTAGTGAATAAAAACAACAGCTTTTTCTGTAACGGTCATACCAGCGTTGCGGGACAAAGATACGGCTGTTGGAAGCACGGCGGTCACGGTACACAAAATTTACAGCAAGCCATTTCAAATTCCTGCAACCCTGCATTTATTACCATTGGTCAGCTTGTGGGTATTTCTACTTTTTCAAAATATTTTAAGGCCTTTGGCTTTTCCGAAAAAACAGGCATAGATTTACCGGGTGAATCACGCTCAACCTATCACAAAGAGGAAAATATGGGCGTTGTAGAATTGGCATCGTCCTCATTCGGTCAAACCTTTAATGTAACACCTATTCAAATGATGTCGGCAGTTTCGGCAGCAGTAAACGGTGGATATCTTGTTCAGCCGCATTTGGTTGCCAAAACTGTTAATGATGCGGGCAAGGTGGTTAAAACCACAACCACAACCTATAAGCGACAGGTAATTTCCGAAACAACCTCCGCCACAATGCGTGAGCTTATGGAGTTTGTTTCTAAAAACGGTGCTAAAAACTCGTTAGTACCCGGTTATAGAATTGGTACAAAAACAGGTACCTCACAAAAGGTTTCAAAAATTCAGGCGACAGGCGACACCTACCTTTATATCGGTTCTTGTATAACGGTTGCTCCCATTGATAACCCCGAAATTGCCGTTTTGGTAATGCTTGACGAACCAAAGGGGTCTAACTACTACGGCGGTGTAATTTCGGCACCTGTAAATTCAAAAATTATGGGTGATGTGCTTCCTTACCTTGGCTATGAGCCGAGCTATACCGAAGAAGAAATTAAAAAGCTTGCGGTTGATGTACCTGAAGTTACAAGCATGGCTTTGGCTGACGCAAAAGCAAAGCTGACAAATTCAAAGTTAGAATATAAGATTATTGGCAGTGGCGAAAAGATTGTTCGCCAGTTACCCGAAGCGGGCAGCAAGGTTGCAACAGGCGGTTTGGTAATTCTTTATACCGATGAAACCGCAGGCAGTAAGGTAACCGTGCCAAACTTTACGGGTTATACCGCAACCGAGGTTAATACCTTGGCGGCAAGCTTGGGACTTAATGTTGAATTTTCAGGTAATACCGCAATTTCGGGCCTTAAAGCATATAACCAAAGCATTGCGGCAAATACATCAGTTGAGGTTGGAACTATTGTTACGGTTTACTTCCGTGACGAAAGCGCAGTTGATTAGGAGGAAACAATGAAACTTGGGGCTTTAATTGCCTGCTCAAAAGAGCTTGGGCAGTTAGATGTTGTTGGTATTACCGATAATTCAAAAAAGGTAAAGGACGGCTTTGTCTTTGTTGATACCCACAATAATCCGCAATATGTGGCGGATGCCGTTAAAAATGGTGCAGTTGCACTGGTTTTAAAAAATAAAGCGAATTTTAAAAATGAAATTGTTGTAAAAAACTGCGTAAAAGCTTATGCCGAAATGTCGGCAAAGTGGTTTAATAACCCCGCAAAAAGCTTAAAGCTTATCGGTGTTACGGGTACAAACGGAAAAACCACAATAACCTATCTTTTAAAAGAAATATTAGAAAAAAGCGGTAAAAAGGTGGGTGTTGTGGGCACTATTCAAAATGTTGTTAACGGTGAGGCATTTGAAACTCTTAACACCACACCCGATGCATTTGAACTTAACCGATTGTTTTCTTTAATGCGTGACAATGGTTGTCAGTATGTAATACTTGAGGTTTCTTCTCATGCGTTGGCGCTTGGCAGGGTAGAGGGGCTTTGGTTTGACACCGCAGTTTTTACAAACCTTACACAAGACCATCTCGATTATCATGAAAATATGGAAAATTATTATCACGCAAAGAAGAAGCTTTTTTCTATGTGTGATAATGCGGTTGTAAGCATTGATAACGATTACGGAAAACGCCTTTTTGATGAAATTGACTGTAACAAGGTATCAGTTTCGGCTGATAGTGAAGCTGATTATATTGCAAAGTCAATAAATTTATTTTCAAGCGGTGTTTCTTATAAGCTTTTTACCGATAAAATTAACCATATTTCTTTAAAAATACCGGGTAAATTTACGGTTTTAAACTCGCTTTGCGCCGTTGCAGTTGCCGATTTTCTTAGCGTTGAAAGAGAAACAACTGTCAAAGCACTTGCGGAATTTCGGGGTGTAAAAGGCAGGGCAGAGGTTTTAGAAAACACAAAGGATTTTACCGTTATAATCGACTATGCCCACACACCTGACGGGCTAAAAAATATTTTGAAAACCTTTAAAGCGTGTGCAAAAAATCGCTTAATTGTTCTTTTTGGTTGCGGTGGTGACAGGGATAAAACCAAGCGCTCTTTAATGGGCGAAATCGCATCAATTTATGCTGATTATTTAATTATCACAAGCGATAACCCCCGAACCGAAGACCCGAAAAGCATAATTTCGGATATTTTAAAGGGTGTTCCAAAGTATAAATCGCACAAGGTTGTTGAAAACCGATTTGATGCGATAAAATTCGCTCTTTCATTTGCTGAAAAAGATGATATAATAGTATTAGCAGGTAAGGGACACGAAACCTACCAAATTATAGGCAAAGAAAAAATACATTTTGACGAGCGTGAGGTTGTAAAAAACTGCTTGTCTTAAAGGAGCTGTGAAAATAATGGATTTTACCACACCTTTGGTTGCGCTTATTGCTTTTGCAGTAACAGCCGCTTCGGGATTTTTTGTTATTCCTTTTTTAAGAAAGCTTAAATTTGGTCAAACTATACTTGATATAGGTCCGAATTGGCACAAGGAAAAGCAGGGCACACCTACAATGGGCGGTGTTATGTTTATCGGTGGTGTTATTATCGCCCTTGTGCTTGGCTTTTCTTATGCGGCAATATTTAATAAAAACTTTTTTATAGACTGCAAGGATAAATATAAGCTTACAGTATTTTTAGCGGGTATTATTATGTCGCTTTGTATGGCGGCTATCGGCTTTTTTGACGACTATATTAAGGTTGTTAAAAAGCGCAATTTGGGTCTTACTGCCCGTCAAAAAACCTTTTTACAGCTGCTTACTTCTGCGGTTTACTTGGCAGTGCTCGGCCTTGCGGGTATGAAAACCACCTACATTCCGTTTTTGGGTGATGTTTCCATAACAAGCGGTGTTGGCCTTTTGTTTTGGCCTATTGCTTTAATGTTTATTTACGGCTTTACCAATGCGGTTAATTTAACCGACGGTATTGACGGCTTAGCTTCAAGTGTAACTCTTGTTGTTTCTTGTGCCTTTATGATGGCGGCGGGCTTTATGGGCTTTCATACAACAAATGTGCTTTCAGCCGCAGTTGCGGGTTCTTTGGTTGGCTTCATTTTTTGGAACGGTCATCCCGCAAAGGTATTTATGGGTGATACCGGCTCGATGTTCCTTGGCGGAATGGTGGTAGCCCTTTCGTTTGGTATCGGTAGACCGATTTTACTTATTCCTGCAGGTATTGTTTACTTAATTGAAGCATTGTCTGATATAATTCAGGTTGTGTATTATAAAAAGACCAAAAAGCGTATTTTCAAAATGGCGCCAATTCATCATCATTTTGAAAAATGCGGCTGGTCAGAGGATAAAATTGTTTTAGTATTTTCAGCCGTTGCATTTGTGGGTTGCATAATAGCAATTCTACCTATAATTTTTCAATTTTAACTAAATTTTCAAATAACTTTAAGAGGTGATATTTATGCAAAAGTCAAGAAAAAAGCAGTCTTTTTTCAATACTGACGGAAAGATGGATATCACCTTTTTATCTTTGGTACTGATTTTATTGACAATAGGTCTTGTAATGCTGTTTTCGGCAAGCTATGCCTTTTCTTATGAAAATTACGGCAATAGCTACCGTTTTATTGCACGACAGGCAATTTTTGCCGTTGCAGGCGTTATTATAATGCTTGTGGTTTCCACAATAAATTATCGCATTTACCGTAAATTTGCGTGGATTTTTTACTTTATAGTTATGGCAATTTTAATTGCCTTGCTTATAATGCCGCCAATGCTTAAAGGCATGGATGTTAAGCGTTGGCTTGTTATTGGGCCCATTAACTTCCAACCGTCTGAATTTGCAAAATTTGCGGTTGTTTTATTGCTTTCCTCACTTATTGCGGCAAATTATAAGCTAATGGAAAAATTTGGATTTGTGGCGTTTTTATTAGGCCTTGTGGCTGTAACTTGCGCATTAATTGTTTTAGAGCCACACCTTTCGGCAACAGTTTTGGTGTTTTGCCTTGGCATTGTTTTGCTTATTGTTGGCGGACTTGCAAAAAAATATATAATTGGTGGAATTGGCATTGGTGTTGTTGGCGTTGCGGCACTTATTGTGTCGGGCGCGGTAAGCTATGCTTCTGACCGTTTGCAATATTGGCTTAACCCTTGGCTTGACCCATCGGGGAAGGGCTTTCAAACAATTCAGTCGCTTCTGGCAATCGGCTCGGGCGGAATTTTGGGCAGAGGTATCGGTCAGTCAAGACAAAAGCATCTATGGGTGCCCGAACCGCACAATGACTTTATTTTTTCAATAGTTTGTGAAGAGCTTGGACTTATTGGTGCAATGGTTATTATTGTTCTGTTTTGCCTTTTGGTTTGGCGCGGCTTTACCATTGCAATGAAAGCAAACGACAAATTTGGCTCTTTAATGGCGATAGGTTTAACATTTCAGGTTGGCCTTCAAGCACTTTTAAATATTTGGGTTGTTACAAACACAATGCCAAACACAGGTATAAGCTTGCCGTTTTTTAGCTACGGCGGTACATCGCTTTTAATATTACTTGCTGAAATGGGCATAGTGCTCTCTATTTCGCGAAGTACAAATCTTGAAAAAACATAAAGGGTGAAAAAATGAAAGTTTTATTTGCGGGCGGCGGTACTGCGGGTCACATAAACCCTGCTCTTGCCATCGCCGACTATATTAAATCAAAGCATCCAAATACTGAAATATATTATATCGGCACCCCCGATAAATTAGAGGCAAAGCTCGTTCCTGAAAAGGGATATGCATTTTATCCTGTAAAGGTGGCGGGTTTTTCACGGCGCTTATCTATAAAGGGTGTTGCACACAATATAAATGCCGCAAAATTGGCGGTAACATCTTCGATAAGAGCTAAAAAGCTTTTAAAGGAAATTAAACCCGACCTTGTAATTGGTACGGGCGGATATGTAAGCGGTCCTGTTTTAAAGGCGGCGCAGTCGCTTAAAATTAAAACTGCAATTCACGAGCAAAACGCTTTCCCCGGTGTTACAACCAAAATGTTAGCGCCAAATGCTGACCGAGTAATGCTTGCTATGGGTGAGGCGGAAAAATATTTAAAGCTTAATAAAAAGCCGATTATTACAGGCAACCCCGTAAGGCAAGAGCTTTTAAGGATGGACAAACAGACAGCCCGAAAGATTTTAGGGCTTGATAACCGTCCGCTTATTTTGTCCTTTGGCGGCTCGCTTGGTGCAAAGCACTTGAACGAGGCGATTTGTGACCTAATTAAATGGCATAACCCGACAAAAAAATACTGCCATATCCACGCAACAGGTAAGGTTGGATATGACAATATGATAAAGTCGCTTGAAAGTGAAAAGCTTCATAGTGGTATTGAAATTCGTGAATACATAACCGATATGGATGTATGTATGGCGGCGGCTGATTTGGTAATAGGCAGGGCAGGGGCAATAACCCTTTCGGAAATTGCGGCTTGCGGCAAGGCATCAATTTTGGTGCCGTCACCCTATGTTGCTGAAAATCATCAGTTCCATAACGCAATGACACTTAAAAAGGTCGGCGCAGCAGAAATTATTGAGGAAAAAGACCTTAATAAAGAGAAAATTATTGAAACAGTTTTAAGCTTAATTGAAGATAAAGAAAAGCTTTCAAAAATGGAAAAAGCCGCGAAAGAAAATGCAATTATCGATGCAAATGAAAGAATTTATAATGTTTTAACCGAAATTTGCGACTTTTCGTGACCGATTTTTTATTTTCGCATAGTATAAGTTGTAAAATAATTTATGCTATGTGAGGTGCTTTTAATTGTCAAAAATTGTTATAAATGGCGGCAAAAGATTAGCGGGAGAGGTAACCGTTCAGGGCGCTAAAAACAGCGTTTTACCAATTTTGGCGGCAGCTGTCCTTTGTGACGGTGTTTGTGTTATACATAACTGTCCCGATTTGGCCGATGTTGATACCTCCATTAAAATTTTGCGAAATTTTGGCGCTAAGGTTGATTACAGCGACAAAACAATGGTGATTGACAGTAAAGGCATTGAAAATTATGAAATTCCCGAAAGCTTAATGCGGGAAATGCGTTCCTCGGTTGTTTTTTTGGGCGGTATTGTTGGCCGAACAAAAAAAGCGGTAATTAGCAGTCCGGGTGGTTGTGAGCTTGGACCAAGACCTATTGATTTACATCTTTCTTCACTTAAAAATCTGGGTGTGAATATTACCGAAGAGCACGGATATTTGTATTGCGATGCCACAAATGGAATAGTGGGGACTGAAATTCACCTTGCTTTTCCAAGTGTTGGCGCTACTGAAAATATAATATTAACTGCCGCCACTGCACAGGGTGTAACGGTTATTCATAATGCTGCGAAGGAGCCCGAAATCAGCGATTTGGCTGACTTTTTAAACAGTGCAGGGGCAAGAATTTACGGCAGTGGCTCGGATACAATTTATATTCACGGTGTAAATAAATTAAGCGGTACGACACACACAATAATACCTGACCGTATTGTTGCCGCAACCTATATGGCGGCGGCCGCAGTTACAACGGGCAAAATTACGCTTTTGAATGTTATGCCGTCACATATGGTGGCAATACTTTCTGCCTTTCGTGAAAGCGGGTGTGACATAAATGTTACAGGTAAGTCTTTAACCGTAACTGCACCTAAAACACTTTGCCGTGTGCCCACTATAAGAAGCTTGGTTTATCCTGCTTTTCCAACCGATGCGGGTCCGATTATTATTTCAATGCTTTCAGTCGCAAGGGGCACAACAGTTTTTGTTGAAAACATTTTTGAAAACCGTTTCAGATATATTGACGAGCTTAACCGCTTGGGTGCAAAAATCAAAACTGAGGGTAAGGTCGCAATTATCGAAGGGGTTAAAGCTCTTTCGGGTGCAAATTGCGTTTGTCCCGACCTTCGAGGTGGTGCGGCGCTGGTTATCGGCGGTCTTGCGGCGGGCGGTACTACCGAAATTCAAAATATTTCCCACATAAAGCGTGGTTATGATGATATCGTTGGGGTTTTGCAAAACCTCGGCGCAGATATAAATATTAAGGAATGATTTTTTGAAACAAGAACCTATTCGTGATGAATTTCTTGAAAAAAGAAAAGCGCGGCAAAGAAAAGCCCGCAAAAAAAGAGCCATTACGACCTTTATTTTTTTAATGGTTTGTTTGGTTATAACGGCTGTTATACTTTGCCTTACTATCTTTTTTCCAATTAAAAATATTACAGCAATGGGCAGTAAAATCTATTCAAATGACGAAATTGTTAAGCAAAGCGGAATAAGTGTTGGCGATAATATTTTCACCTTTGGTGAAAAGCGTACAACGCTGAATATTAAAAGCAAACTGCCTTTTATTGAAAGCATTAAGTATGAAAGAAAATTGCCTGATAAGCTTGTTATAAAAGTTACCGATGCAAAAGCATATTATTGTTATAAGCAGGGTGACAGTTATTTTAATGTCAGCAAAAATGGTTGGGTGCTTGAAAAGGCAAGTGAAAAACCCAATACCGCATTCGAAATAATTTTGGGCGGTGTCAAGGCAGAGGTTGGAAAACCTATCGAATTTTCCGACCCAAATCAAACCGAAATTTTAAATAATTTAATTTCGCTTTTAGAAGAAAATGACCTTAAAATTGATTATGTTGATGTTGCTGATACAGTGTCATTGAAAGTGGGTGTTGACGGCAGATTTGATGTCGAGCTTGGCACCCAAAACGACATTGAAAACAAGATGAAACAGCTTAAAACAATGGTTAATGAAATGCAAAATGGGGAGAAGGGTCTTATTAGACTTTATATGTGGAATCCACAAAAACCCGATGGCACTTTTGTGGAAAATTACACAAAATGAAAAAATAACAAAATTGTAATAAAAAGTGTTGAAATTTGCAAAAAGATGTGTTAATATTAAATATATTTAAAAATAGTCTAATTATGCTCATTTTACATAGACGGAGGAATAAAAATGTTTGAATTCGCAGAAGACCAAAACGTAGTACAAATTAAAGTTGTTGGTGTTGGCGGCGGCGGCGGAAACGCTGTAAACCGCATGGTTGACGCCGGCGTTAAGGGTGTTGAATTTGTTGCAATCAACACTGATAAGGCTGCTTTAATCAAATCTAAGGCAGATGTAAAGCTTCAAATTGGTGACAAAACAACTTCAGGTATGGGCGCAGGCGGTAACCCCAACAACGGCCATGCTGCTGCAGAAGAATCTCGCGATGAAATTGCTGCAGCTATCCGCGATGCTGATATGATTTTCATCACCGCAGGTATGGGCGGCGGCACAGGTACAGGCGCTGCTCCTGTTGTTGCATCTATCGCTAAGGAGCTTGGCATCCTTACTGTTGGTATCGTTACCAAGCCCTTCGCTTTCGAAGGCAAAAAGCGTATGACTCAAGCAGAAGCAGGTATTGCTGCTTTGCGTGAATATGTTGACAGCTTAATTGTTATCCCCAACGAGCGTCTTAAGTTCGTTTCGGCTGAAAAGATTACCTTTAAAAATGCATTTGACATTGCTGATGATGTTCTTCGTCAGGGCGTTCAAAGCATTTCAGAGCTTATTAACGTTACCGCTCTTGTTAACCTTGACTTTGCTGACGTTAAGTCAATTATGGCTGATGCCGGCTATGCTCATATGGGCGTTGGCGTTGCTACCGGTCGCGACAAGGCAGAACAAGCTGCTCGCACTGCTATTTCAAGTCCTCTTATCGAAACCTCAATGGAAAATGCTCGTGGTGTTATCATCAGCATCACAGGTTCTGTTGATATCGGTCTTGAAGAGGTTGAACTCGCTTCTACCATCATTTCTGAAATGGCTCATCCCGATGCAACAATCATTTGGGGTGCTCAGCTTGACGAAAGCATCGAAGACACTATCCGTGTAACTGTTGTTGCAACAGGTCTTGGCGATGAAAAGAAGGATGACAAGTCTGACCTTCTCTCATCTTTTATGAACAACTCAAAAGATGATGATGAAACCTATGACGATGTTATGAGCTTCTTCCAAAACAACTAATATTTAAATCTATAAATTAAACCTATGATTAAGAGTAAGTAGCATTTCCGAATGTTTATAGAGAGCGACTGACGGTGTAAATGTCGTAACTGATGGTTATGTGAATGGACTTATGAGGGCGACCGAAAGCATTTTATGTTAGTAGCAGTCGACGGGATTTGCCCCCGTTACCAAGGCAAATTGCATTTTGTGCAATTTTGAGAGGTCGATTATTTTCGGCAACTCGGGTGGTACCGCAGGATTTAATTTTAAAAGTCTTGTCCCGAATGGGGCAAGACTTTTGTTATTTTAAACACGAGGTGCTTATTTTATGATTTTACTTACAAAACGATGGTGTAATTACTAATTAACACACTTTAAAAAATAAAAAGAGGTTTTAGTAATGAATTTTAACAATGTAAATTTTGATACTTATTTTAAAAATTATCCCGACCAAAACGGTTATTTCGGTAAATACGGCGGTTGTTATATTGAGCCAAAGCTTAAAGCAGCTATGGAAGAAATCACACAGGCGTATTTTTCTATTTGTCAGTCACGCAAGTTTATAAACGAGCTTCGCAGAGTTAGAAAAGAATTTCAGGGCAGACCGACCCCTGTTACACATTTGGAAAGATTAAGCAATTCGCTCGGCAACGTTCAGCTTTACGCTAAGCGTGAGGATTTAAACCATACAGGTGCACACAAGCTTAATCACTGTATGGGCGAAGCATTGCTTGCAAAATATATGGGCAAGAAGAAAATTATTGCCGAAACGGGTGCCGGTCAGCACGGCGTTGCCTTGGCTACTGCTGCGGCATATTTTGGCCTTGAATGTGATATTTATATGGGCTCGGTTGATATTAAAAAGCAAGCCCCAAATGTTGCCAGAATGAAGATTTTAGGCGCTAATGTTGTAGAGGTTACTCATGGTCTTCAAACCCTTAAGGAAGCTGTAGATGCCGCTTTTGACGCTTACAGTAAGGAATATAAAGACTCTATTTACTGCATTGGCTCGGTTTTGGGACCACATCCGTTTCCAATGATGGTGCGCGACTTCCAACAGGTTGTTGGTATTGAAGCACGCGAGCAGTTTTTGGATATGACCGGCCATTTGCCCGATATTATTACCGCTTGTGTTGGCGGTGGTTCTAATGCGGCGGGTTTCTTCTCGGGCTTTTTAAATGACCCTGTTGAAATTTATGGTGTTGAACCGCTTGGCAAGGGCACAAATCTTGGTGACCATGCTGCAAGTTTACAGTATGGTGAAGAGGGTATTATGCACGGCTTTAACAGTATTATGCTTAAAGATGAAAACGGCGAGCCCGCACCCGTATATTCGGTTGCATCGGGTCTTGATTATCCGTCATCCGGTCCCGAACACGCATTTTTACGCGATTTAGGCCGCGTTAAGTACGATGTTGTTGATGATGAAGAAGCAGTTGACGCTTTCTTTAAGCTTTCTCGTATGGAGGGTATTATCCCCGCAATCGAAAGCAGTCACGCAGTTGCACATGCTATCCGCTTGGCAAAGGAAATGAAGCACGGCTCAATTCTTATAAATCTTTCGGGCCGCGGCGATAAGGATATGGACTATATCCTTGAAAATTATGGTATAAGATAAAATTGAAACCATCCTCAAACGAGGATGGTTTTTAAGTTAGAATAAATAGAAAACAAAAAAGACCATCAATTGATGGTCTTTTTTGGAGCTGCTAACCAGAGTCGAACTGGTGACCTCATCCTTACCAAGGATGCGCTCTACCTCCTGAGCCATAGCAGCATATTTACGCGACTTTGTTATTATACATAATATTATCTTTAAAGTCAAGAGTTAATTTTAAAAAAAGTTTTTAAAAAAGTGAAAATAATACTTGATTTTTTTGTTTTAATGTGCTATTATACTATGGCGGTCTAAAAAAGACTAATTTGCGCTGATAGCTCAGCTGGATAGAGCGTCTGGCTACGGACCAGAAGGTCGGGAGTTCGAATCTTCTTCAGCGCGCCAAGTAAGGAATCTACTGAAAAGTGGGTTCCTTATTATTTTATATAATTATATTTATAACGCTAGAAGATTCGAACTCTGTGAGGGTGAGGTGCGTTAAGAAAACAATTGATAATTGTTTTTAGCGCCGAAGTGTGAAGTCGGGTACTGTTTGCAAAGCAAACGGTCGACGAGCACGATAAACGCGAAGCGGTTATATCTTCTTCAGCGCGCCAAGTAAAGACTTAACTGAAAAGTTAGGTCTTTATTTTTTTGTCATATTTAGCGAAATATCGAGAAGATTCGAACTTTGAGAGGGCATATATTGAATTATAATTTAATTTTCTTGCACCATACTTATATGTGTGTTATAATATTTTTAACGAATTTTTGTAAATATCGCAAAGGAAGTATATAAATGAAGCTGGTATTATTAACTGCATTAGGAATTGGATTAGCGACGGTTTTTGGCGCGTTAATCGGTTTTATATTTAAAAAGGTATCGCACAAATTTTCTGACATTGTATTGTCATTTGCGGCGGGTGTTATGTTGGCGGCGGCTGTAATTGGTTTAATTTTACCGTCGCTTGAATATGACAAATTTTACGGTGTTGTGACTGTTGTCGGCATTTTTGCGGGTGCGGCTTCACTTAGCCTTTTTGACAAATTTGTACCGCATTTGCACCGCCTTATAGGTGTTGAGGCCGAGGACCACAACAATGAAAACTTAAACAAGGTGCTGCTTTTTGTAATGGCAATTGCGTTGCACAATTTGCCCGAGGGTATTGCGGCGGGTGTTGGCTTTGGTACAGGTGACACAACACAGGCGCTGTTAATTGCGGGCGGTATTGCACTTCAAAACATACCCGAAGGTATGGTTATTATCGGGCCAATGCTGGCGGCGGGTGTATCACCACGCAAAACCTTTGTTTGTGCGCTTGTTACGGGTGCAGTTGAAGTAGTTGGTGCTTTAATCGGTTATTTTGCGGTAAGTATTGCAACCGCAATTTTACCCTTTGCACTTGCCTTTGCGGGCGGCACAATGCTTTATGTAATAAGCGATGAAATGATACCTGAAACTCACGCACACGGTCACCAAAGGGGTGCAACCTACGCGCTTTTGGTTGGCTTTTGCGTAATGCTTATAACTGATTTATTGTTAGGATAAAATTAAACCGTCGGTCAAAACCGACGGTTTAAATTTTACAGCTTTTCAAATATACCATATTCAAGCGGGTTATAGGTGAAAACAACAAACATTATTGCCATTGCCAAAAACCAAACGAGCGACAGTATTGTGGCGAGTTTGCCGTTAATTATACTGCTGTTTAGCAATAACCATTTTATAATCAACATAACTATTAAAGCTATATAATATATTGCAATGTTAAACCATTCAATTTTAAAGCCCAGCACACCCGAATAGGTATAGAATATGGTAACAATAGTCATAAGCCCAACCATAAGCGAAATCGCAACCGACGGTGCATAGCCCGACACTTTGTCTTTAATTGCAAAATATTCAATTATCGAAAACAAAGCAGTGGGGAAGAAGAGCAACTTTAAATGTTCCCAAATGCTTTCGTTTACAGGAAAGAAATAACCCACAATTGTGTTTTTGTCAGACCAATTATAGAAAAAGTGGCCGAAACCACCCAATGCACCGATAAAAATAAGTGCAAAGATAAAATTTTTAAGCTTCATAATAATAATTCCTCCATATTAAAATTATATGGAGGAATTATAAATTTATTATGGATTACAGCTTTTGCAGGGCTTGTAACCGTTTTTTATAAAATCGTTATAGTGTGAAAAATAAATTTTGTTGTCAGCATCAATTTTTTGTGCCCAGGTGCAGTCAGCGAGGTGAAACTTTTTTGTTGATTTACTGCCTACATAGGCCGTGGTCACGGGCTTCGGCTTTGCAATGGTTACGCTGTCTTCATCGATAATTTCGGGCAGCTCGCCCTTTGCGGTTTCACCGTTTGGCAGTAAAACCTCAATTTCCTTGCGTGAGCTGTTGTCTTTTGCATTACCGCAACCAACAAGAAATATTAAATTTAAGCAAAGCACAAAAATTAAAAATTTCTTCATAACAATCACCTATAATATTATTATATAAAACTTTTTGTTGAAGTAAAGGAAAAAATATAATAAAATATATTTATTGGAGGTGATTTTAATGGAAATAAGGCAGTTAAAGCAAAAAGCCAACAATTTGCCCCTTAAACCCGGTGTTTATATTATGAAGGACAAGAGCGGCAAGGTAATTTATATCGGCAAGGCAAAAGCCCTTAAAAACCGCGTTACACAATATTTCGGGCTTGGTAACCAACACACCGAAAAGGTGCGACGAATGGTTTTAAATGTTGATGATTTTGAATATATTGTTTGCGACAGCGAATTTGAAGCGCTAATATTAGAAAATTCGCTTATAAAACAGCACCAGCCAAAATATAACATTTTGCTTAAAGATGATAAGGGTAATTTCTACATTAAAATCACCGATGAAAAGTGGAAGCGCATTAAAAAGGCGGTAACTATGGATAAAACAGGGGAGTTTATCGGCCCTTATAATTCGGGCTTTATTGTGTCACAAACCATTGACGAGGTGCAAAAAATCTTCCGCTTACCATCTTGTAACCGAAGCTTTGACAAACCGACAAAGCCGTGTCTTGATTATCATATCGGGCTTTGTGATGCGCCCTGTAAGGCAAATATTTCAGCCAATGATTACAATAAAACTGTTCAAGCAGCGGTGGAATATATCAAAAACGGTGAAATTGCTGAAAATTCAATTAGTGCTTTAACAAAGCAGATGGAAAATGCCGCCGAAGAGCTTAATTTTGAGCTTGCAGCCCGCCTTCGTGACCGCATAAATGCTATAAACAAAATAAGGCAAAAGCAAAAGGTTGTTGAAATAAGCTATAAAGAGCAAGATGTTTTCGCATCGGTTATTTTTGACGGTACTGCCTGTGTTGCGGTGCTAAAATTCCGCAATTTTAAGCTGTGGGACAAGCAACACTTTTTTATTGAAGATGTAACCGACAAGACCGATTTTTATGCCGAATTTTTACAGCAATATTACGGCAATAAAACCGATATTCCGTCACGAATTTTGGTTGACAGCGAATTTGATGGAAGCGATTTAATAGAAAATTGGCTTTCTAAAACGATGGAGAAAAATGTTTCAATAATTTTGCCAAAACAGGGCGAACAAAAGCGAATTATTGAAATGTGCCAAAATAATGCGGTGCAAAACTTATCTGAAAAGACTGAAAAAACCACCCGTGAAATGTCGGTTTTAAATGAGCTTAAAGAATTGCTTAATTTAGAAAAAGTACCAAAGATTATTGAAGCGTATGACATTTCAAATATGTCGGGCGATAATAATGTTGCGGGTATGGTTGTTTTCAAGGATGCCAAGCCGTATAAATCAGGGTATAAGCGCTTTAAAATTAAGGGCTTTTTAGGGCAGGATGATTATCGTTCAATGGCGGAGGTTTTAGACCGCCGTTTTAATGAATACGTAAAGGGTGAAAACGAAAGCTTTAATACCTTGCCAGATTTGATTTTGCTTGACGGTGCCAAGGGGCAAATTGGTGCAGTTTTGCCTGTTTTAGAAAAATATGGCCTTAACATTGCCATTTTTGGTATGGTTAAGGATTCAAAGCACCGCACACGTGCAATAGCTACAACCGGCGGAGATATTGTTATAAAATCAAATAGACGTGTGTTTGCTTTTATAACCAATATTCAAGATGAGGTTCACCGCTTTGCTATAAGCTACCAAAAGCAGCTTCAAAGCAAGAAAATGTTAGGCCGCGAGCTTACAAAAATTAAGGGAATAGGTGACAAAAAAGCCAACGCCCTTTTAAAGCATTTTGGCAGTATGACAAAAATCAAAAAAGCCGATATACAGTCGCTTGTGTCTGTTAAGGGTATAACTGAACAAAATGCGGTAGATATTGTAGAATATTTTAACAAATTGTAAATTTTTAATTGACTTTAACACTTTAGTGTGTTAATATAATTCTATATGATAGAGGCGCAGTTTTCATCAGTAGCACTGTTTTTAAATGACAGTTTAGGTGTGAAAGGGAAAATTGCCGAAACAAAGTATGTTCTGTCAAGCTGCTTTGTTGGTTTGCCTGCATAATATGGGGCTGACTGTCACTTTTTGTGGAGCGCTATCGGTTATTTATTTTTTAAATTTCCGTAATTGCTCTTATGCAGTTACGGTTTTTTATTTTATTTTTTTAAGGAGAAATTAAAAATGAAAGCAAAGCAAATTATCCCTAAGGTGCTAATCATTGCATTTGTTGTGGGCTTTGGCGTGCTTTGTGCTTTTACAGGCAATATTATGAGCCCTGTTGGCACACTTTGGTCACTTTTCCCACCTGTAATTGCTATCGGCTTGGCGCTTCTCACTAAGGAGGTTTATTCCTCACTTTTCGTTGGTATTTTAGCAGGCGGCTTGCTTGCTACAGGCTTTAAACCAATACATACTTTGGACTCTGTTACTACCGATGGTCTTATTTCGGCTGTTTCAGGTACTGCAGGTATCTTTATATTCTTGGTATGCCTTGGTGTAATCGTTGCTCTTTTAAATAAGGCAGGCGGCGCACAGGCATTTGGCCGTTGGGCTGCTAAAAATGTTAAGGGCAAAATCGGCGCTTCAATTGCAACCTTTATTTTTGGCGTTTTAATCTTTATTGATGACTATTTCAACTGCTTAACTGTTGGTGCAGTTATGCGACCCGTTACCGATAAGGCAAAGATTTCACGTTCAAAGTTGGCTTATCTTATTGACGCTACCGCAGCACCTATTTGTATGATTGCTCCCATTTCCTCATGGGCTGCTGCTGTTTCTGAATATGCACCCGATGGTGTAAGCGGTATCGCAATGTTTGTAAGAGCTATTCCTTACAACTTCTATTCACTTATGACCTTTGTCTTCATCATTGCCCTTGTTCTTATGAAGTTTGATTACGGCCCGATGAAGCTCCACGAATTCAATGCTGAAAACGGCGACCTTTTCACTTCCGGTACTGTAACTGCTGATGAAGAAGAAAATGATGCTAACCCCAAAGCAAAGGTAATTGACCTTGTTTTACCTATCGTTGTTTTAATCGGTATTTGTGTATATGCACTTTTCTATGTTGGTAGATGCATGGGTGAAGAATGGGTATTTGCTTCCGCAAATTATGATAAGTCACTTGGCTTTATTGACGCTTTCTCAAATACTGATGCAACTGTTGGTCTTCCTTGGGGCGGTCTTATTGCGCTTATCTTTGTAATTATTTACTTTGTTGCACGCCGCCTTATCAGCTTTAAGGATGCTATGGCTTGTATTCCTAAGGGCTTCAACGCAATGGTACCCGCTATTCTCATTTTGACAATGGCTACCGCTCTTAAGAATATGACCGGTCTTTTAGATTCTGATACATTCGTAAAGGGCGCATTAGAAAACGCAAGTGCTCTTAACAATTTCTTACCCGCTATTATCTTTGTTGTTGCTTGCGGTATTGCTTTTGCAACCGGTACCTCTTGGGGCACATTTGGTATTCTTATTCCTATTGTTACCAGCATTTTCGATATCGGCACACCGCTTGGTATTATGGGTATGTCGGCTTGTCTTGCAGGTGCGGTTTGCGGCGACCACTGCTCACCAATTTCTGACACAACAATTATGTCTTCTGCAGGTGCACAGTGCGACCATATTAACCACGTATCCACACAGTTGCCTTACGCGTTGACAGTTGCAGGCATTTCGTTTGTAACCTATATTTTCGCCGGCTTTGTTCAAAATGCTTGGATTTCACTCGCATTCTCTGCCGTATTAACCATTGGCACATTGTTTGTTATTAAAGCAATTACCAAGAATAAAAAAGCATAATTATTATTGAAATTTTAATCCGTTACAGGTATACTATACCTGTAACGGATTTTTATTTTTAGGAGTTTATTTTGGCTAAGAGAGAATTTGAAAAACACATTGAAATTGAGCGCAGCATAATAAAAAAATACCGCAAAACCATTTGGGTGAATTTTATTGCCGCTGTGCAGGAATATGAGCTTATACAGGAAAACGACAAAATTGCCGTTTGTATTTCGGGCGGTAAGGATTCGATGATACTTGCAAAATGTATGCAACAGTTACAAAAGCACAGTTCTTATCCTTTTGAGCTTATTTTCTTGGTTATGGACCCCGGTTATACCCCCGAAAACCGCGCACTTATTGAAGAAAATGCGAAAACTCTTAATATTCCTGTCACAATTTTTGAAAGCGATATTTTTGATGTTACCACCCGCGTTGGCGGCTCGCCCTGTTATTTGTGCGCCCGTATGCGCCGCGGTTGTTTATATGCAAAGGCGAAAGAACTTGGTTGTAATAAAATTGCTTTAGGACACCATTTTGATGATGTTATCGAAACTGTTTTAATGAGTATGTGCTATTCAAGTGAAATTAAAACAATGCTGCCAAAGCTTCACAGCACCAATTTTGAGGGTATGCAGTTAATCAGACCGCTTTATAGAGTTAAGGAGGCCGATATTATTTCCTGGGCAAACTATAATGGGCTTCGCTTTTTGCAATGCGCTTGTAAGCTGACTCAAGACAGTAAGGACAGGGAAGACCTTTCAAAACGAAAGGAAACCAAGGCGCTCATAAAGTATATGAAAACCATAAACCCCCACGCTGATGATAATATTTTTAGAAGTCTTCACAATGTAAACCTTGCAACAATGCCCGCATATCGTGACTGTGATTTGGGCGAGGTACATTCGTTTTTAGAAAAATTTAATGAGAAAAAGTAAAAAGAGCCGTTACGGCTCTTTTTCTATTATATCCTTTATAACCTGGCCGGCAATTATAAGCCCTGCGGCAGAAGGCACAAAGCTGATGCTTGCTGGAGTGCGGTCGTTAGTTTTAAAAGGAACCTCTTTTGAATATAGCACCTTTAATTTTTTAACTCCGTGTTTCTTAAGCTCGTACCGCATCACCTTTGCAAGTGGGCAAACGCTGGTTTTATAAATATCGCTGATTTCAAATTTTGTAGGGTCTAATTTATTGCCTGTACCCATTGAGGCAATAATTGGTGTGCCTGATTCTTGACATTTCATCACAAGCTCGATTTTGGCAGTAACATTGTCAATCGCGTCTACAACATAATCATATTTTGAAAAATCAAACTGTGATGAATTTTCGGGCAAAAACAACAGGGGAAATATATTAACATTCGCATTAGGATTAATATCCAAAACCCTGTCCCGCATAACCGCAACCTTTTGTTTGCCAATGGTCGAGTGCAAAGCAATAATTTGTCGGTTCAGGTTTGTGATATCTACGCAGTCGCTGTCGATTAAATCAATTGTACCAACACCTGCTCGGGCAAGTGCCTCAACAACAAAACCACCAACACCGCCAACGCCAAAAACCGCAATGTGACATTTTTTTAGCTTTTCAAGGGCATTAGCACCTATTAAATTTTCTGTTCGAGAAAATTCGCTGTTCATAAACATTTTCCTTTTAAGTTTTATGTTTTAATTTTAAATGCTACCGAATTTTTTGTCAATAAGCTTTGTTGAAAAATGGCGAATTTACACTTTTTATGTAAATTTACATTTTTTGATGGGAAGTTTTGGCAAATTGCTTGATTTATATGTCATAATATGGTAATATATAGCCATATTCAATCAAAACGGAGGAAATATTATGGAAAAAAAGTTAAAAATTGTAATTGCGGACGATATCAATGATTTTTCAAAAAATTGTGAAAAGGTACTTAAAAGTTATGGTATGGAGGTAATTATTATTGCCAAGGACGGCTTAAAGGTAATTGATGCTGTTAAAAAAGAAAAGCCGGATGTTTTACTTACCGAAATTTTTATGCCAAATCTTGATGCCTTGGGCGTTTTGGATATTATTGGCAAAATGGATAAAAAGGATGCACCGCTTGTTATGGTTACATCGGGTTATGCAAACCCAAGAATTGAAAAAGAAATTTTAAATGCGGGTGCTTGTTACTATTTTTTAAAGCCGTTTGATGTTAATGTAATGGCAGAAAGAATTATAAAGCTTTCGGGCTGGAAAAACGAAAAAGCACCCATTTTGGTAAAAAACGATGCTATAGGTGATAACGAGCTTGAAATTATGGTAACCGAAATAATGCATCAAATCGGTGTACCTGCACATATTAAGGGTTATCACTATTTGCGTGAATCAATAATTTTAGCGGTTAAAGACAGCGAAATTATCAATTCGGTTACTAAATTATTATATCCCACAATTGCAAAGCTTCACGCAACAACTTCATCAAGAGTAGAAAGAGCCATTCGTCATGCTATAGAGGTTGCGTGGGATAGGGGCGACATTGATGTTTTAAATTCTTACTTTGGTTATACTATTCAAAGTCAACGCGGAAAACCCACAAATTCCGAATTTATTGCAATGATTAGCGATAAGCTGCGGTTAAAACTTAAAATCGGTTAAAATTAACGCCCGAAAGGGCGTTTTTTTAATATAATTATTGAAAAAAATGTTTTAAAGTGATATTATATAATATTATATTGGATAATTATATTTAAAAGGCGGTGAAAAATATGGCATATAAAAAGTGGCAGGTAAAAAGTGTTGATAAAGCTTTGGCGAAGGAGCTTGCTCTTGAGTGTGAGATTGAGCCCATTGTTGCTTTAATTTCCGCGTCTCGCGGGTATACAGACCCAACCGATTTAGAGCAATTTTTGTCTGACGAGCCATATTTTTCAGATGCTTATGAGCTTGTAGATATAATGCACGCCGCCGACATTGTTAATAAAAGCATTGCTGAAAATAAAAAGATTGCAGTATATGGCGACTATGACTGTGATGGTGTTGCGGCAACGGCTTTGCTTTATAACTATTTAATAGAGCGTGGCGCAAACTGTATTTATTACATACCCGACCGTTTTAGCGAGGGGTACGGTATGAATAAGGATGCAGTAATCTCACTTAAAAATGACGGTGTAGAGGTTATAATCACCGTTGATAACGGAATTTCTTGCTTTGAAGAAATTGAACTTGCAAATCAAATGGGCATAACCGTTGTTGTAACTGACCACCACCTTCCGCCCGAAAAATTACCAAATGCGGCGGCAGTTGTTGACCCGCACCGCAGGGATTGTCCTTCAAGCTTTAAATCAATTTGCGGGGCTGAGGTTGCCTTCAAGCTTATTTGCGTTATGGAGGGGGCTGAACCCGAGGAATTATTACCGCAGTATGCCGATATTTTGTCGGTTGCTGTAATTGCAGACATTATGCCGCTCACCCTTGAAAACAGAATTATTATAAAATATGGAATTCAAAAGATTAAAAAGTCAAACTGCCTTGTTGGTATTTCGGCACTTTTAAATGTTTCGGGGGTTAATTTAAGCCAAATAAATGCATCGCGCATTGCTTTTGCAATTTGCCCCCGTATAAATGCGGCAGGTCGAATGGGTAATGCCAAAAGGGCGGTTGAGCTTTTAACAACAAATGATATGTTAAAGGCGCTTGAAATTGCAAACGAAATTGACAGCGACAATGCACTTCGCCAACAAACCGAAAAGAAAATTTGCGAGGATGCAATTTTAAAAATTGAAGCAAACGGATATAATTTTGACCGCGTAATTGTTGTGGACGGCGAAAATTGGCATCACGGTGTTGTGGGCATTGTGGCTTCTCGAATTTGTGAAAGATACGGAAAGCCCGCTATTGTAATTTCGGTTGATGGTGAGGATGCACACGGCTCGGGCCGAAGTTATGACGGTTTTTCGCTTTATGATGCAATTTACAGCGCAAAAGATTTTTTGACAAAATTCGGCGGTCATTCACAAGCGGCAGGTATAAGCTTAAAGGCTGAAAATATTGCCGATTTTAGAAAAGCGGTAAACGATTATGCAAACGGCTTTGAATATGTACCGCCTGTGCTTAATTTAGACTGTAAAATAAACCCGTCGGCCTTAACTGTTGATTTGGCTGAAAGCATAAAAATTCTTGAGCCCTTTGGCTTTGAAAACTCTGAACCCATTTTTGCGGTTTGCGGTGTTACCTTGCAAAGAGTTACCCCTTTAAGCCAAAATAAGCATTTAAAGCTTTTATTTACAAAGGGCACAAATACCTTTCAGGCAATGCTTTTTGGTGCTAATACCGACAGCTTTTGCTATAATGTCGGTGATGTGCTTGATTTGGCGGTTACAGTTCAAACAAACCATTTTAACGGTAATTACGAAATAAGTGTTGTTATTAAAGAAATGCGTCAAAATGGCTTTGATGATGATGTATTCTTTAAGGAATTTGACAATTATCAGGCATATAAATCGGGAAGAGTATATAATGCTTTAGCTTTAACCCCCACAAGAAGCGAAGTGGGTGAGGTATACCGCGCAATTACTCAAAAAGGTATATTAGAGCAAAAGCTTATAAACATATTCTTAAACACCTTGGGTTATGCGAAAACAAAAATCTCTTTGGATGTTTTATGTGATTTAAAGCTAATCGGCTTTGAAAACTTTAAATATTTTTCATATAAAACCACCGAAAAAACAAACTTATTAAATTCGGGTATATATAGTGCCTTAGTAAAGGAGTGTGAAGGCCTTGACAAATGAAGAACTTAAAAATTTAAACGACCTTAAATGCCATATGGAAAACTTTGGCGGTAATTTCGATTATCAAATGGTTGAAAAGGCCTATACACTTTGTGTTACCGCCCACGCAGGACAAAAGCGTATTTCGGGCGAGGATTATTATTACCACCCGTTTAATGTTGCAAAGATTGTTATATCTCTTGGTATGGACAGTCAGTCAATTGCGGCGTCACTCTTGCACGATGTTGTTGAAGACACCGATTATTCTTTGGAATATATTAAAAGTGAATTTGGTGCCGAGGTTGCGCTTTTGGTTGACGGTGTTACCAAAATTGGTAAGCTTAACTTTTCTACAAAAGAACAGCAACAAGCCGAAAGTTTAAGAAAAATGCTTATCGCAATGGGGCAGGATATCCGTGTGATTATTATAAAATTGGCTGACCGACTTCATAACATGCGCACCATTGATGCTATGCGTGAGCAAAAGCAAAGGGATATTTCGGTGGAAACACTTGAAATTTATGCCCCTATTGCTCACCGTTTAGGTATTCGTCCCGTTAAAGAAGAGCTTGAGGATTTGGCAATCAAGCACCTTGACCCCATAGCTTATCACGACATTGAAGAGCTTTTAACACACCGCAAGGCGCACAGGGAACAAATCCTTAATGAAATTAAAAACCGCATTGAAGAGCGTTTAAGACAGGAAATGCCGAATGTTACACTATCGTTTCAGGGTCGTGTAAAATCAGTTCACGGTATTTACCGCAAAATGTTTGTGCAAAACCGTGATTTTGATGAAATTTATGACATTTATGCCATAAGAATTATCACCGACAATGTGACCGACTGTTATAACATTTTGGGTATTATGCACGATATGTTCAGACCCATTCCAAACAGGTTTAAGGACTATATTTCAACCCCAAAACCGAATATGTATCAGTCGCTTCACACAACGGTTATCGGCCGCAGCGGTATTCCTTTTGAAATTCAAATCCGCACCTTTGAAATGCATCACACTGCCGAATTTGGTATTGCGGCGCATTGGAAGTATAAAGAGGGTATTAAGGATAACGATAAAAAGCTTGAAGACCGCCTTGCTTGGATACGCCAAATTATTGAAAACCAAGAAGCCGCCGAGGATTCGACCGAGCTTATTCAAAACATTAAGGTCGACCTTTCGCAAGAGGATGTTTTTGCCGTTACACCAAAGGGCGATGTTATAAACCTACCGCTTGGTGCTACTATTGTTGACTTTGCTTTCCAAATTCACTCGGCTGTTGGTACACGAATGGTTGGCGCAAAGGTTGACGGTAAAATTGTGCCTATTGACCACGAGGTTAAAACCGGTGAAGTAATTGAAATTTTAACCACAAATCAAGCGGGGCACGGCCCAAGCCGTGACTGGCTTAACATTGCGGTAACATCTTCGGCAAAGGCAAAAATCCGTTCTTGGTTTAAAAAGGAAAAACGCCCCGAAAATATTATTACAGGTAAAGCTGAATTTGAAAAAGAACTTCGCCGAAATAATATCAACATTTCGGACAGCGAAATGGATGAATATGTTGGAGATTTGGCAAGAAAATATAAGCTTGCAAACGGCGAGGAATTTTATGCCGCAATCGGTTATGGTGGTATTTTACTTTCAAAGGTTATACCGCGTGTTAAGGATGATTACAACAAAAAGGCCGCCGAAAAGAAGCCGCCCGAAATTGTGCCGATTAGCAAAATGATGGCTAAAAAATCATCCGATGGTGTTATAGTTGAGGGTGTTGATAACTGCCTTATTAAGTTTTCACATTGTTGCAACCCATTGCCGGGTGATGATATTATTGGCTATATTACACGCGGTCACGGTGTTTCAATTCATAAAAGGGACTGTAACAATGTGCCTAAAAATATTGCTGACAGTCCCGAGCCTGCCCGTTGGATTAATGCTTATTGGGACGGTTCGAAGAAGGAAAACTTTACTTCAACACTTTCCGCTTTGGCTATTGACCGACAGGGTATTGTTATTGACATTATGAATGCTATTAATAACATGCGTGTGCCTATTCACAGCATAAATGCTCGTCAGCTTAAAGACGGTAACTGTACTGTTATAATGACTATCAGCGCCGAAAGTGTTGAGCATCTAAAAAGCATTATTGCCCGTATTGAAAAAATCGGCGGTATTTTCAGCGTAGAAAGGATAAACCAATAATGAAGGCAGTTATTCAAAGGGTGTCCTGTGCCTCAGTTTCGGTTGACGGCAAAGTTGTCGGAAGCTGTGAAAACGGATATATGATTTTATTCGGCGCGGCAGAGGGTGACACCTTGGAAGATATTGATATTTTAGCGCATAAAACCGTTAATTTAAGGGTTTTTAATGATGAAAATGACAAGATGAATAAATCAATTCTTGATGTAAAGGGTGAAATCTTGGCAATTTCACAATTTACACTTTGCGCTGATGTTAAAAAAGGAAATCGCCCCTCCTTTATAAAGGCAATGGAGCCAAAGCTTGCAAGCGAATATTATGATATTTATTGCGAAAAGCTAAAGGAACTTGGCGTAAAAAAGGTGTCAAAAGGTATTTTTGGCGCCGATATGAAGGTATCACTTGTAAACGATGGACCTGTAACAATTTTATTTGACACAGAGATTTGGAGAAAAAATGGAAATTAAAACCCTAACACTTGGAAATATTGCAGTTAACTGCTATTTGCTTTTAAGCGAAACGGCAGCAGTGGTTATTGACCCTGGCTTTGCGTCGGATGAGGCGTTGGACTTTTTGAAAAATGCCAAAAACAAAGAACGGCTTATAATTTTAACCCATGCACATTATGACCATATTGGTTATGCATTAGAGCTTTCTCGCCAAACCAATACAAAAATTGCTATCGGTAAATTTGATAACGAGGCACTTTTAAATTCTTATGTTAATTTGGCGGTTATGTTCCACACCGAATTAGAGCCATTTTCAGCCGATTTGCTTTTAAAAGACGGTGACGGCTTTGCGGTGGGCGATATAGAGTTTAAGGTTATTCACACCCCAGGTCATACTGTTGGCAGTGTTTCACTTTTGGTGGATAATGTGCTTTTTTCAGGTGACACACTTTTTAAGGAAAGTATTGGCCGTACCGACTTTTTGGGCGGCAGTTTTGGCGAGATTGAAAAATCTATTAAAAAGCTTTACACCTTACCGGAAGATACCATTGTTATGGCAGGGCACGGCGAAAAAACAACCATTGGCAATGAAAAAAATTATAATCCCTACATAAGAGGTTGAGATGAAGCTTTGTTTAATAAATAACGACTTTAAATATGAGCTTGAAAAGCTGATAAGGATTTTTTTGCCCTTTGAAAAAATTGAGTTTTTGGATTATAAATCTGATGGGGATGCCGTTGCAATTGCCGAAATTTGCGGTAAAACCGCCAAGGCGACGCTTTTGTATAACGGAAAAGAATTTCAATCAAGTCGTGAAATAACCCCTGTAAACGATGATTTTTCAAAGGATAGCGAGCTGTTTCTTGCAATTTGCTTGTTTAATTGCTTAACTGAATGCTTTAACTATTTACCACAGTGGGGAATTTTAACGGGTGTTCGCCCCGCAAAGCTGTTTTCAAGAATTGCAAAATCAAAGGGACTTGATTTTGCTGAAAATTACTTTAAAAATTATTTAATGGTTAGTGATAAAAAAATTGCACTTTGCAAGGAAACCATTAAAGGCGAAAATGCTATAACCTCGCTTTCGAGAGATGACAGCTTTAGCTTATATATTTCAATTCCGTTTTGCCCAACAAGGTGTAATTATTGCTCGTTCGTGTCACATTCAATAGAAAAGGCAAAGGGCTATATCCCGCAGTATGTCGAGCTTCTTTGTGAAGAAATAAAGCTTACCGCACAAATTGCCAAAGCCAATAATTTAAAGCTTATGACGGTTTATATCGGCGGTGGCACACCCACAACCCTTTCGACCGAGCAATTAACAAAAATTATGCAAACGGTAAGCGACAATTTCGATTTAAGCGGTGTTTTAGAATATACTGTTGAGGCGGGCCGCCCCGACACCATAACAAAGGAAAAGCTTTTGGCGATAAAGCAGGGCGGCGCTACCAGAATTAGCATTAACCCACAAACAATGAATGATAAGGTTTTAAACATTATCGGCAGAAGACACACTGCAAATGACACAATTTCTGCCTTTAAGCTTTCTCGTGAATGCGGTTTTGATAATATAAATATGGACCTTATTGCAGGGCTTTCGGGTGATGATTTTGAAAGCTTTAAGGATAGTGTGAAGTCAGTAGTTGCTTTATGTCCCGAAAGTGTAACTGTTCACTCGCTTTCAATGAAAAGGGCATCAAACCTTACTAAAAATGGTGATTTTCCCGAAATTGAAATGGGAAAAATCGCATCTGATATGGTTGACTTTGCTTATAATTATTTATGCGAAAACCAAATTTTGCCCTATTATATGTACCGCCAAAGCAAGACTGTCGGAAACCTTGAAAATGTCGGCTATGCCAAAAAGGGCTTTGAATGTCTTTACAATGTTTATATTATGGATGAAACTCATTCAATTTTGGCATGCGGTGCATCGGCCGTTACAAAGCTTAGAGAACCAAACGGCGATAAAATTGAGCGCATTTTTAATTTTAAATACCCGTATGAATATATCAGTCGTTTTTCTGAAATTTGCGATAGAAAACAGGGTATAACTAAATTTTATAATCAATTTTAGAAGGAGTATATTTATGGATATGTTTGAAAATTTGCTTGATAAAGCGAAGGATGCCTTTGATGTTGCGGTTAAAGCAACCGAGGAGGCAGTTGACACAGGAAAGCAAAAATTTAATGTTGTGTCTCTTGAAGCAAAGATTTCAAAGGACTACAAGGCACTTGGTGAGCTTTGCTATAAAAAGCACAAGGGCGATGATGTCGATTATGAGCAAATCAACGAGCTTGTTGATAGCATTGATGCCAAAATCAAGGAAATTAACGATATAAAGCAGGCAATTAAAGCCGCAAAAGCAAAACGAATTTGTGCTGCCTGCGGTGCCGCTATTGAAGAGGATACCATCTTTTGTTCTTACTGCGGGGCAAAGCTTGAATTTACAACCGAAGAATAAAGAGGAAAATTATGAATTTTGAAAAAATAGGAATTGTTGTTGCCGACGGTGACGAATATAAAGCATTGCGAAATAAGGTAGAAGCGGGCGACTTTGAAAAGCTTGAAGTTTTAAAAAGGGAAGCCCACAAGTTTGAAATTCATACCGAAAATGGTGCTGTTGAGGTTATTTCAATATTGTGCGGTATTGGCAAGGTTAATGCCACCGCCGCAACTGTTTGTCTTATAAGCATGGGCTGTGATGTTATTTTAAATTACGGCCTTTCGGGCGGTGTTTCAGGCATTGGGCGTGGCGAAATAAATTTACCAAACCGCTTTTTAGAGCACGATTTTGACCTTACTATGATTGGCTATGCACCCTGTGAAAAGCCCGCACAGCCAACATATATTTATAATGCCGATGAGCAGCTTTTAAAAATTGCAAATGAGGTTATACCCACGGCAAAGCTTGGCACTGCTGTTACGGGTGACTCATTTATATGTGATGATGAGGTGCGAGTTAAACTGGCTAATGCCTTTGGGGCAATGTCCTGCGATATGGAAACTGCCGCCATTGCCTATGTTTGTAATTATGCAGATGTGCCGTTTTTGGCTGTAAGGCGTGTTTCTGACGATGCTGGAAATGATGCAGGTGCCGCTTATCGTGATATGAATATATCCGATGAAACCCTTCTTTACGACTATATTGAGGCAGTGATAAAGGGTATTTTAAATAAATAACAACCATTTTACACAAAATGTTTTGAAATTTATAACAATTTTTATAAAAAATGCAAAAAACTATTGATTTTTTTCTAAAAGTATGTTAAAAATAAATGGTACGAATAGTATGTACGGACAAGTTATCAAAACGGTTTTTCCGTTAAAAAAATTATTGGAGGTTCTATTATGAACAAAACAGAATTAGTTGCTTCAATCGCTGAGAAAGCTGGCATTACTAAAAAGGACGCTGAAAAAGCTCTTGCAGCTTTCGTTGACAGTGTTGCTGCTGAATTAAAGGTAGGCGGCTCTGTACAGCTTATCGGCTTTGGTACTTTCAAGGTTGCTGAACGCGCAGCTCGCACAGGTATCAACCCCAAGACCGGCGACAAGATTGAAATTGCTGCTTCTAAAGCTCCTGCTTTCAAGGCTGGCGCTGCATTAAAAGCTGCTATTAAATAATTGCTTTTAAGCCGTCTTTTTAGACGGCTTAATTTTTATTAGAGGTTTACTGTGAGATTAGATAAATATTTAAAAGTTTCCCGAATTATTAAACGACGCACCATTGCGAATGAGGCATGTGATGCAGGTCGTGTGCTTGTTAACGGCAAGGTTGCCCGTGCATCTTATGATGTTAAGGTAAATGATGAAATTGAAATTTCCTTCGGCACACGCGTTGTTAAGGTTAAGGTCTTAACCCTTACAGAAAGTATCCATAAAGAAGATGCGGCTTTAATGTATAAAATTATTGAATAACATTTACACCCTTTAAATATATATTTAAGGGGTGTTTAATTTTGGAAGAAATTATTAAGCAAAACAGCAATATTATTTTAGAAAACCGCAGAAGCTTTACCGCTTCAGGCATTAGGGAGTGTATTTCCTTTGATGATGAAACGGTTGTGCTTGATACTGCTTTGGGGCTCCTTACCATAAAGGGTGAAAGGTTGCATATAATAAATTTTGACACTAAAACGGGCGATATTTCGATAGAGGGTAAATTCCACGCTATTGTTTACACCGCACAAAAAAGCGGTGGCTCGTTTTTTGGTAAAATTTTTAAATAATTATGTGGGAAATAGACAGTTCTTTTCAAGCAGTTTCGTTTTTATACTCGGTTTTGTTTGGGGTGGGCTATTGCCTTTTTTACGACTTATTTAGGGCGTTTAGAAAATTATATAACCCCACTGCAATTTCGGTGTTTTTTGAAGATTTAATTTATTTTTTAATAATTTCAATTTTCACATTTTTACTTTTAATGTCGCTCTCAAACGGTGAAATCAGGGGATATATTCTTATTGGAATCGCGGTTGGTTTTCTTATTTGTTATTTTACCATTTCGCGTTTTTTTGTAAAAATTTTATTTGCGGTTTTTAAGTATTTAAACGAAATTTCAGCAAAAATGGTCGACTTTTTAAACCGCATTTTGATATGGCTTTTTGAAAAAATTAAAAAATGGGTGAAATATTGTAATACAATATTTAATAAAACCCAAAAAATATTTAAAAAGGACTTGAAAAAAGAGGGCTAGGTGTTGTATACTAACAAAAGATTAGATATTAAAGGGGAAAGTGTTATGAAGCGTAAACCGCGCCGTCAACGCAGTGTAATTTTAAAATTGCTTTGCCTTTTCGTTTGTGTTTATGTTTTTGCTAACCTTGTTAATCTTTGGTCTACACTTAATGAAAGTCAGCGTGAGCTTAACGCCTTAAAGCAGGAGTACGCAAAAACACAAAACGACATTGCTGAGCTTAAAGCCATGCTGTCTGACGAATCAAACAAACAAATTATTGAAAAAGCTGCCCGTGAAAGACTTGGCTATATCTATTCTGATGAACAGATATTTGTTGATATTTCGGGCAATTAGGCAAAAATTTAGGGGGATAATAATTTAGATGCAGCAGCTCACTGTGGGAGAAATTGTGGAAGGCAAAATTACCGGAATAACTAATTTTGGTATATTTGTGGATTTAGGCAACGGCAAATCGGGAATGGTACATATTTCAGAGGTTTCCCGCACTTATATTAACGACATTTCAGAGCTTTTCAAGGTTGGCGATGTTGTTAAAGCAAAGGTTATGAATGTCAGCGATGACGGAAAAATCAGTTTAAGCATTAAACGCGCGTTAGAGCCCGAAAAAACTGAAGCCGCGCCGCGCCGCCCAAGGGAGGAACGCCGCCCGACCGAAGCACAAAGACCTGCACCTAATTCGTTTACTTGGACACCTAAAAAGCAGGAACCTGCAAGCTTTGAGGAAATGATGAACCGCTTTAAGCAAACAAGCGATGAAAAGTTTTCGGATTTAAAGAGAAAAAATCCCGAAGCTAATCGCACCAAAAGAAGAACAAGATAAATTTAACGGGCGAAACGGCAAGGTTTCGCCTTTTTTTGAGGTTTAAAATATGAGCAAAATAAATTTAGTTGCCCCATGTCTTTTCGGGGTGGAAAGTATAGCCGCCGATGAATTTCGCCGAATGGGATTTGAGGATGTAACTGCTGAAAACGGCCGTGTGCTTTTAAGCGGTGAAGAAAATATGCTAGCCCGTGCTAATATATGCTCTCGCTTTGCGGAAAGAATTATGATAAATGTCGGCGAATTTGAAGCCACCACCTTTACCGAGCTTTTTGACGGTGTCAAGGCACTTCCTTGGGAAGATTATATAGGTAAAGATGATGCTTTTCCCGTAAACGGTTGGAGCATAAATTCACAGCTTTTCAGCATACCCGACTGTCAGTCAATTATTAAAAAAGCCATTGTTGAGCGCCTTAAAATGCGCTATCACATAAACATTTTTGCCGAAACAGGCAGTGAGTATAAAATCCGTTTTTCTATTCACAAAAATGTGGTTACAATGATGATAGATACAAGCGGTGACGGGCTTCATAAAAGGGGATACCGCCGTAATTCTAACGATGCACCGCTTAAAGAAACCTTGGCGGCGGCAATGTGTGATTTGGCACGAATTTACCCCGACACACAGCTTTTTGACCCGTTTTGCGGAAGCGGTACAATTTTAATTGAGTCGGCCCTTATGGCAACCAAAACCGCACCCGGTCTTCGCCGTTTTTTTGCGGCTGAACGCTTTGGCTTTTTAGACCGCAAAATTTGGATGGAGGAACGTACCCGCGCACAAGATTTGATACTTAAAAATGTTGAATTTAAAGCGCAAGGTTACGATATTGACCCCGCTTGTGTAGAACTCACACTTGCAAACGCTAAAAAAGCGGGTGTTGAAAAATATGTTAAAGCATCCCTTGGCGATGTTAAGGATTTTAAAGCTCCCGAAAAGCGTTGCCTTACCATTTGTAACCCACCTTACGGCGAACGACTTTTAGATGTTAAAGCCGCCGAAGAGCTTTATAAGGTGATGGGTAAACAGTTCGAAATGGGCGAGGGAAGAAAGTACTTTATCATAAGCCCACACGACGAATTCGAAAAGCATTACGGCAAAACTGCCGACAAGCGCCGAAAGCTTTATAACGGTATGATTAAATGCCAGTTATTTATGTATTTTAAGTAATTGACAAATGTCGAATAATGTCATATAATATTTTTATAATCTTCAGGGCGAGGTGCAATTCCTCACCGGCGGTCATAGCCCGCGAGCCGTTTGGCTGATTTGGTGAAATTCCAAAGCCGACAGTATAGTCTGGATGAGAGAAGATGAAAGTTTTTATAACTTTTAACGCCCTTATTTTATGTAAGGGCGTTATATTTTTTAAGAGGTGTTTTTTATGCGTAAGGAAGAAATCAAAAAACTTGCATTTTGTGCCCTTTTCGGTGCACTTGGCTTTGTGTTAATGCTGCTTGAATTTCCACTGCCTATTATTCCGTCGTTTGTTAAGTTCGATTTTTCAGAATTGCCGGCTTTAATTGTCAGCTTTGTTTACGGCCCGCTTTACGGAATTGTGGTTTGCCTCTTGAAGAATTTACTCCACCTTTTTGTCACCACAAGCGCAGGTGTGGGTGAGGTTTCAAATTTCATCCTTGGTGCCATTTTTGTTGGCGTTGCGGGTGCAATATATAAGTATAACAAAAACCGCAAATTTGCTCTTATTGGCTCACTTTTGGGTGCTTTGGCAATGGCCGTTATAAGCATTGCTTCAAACTATTTCATTGTTTATCCCGCTTTTTCAGTGTTATATGGCTTGCCAATGCCTGCAATTATTGGTATGTATCAGGCAATTTTACCGTCGGTTGACGGGCTTTTTGAAGCACTTGTTATTTTCAATTTACCCTTTAACTTTGCAAAGGGAATAATTGATGCGGCAATTTGCTTTTTGGTTTATAAAAAGTTATCACCGTTACTTAAAAAATAACTTGACAAATTTCGATTATATGTTACAATAATTAACGCAAATTAAATATCGTCCTTATCAAGAGTGGTGGAGGGGCACGGCCCGATGAAACCCGGCAACCTGTTTTTACAAGGTGCTAAATCCGTCGGTTTATCCGAAAGATGAGGTTGTTTTTATAAAAACCGCCTCGAAAGTAGGCGGTGTTTTTTTGTGAATTTTAAGCTTTTAAAAATAGAAAGGAATTTTAAAAATGGCAAAAATGCTTTTTACTTCTGAATCGGTTACCGAAGGTCATCCCGACAAAGTTTCCGACCAAGTTTCTGACGCGGTTTTAGACGCAATTTTCAGTCAAGACCCCTATGCCCGTGTTGCTTGTGAAACCTTTTGCACCACAGGTGTTGTAAATGTAATGGGTGAAATTTCCACCACCGCACAGGTTGATATACCTGCAATTGTGCGTGAGGTTGTGTGCGATATTGGTTATAACAGTGAAAAAGCGGGCTTTAACGGTAACACCTGCGCTGTTATGGTTGCTCTTGACAAGCAGTCACCCGATATTGCAATGGGTGTTGATAAGTCTTTTGAACTTAAAGATGGCGAAGATGATGCTTATAACTTAAACGGTGCGGGCGACCAGGGTATGATGTTTGGTTATGCTTGTAACGAAACCGAAGAGCTTATGCCTTTGGCAATTTCACTTGCTCACAAAATGGCAAAGCGCCTTACCGATGTTCGTAAGAGTGGTGAATTAGATTACTTAAACCCCGACGGAAAAACACAGGTTACCGTTGAATATAACGATGGTGTGCCTACCCGTGTTGATACAGTTGTTGTGTCTACACAGCATACAGAGGATGTTACGCTTGAAGCCTTGCGTGCCGATATTTTGGAAAAGGTTATTAAGCCCATTGTGCCCGAAAAGCTAATGGATGAAAACACCAAGTTCTTTATCAACCCCACAGGCCGTTTTGTTGTTGGCGGTCCACAGGGTGATACAGGTCTTACAGGCCGTAAAATTATTGTTGATACCTATGGCGGCTATGCCCGTCACGGCGGCGGTGCATTTTCGGGTAAAGACCCAACAAAAGTTGACCGCAGTGCCGCTTATGCAGCGCGCTGGGTTGCAAAGAATATTGTGGCAGCAGGTCTTGCTGACAAGTGCGAAATTCAGTTGGCTTATGCTATCGGTGTGGCGCGCCCTGTATCTGTAATGGTTGACACCTTCGGTACAGGCAAACTCAGCGACGACAAAATTGTTGAAGCGGTAAATAGTGTGTTTGATTTAAGACCATCGGCAATTATTGATGCGTTACAGCTTCGCCGTCCTATTTACCGCCAAATCGCAGCTTATGGTCATATGGGTAGAACAGATATTGATTTGCCTTGGGAAAAGACCGATAAAGCAAATGAATTAAAAAAATACTTGACAAAATAGAAAAATTGTGTATAATTATTGTTACAACAAAGTAGTGCGTATATCGTCCTCACCCTAAGATTTTGTTTAAAAGGGTTAATAAGTTCCAAAATCTCTTTGGTATTCTTATGCGTGGGCGTTATTGCGTCCACGCTTTTGTTATTTATTGTTTGGAGGTGCGTTAGCATTAGCAGTAAAGAAGTTGCTATAAACGAAGGTATTAAATTTAAGGAAGTTCGCGTTATCGCGCAGGATGGCAGTCAGTTGGGTATTGTTTCCATTGACATGGCACTTGACGCGGCAAACAAAGCTGACCTTGATTTAGTCTGCATTTCACCAAATGCACAACCGCCTGTTTGCAAGATTATGGACTATGGTAAATATTGCTTTGAACAGGCCAAGCGTGAAAAAGAAAACAGAAAAAATCAAAAGGTTATTGAAACAAAAGAAATTCGCTTAGGTTTAAGCATCGACGTTCATGACTTTGAAACAAAAGGCAAGCAAGCAATTAAGTTTTTACAAAAGGGCGACAAGGTAAAGGTTTCTATCCGTTTTCGTGGTCGCGAAATGGGACATCCCGAAATTGGCCTTGATACAATGAACCGCTTTGCAGAATTTTGCAAGGATGTTGCCAGCGTTGAAAAACCTGCTAAATTAGAAGGACGTAATATGCTTATGTTCTTGGCTCCTGTAAAAAGTAAATAATTAAAAAACATATTAGTATGGAGGAATTACAATGCCTAAAATTAAAACACACAGTGGCGCAAAGAAACGCTTTAAGCTTACCAAAACCGGTAAAGTAAAACGTGCACATGCTTTCAAGTCACACATTCTCAACAAAAAGACCACAAAACGTAAGAGAAATCTTCGCAAGGTTGTAGTTGCTGATGTAACCAACACCGCAACCGTTAAGAAGTTAATCCCTTACAAATAAGATTATACGATAAATTGGAGGTATAAGAAATGGCACGTATTAAAGGTGCGTTAGCTACACGCAAAAGAAGAAATAAAGTGTTAAAGCTTGCAAAGGGCTATTTTGGCGCTAAGTCCAAGCTTTTTAAAACTGCTAAAGAAGCAGTTATGAAATCAGGTCAATATGCATACATCGGTCGTCGTCTTAAAAAGCGCGATTTCCGTCGTCTTTGGATTACCCGTATTTCTGCTGCTTGCAAAATGAACGGTATGAACTATTCAACATTTATGAATGGTCTTAAAAAAGCTAATATTGACATCAACCGTAAGATGTTGGCTGACCTTGCAGTTAACGATGCTAAGGGCTTTGAAACCTTAGTTAAAGCTGCAAAGAAGGCATTAGAAAAGTAATTATTTCGCCCGAGGTATTTTATCTCTCGGGCGACTTTTTCATTTTTATTGGGGTGAAAAATCAATGGAAATTAAGGTTATAACCAGCAAGGATAATCCGCTTATCAAACTTGTTTGTAGTTTACAGACATCGGCAAAAGCTCGCAAAAATGAAGGTCTTTTTGTTTTAGAAGGGCTTCGAATTTGCGATGATGCTATGTCTAATTCAATTGGGTTTGATAAACTGATTATTTCAAATTCCGCCGCAGAAAAGCACGGGGAGGAGCTATCGGCTTTTTATAAAAACGCCAATGAAATTTATAAAATTCCCGATTCGCTTTTTGCAAAAATAAGCGATACAACCTCGCCACAGGGGATAATTGCGGTTGTAAAAATTCCCGAAATTTCGACAAAAATTTCAAAAGGCGGAAGATATATTGCCCTTGAAAACCTTAATGACCCGTCAAATCTTGGGGCGATTTCCCGCACCGCTGAAGCACTTGGGGTAAGCGGGATTATTTTATCAAGCGACAGCGTTGACCCATATTCACCAAAGTCCTTAAGGGCATCAATGGGCACCTTACTTCGTATGCCGGTTATCATTTTAAATGACTTTGTAAATGACCTTAAAAATTTGGGCCTTAAAACCTATGCCTGTGTTGTTGACAGAGATGCAAAATCTATCTCTGATGTTAAGTTTTCAGATGGCTCTGTTTTAATTATCGGCAACGAGGCAAACGGCTTGACCGATGATATGAAAGCAAATTCTAACGAGCAAATCACCATTAAAATGTATGGCAAGGCAGAGTCTTTAAATGCTGCAACTGCCGCTGCAATTTCTATGTGGGAAATGATGAAATAATGGAGTATTATATTTGGTTACAGCTTTGTCTTGGGCAGGGCAACCGCTACGTAAATAGAATTTTTGACAGCTTTTGTGATGCTAAAGCGGTGTATGATGCCGATAATTCAAAAAGAGCAAAGCTTTTACCTAAAAGCGTTGCGGCAAAGCTTGATAATTCGGCACTTATAAAGGCAAAGGAAATTTTGGAAAAGTGCAACAGGTTAGGCGTTAGCGTTGTGACTTTTCATAGCGAAGGTTATCCAACCCCTTTAAAAGAAATCGAAAATCCACCGATAGTGCTTTATGTTAAGGGTAAAATGCCCGATTTCGAAAACACACCGTCGGTTACCATTGTAGGTCCTCGCAGGGTTAGTGATTTTGGCAAAAAATCGGCATATTCGCTTGGATATCGTTTTGCCCGTTCGGGTATGGTTGTTGTAAGTGGTGGCGCTGTTGGCAGTGACACCTTTGCACACATTGGCGCATTAAAGGCGGAGGGAATAACCGTTTTGGTAATGCCCTGTGGCTTTTCGGTATCTTATCTTGAAGAAAATCGCGCCTTGCGTGAACATATTGCAAACAAAGGGTGCCTTATAAGTGAATATCCACCCGATATGCCGGTGACATCATTTACATTTCCTGTAAGAAACAGACTTTTATCAGGTCTTACATTGGGTACAATTTTGGTTGAAGCAGGACAAAGAAGCGGTGCGCTTATCACCGCTAACCACGCGCTTAACCAAGGTAAAGATGTTTTTGTAATTCCGGGGCTTCCAAATATGAAGCAATATAAGGGCTCAAACGCGTTGCTTCGTGACGGTGCAAAGCCACTTTTAGATGCATCTGATGTTTTTGGTGAATATATTGTCCGTTTTCCCGATAAAATTAACATTGAAAAGGCATATAAAGAAGCACCAAAGCCCGAAAAAGAAAAAAATAATAAAAAAACATTGCAGATAACTCTTTCAAATTCGGCAAAAATAGTGTATAATTGTTTAGATAAGCAAAAATTTTATCCTGATGATTTAAATTCGGGGCTTTCGCCGTCGGATTTATTATCAGCACTGACCGAGCTTGAAATGGAATTTATCATTCGTGCGCTTCCTGGCGGACAGTACGAAATTTGCAAATAACCCTTAATGGAGGAATAATATGTCAAAGCTTTTAATTGTTGAGTCACCCTCGAAAATCAAAAGTATTAAGAAATATTTAGGCACAGGATACGAGGTTATGGCCTCTAAAGGTCATATTCGTGACTTACCAAAATCACGCCTTGGTGTTGACATAAATAACGATTTTCAGCCCCAATATATCAATATGGCTGAAAAGAAAGATTTGATTAAAGACCTTAAAAATGCTGTTAGTGACTGTGACGAGGTTTATCTTGCAACTGACCCTGATAGAGAGGGTGAGGCAATCTCTTGGCACTTGGCACAAATTTTAGGTCTTGATATGAACTCCTTAAACCGCGTAACCTTTAACGAAATTACAAAATCGGGTGTTACAAGCGGTATGGCGGCCCCTCGAAAAATTGATATGAATTTGGTTGACGCGCAACAAGCCCGTCGCGTGCTTGACCGAATTGTTGGTTATAAATTAAGTCCGTTTTTGTGGAAAAAGGTTAAAAGCGGTCTTTCGGCAGGTCGTGTGCAAACCGTTGCCTTGAAGCTTGTGGTTGAACGCGAACGCGAAATTGAAAAGTTTGTGGCCGAAGAATATTGGACAGTTGAAGCCAAGCTTGCGGCGGGTAGAAAAACCTTTGTTGCAAAGCTTTATGGTGACAAAAACGGCAAGCTTGATTCAATTCAAAACGAAGCATCCGCAAACGAGATTTTAGAAAAGCTTAATGGTGCCGAGTATGTTGTAACCGATGTTAAAAAGGGAAAGCGCAATCGCCAGCCCGCACCACCTTTTATTACTTCAACTCTTCAACAAGAAGCATCGCGTAAGCTGGGCTTTACAGGACAACGCACAATGCGAATTGCACAACAGCTTTACGAAGGTATTGATATAATGGGGCACGGTACAACAGGTCTTATTACCTATATGCGTACCGACTCGCTTCGTATTTCGGAAGAGGCAAGAGCAGCGGCAAGCAAGTTTATCGGCGCTAATTACGGCAGAAAATATTTGCCATCTTCACCGCGTTATTTTAAAACAAAAAACACATCACAAGACGCACACGAGGCAATTAGACCAACTATTATTGACCTAACTCCCGAACAGGTTAAGGACTCTTTGACAGCCGAACAGTATAAGCTTTATAAGCTTATTTGGGAACGCTTTATTGCATCTTTAATGGCGGCTTCAATTCAAGATACTGTTAATGTTGATATTACCGCAAACGGTTATCTCTTCAAGGCAAGCGGTTATTCGGTTAAGTTTGATGGCTTTACTGTTTTGTATGTTGAGGGTAAGGATGAGGATGAAGACAAGGAAAGCTCACTTCCCGAAATGGCAAAGGACGATGTTTTAAAGCTTCGTGATTTGTCGCCAAATCAGCACTTTACACAGCCCCCTGCAAGATATGTTGAAGCAACCTTAATTAAGGCGCTTGATGAAAACGGCATTGGTCGTCCTTCAACCTATGCACCAATAATTTCCAATATTATGAACCGCGATTATATCGTGCGTGAAAAGAAAGCACTAAAACCAACCGAGCTTGGCAAGGTTATTTCTGATTTAATGGTGCAATATTTTAATAAGATTTTCGATGTTAAATTCACCGCAGGTTTGGAATCTAAACTTGATAAAATCGGTGTGGGTGACTTAAATTGGGTTGAAACAATTCGTGATTTCTATGACGATTTTGATAATTACTATCAAAAAGCCGAAAACTCGCTTACAGGCAAAAGGGTAAAGGTGCCTGAGGTTGAAAGTGATGTAATTTGTGACAAGTGCGGAAGAAAAATGGTTGTTAAAACAAGCCGTTTTGGTAAATTCCTTGCTTGCCCAGGTTATCCTGAATGTAAAAATACAAAACCCGTACCCGAGGATGAAATCAAGCAACCATGTCCCAAATGTGGCGGCAAGCTTGTAAAACGCCTTTCTAAAAAGGGTAATAAATTCTACGGATGTACAAACTATCCAAACTGCGACTTTGCATCTCCCGGTATACCAACCGGTGAGGTTTGTAAGGAATGTGGCAGTTATATCATAAGCGGTATGAAGGGTAAAAAGTATTGTATGAATTCTGAATGCAAAAGCCGCGCAAAAACTAAAAAGGAAACTAAAAAATGATGCAAATTAATGTTATTGGCGCAGGTCTTGCGGGCTGTGAGGCGGCCTATATTGCCGCAAATAACGGAATAAAGGTAAACCTTTACGAAATGAAGCCCACAAAGAAAACCCCCGCGCATAAAAACAATAACTTTGCCGAGCTTGTTTGCTCAAATTCCTTAAAGGCAAACCGTGTTGATTCTGCGGCAGGTCTTTTAAAAGAGGAAATGCGGCAGTTTTCATCCCTTTGTCTTGAAGCGGCAGATAGCTGTGCGGTTGCGGCGGGCGGTGCTTTGGCTGTTGACCGTGAAAAATTTGCCGAATATATTACCGAAAAGATTAAAAGTCATCCAAATATTACGGTTATAAACGAGATTGTGAGCAAAATTCCAACCGACTGTGTGACGGTAATTGCTACAGGCCCTTTAACCGATGGCGCTTTGGCAAGTGACATTGCAAAGCTTTGTGAAGGCGGTAATTTAAGTTTTTATGACGCGGCGGCACCCATTGTTACAAAGGACAGCATTGATTTTTCAAAGGTGTTTTACGCCGCCCGCTATGATAAGGGCACGGCAGATTATATTAACTGCCCAATGAACAAGGAAGAATATACCGCCTTTTATAACGAGCTTATTAAGGCCGAGGGTGCACCGCTTCATGAATTTGATAAAGCCCCAAATGTTTACGAGGGGTGTATGCCAATTGAAATTTTGGCAAAACGCGGTGAGGATTCTATCCGTTTTGGTCCGTTAAAGCCGGTTGGACTTAGGGACCCGAGAACCGACAAAAGACCTTGGGCGGTGGTACAGCTTCGTGCCGAAAATAAAGAGGGAACACTTTATAATTTGGTTGGTTTTCAAACAAATTTAAAATTTCTCGAACAAAAGCGTGTGTTTTCACTAATCACAGGGCTTGAAAATGCCGAATTTATAAGATACGGTGTTATGCACCGAAATTCTTTTATAAATTCGCCCAAGCTTTTAAATAAAGACCTTTCTCTAAAAACTGACCCAAATGTTTTCTTTGCGGGTCAGCTTTCGGGAGTGGAAGGGTATATGGAATCGGCGGCAAGCGGTATTATTGCAGGGCTTAATGCGGTTGCAAGGGTTAAAAATACCCCGCCAGTTATTTTGCCGAAGTTCACAATGATTGGCGCACTTTTAAATTATATAACCGATGAAACGGTGAAAAATTTTCAGCCCATGGGTGCAAATTTTGGCATTATTCTACCGCTTGAAAACCATATAAGAGACAAGCGTGAAAGATATATGGCACTGTCCCAGCGTTCACTTGAATTTTTTAAAAATAAGGAGCTTTAAAAATGCGTATAGCAGTAGATGCTTTTGGCGGCGATAACGCCCCTTTGGAAATTGTAAAGGGTGCGGCGGCTGCTTCAAATGAATATGGTGTAGAAATAACTCTTGCAGGTAATAAAGCCGAAATTGAAAAGGTTATTGCTGACAATAGCTTAAAATTTAATGGCGAGCTTGTTATCGTTCATACTGATGATGTTATTGATATGCACGATGAGCCGACAAGTCTTTTAAAGGCACATAAGGAATCTTCAATGGCTTTGGCATTTAACGAGCTTGCCGAAGATAGAGCCGATGCATTTGTATCGGCCGGTTCAACAGGTGCGGTTGTTGTTGGCGGTACTTTTATTGTTAAAAGAATTAAAGGTATCAAGCGCCCTGCACTTGCAGGTATGATACCTTCACCCGATGGTCATTATATGCTTTTGGATATGGGTGCAAACGCTGAATGTCGTCCCGAAATGCTTTGCCAATTTGGTATTATGGCATCGGCCTATTTAAAGGGTGTTGAGGGTAAGGAAAATGCTACAATCGGCCTTTTAAACATCGGCACCGAGGACAGTAAGGGCGGCGAGCTTCAAAAGGAAGCTTATAAGCTTTTAGAAAAAGCACCAATCAACTTTGTTGGTAATATTGAATCACGCGAGATGCCAAAGGGTGTTGTTGATGCAGTTGTTACTGACGGATTTACAGGTAACATTGCATTAAAGCTTATTGAAGGCACAGCAATAACCTTCTTCAAGCTTATTAAAAACTCACTTTATAAAAGCTTAAAAAACAAGCTTGCAGCGCTTGTAATTAAAAATGATTTATACTCACTTAAAAGTATGATGGATTCATCAGAGGTTGGTGGCGCGCCGCTTTTGGGTGTTAAAAAGCCGGTTATTAAGGCACACGGAAATTCTGATGCAAAGGCATTCAAAAACGCTATAAGACAAGCAGTTTTATTTGCGGAAAATAATGTTATAGAAAATATCACTAATTCATTAAAGGATTTTTAAAATGGAAGCTTTAGAAGCAAGACTCCAATATAAATTTAATAATGTAAAGCTTTTAGAAAACGCACTCAACCATTCTTCTTATGCAAACGAAGTGCGTAACGGCACAAAATCGAACGAGCGCCTTGAATTTTTGGGCGACTCGGTTTTGTCGGTTATTGTGGCAAGGCATTTGTTTGAAAACTTTAAAACTATACCCGAGGGTGAGCTTACAAAGCTTCGTGCATCCTTGGTGTGCGAAAAGTCGCTTTGCGGTTTTTCGCGTGAAATTGGCTTGGGCGAATTTTTGCACCTTGGCAAAGGCGAAGAAAAAGGCGGCGGCAGAGAGCGTGATTCTATTCTTGCTGACGCTTTTGAGGCGGTTTTGGCCGCAATTTATCTTGACGGTGGTATGGAAAACGCCGAAAGGTTTGTTTTAAGGTTTGTTTTACCTGAACTTTCACATCGTGATGAGCAGGTTTTTAAGGATTATAAAACAACCTTGCAGGAAATTATCCAAAGAAACCCTGAAGAAATGGTAACCTATCATTTAACAGGTGAAAGTGGACCTGACCACGATAAGATTTTCGAGGTTGAGGTGCATCTAAATTCAAATGTAATTGGTAAGGGTAAGGGCAAAAATAAAAAGCAGGCCGAACAAATGGCGGCAAAAGAGGCACTTTTGCTTATGGGTGCTGAAATATGAGTAAAATTCATTCAAATATTTCGGTTTTTGTGCCGCATATCGGTTGCCCAAATAAATGTAGCTTTTGTGACCAAAGGTACATAACGGGCACTTCAAAGGCACCTCACCCCGAGGATGTTGAAAAAGCGGTAATGACTGCTATCAAGTCTAAAAAATATGACCCTAAAACCACCGAAATTGCTTTTTTCGGCGGTAGCTTTACTGCAATTAACCGAGTGTATATGGAATCGCTTTTAGAGGCGGCATCAAACTTTGTTAATGTTGGCATTGTGTCAGGAATTAGAATTTCCACCCGCCCTGATGCCATTGATGATGAGATTTTAATGCTTTTAAAAAGCTATAATGTGACAGCTATTGAGCTTGGTGCACAAAGCTTAAACGACCGTGTTTTAAAAATGAACAATCGTGGTCATTCAGCCCGTGATGTTGAAAAAGCGGCAATGCTTATTAAAAAGCACGGGTTTGAGCTTGGTCTTCAAATTATGACAGGTCTTTACGCCGATGATAATGATTCAACCCTTCGTACAGTGCAAAAAATCATTGAAATTGCACCCGATACTGTTAGAATTTATCCAACAATCGTTTTAAAGGGCACTGATTTAGAGGCGCTTTATCTTGACAAGGTTTACGAGCCACAACCTCTTGGCGATGCGGTTAAGCTCGCAAGTAAATTGTATTTACAGTTAACAAGAGCCGGCATAAGGGTTATACGCCTTGGACTTCATTCAATAGAAAAGGGGTCTTATGTTGCGGGACCTTGGCACCCTGCCTTTGCCGAGCTTTGCTATTCGCAAATAATGCTGACAAAGGTGCTTGCATGCCTTTTTACCGAGGGTAAATATGTAATTTATGTTAATCCAAAATCGGTATCGGTTATGACAGGGCAAAGAAAAAGCAATTTGCTTTTTCTTAAAAAACGCGGTTTTGACTGTAAGGTTAAAACGGATGAAAATATAGAAGAATTAGATTTTAGAATAGAAAGGGAAGTGTTATAAGAATGCTGTTAAGTTCGATAGAAATTCAGGGCTTTAAGTCATTTGCCGACAAAACAGTTTTAAAATTCGGTAAGGGTATAACCGCAGTTGTTGGCCCTAACGGAAGCGGTAAAAGTAACATTTCCGACGCGGTTCGTTGGGTTCTTGGTGAACAGTCAACAAAAAGTCTTCGCGGTCAGTCGATGGAGGATGTAATTTTCGGTGGCACCGAAACACGCCGTCCCCACGGCTTTTGTGAGGTTACCTTAAATATAAACAACACCGACCGTTCACTTAACTTTGATAACGATTTTGTGTCAATCACAAGAAGATATTACCGTTCACACGAAAGTGAATATGCTATAAACAATGTGTCTGTTCGCCTTAAAGATATTCACGAATTGTTTATGGATACAGGTCTTGGCCGTGACGGTTATTCAATGATTGGTCAGGGTAAAATTGATAATATAATTAGTTCAAAATCGAGCGAACGCCGTGATATTTTTGAAGAAGCGGCTGGTATTTCAAAATACCGTTACCGCAAATTAGAGGCCGAGCGCAAGCTTAACGCTGCACAAGAAAACTTGCTCCGCCTTCACGATATTGTTGACGAGTTAGAGGCACGCGTTGGACCTCTTGAAGAGCAAAGCCGTAAAGCCGAAAAGTTTTTAAAGCTTGCCGAAGAAAAGAAAGAGCTTGAAATCGGCTTGTGGCTTCATACCCTTAATAATTCTAAAGATGCACTTCGTAGTCAAGAAAGCAAAATTATGGTTTGTCAGGGGCAGTATAAGGAAATCGAGCAAATGCTTGAGGACTTTGACCGCAAAACCGAGCAAAACACCTCGCTTTTTGCAAAGCTTACATCTGATATTGAGGGTGAACGCCTTAATATTTCACTGGTTAACGAGGAAATTGTTAAATCAAATGGTGTTATTACCGTTTTGGAAAATGATATTGCCCACAATGAAGAAACAATTGCACGCCTTACTGATGAAAAGCAGTCGCTTTCAACCAGTGATACCGATGCAAAGCTTGAAATTGAGGCAAAATATAACGAGGTTAAAGCTTTAGAGGGTAAAAGAACAGAGCTTGATGAAAAGCTTCGTGCTTTGGAAAGTGAGCTTTCACAGCTTCTTATTGATAGTGATTTAAGCAGCCGTGAAATTGAAAACAAAATTAGAACACTTAACACCTTAACCTCACAGTCTTCTGACACAAGGGTTAAGCTTGTTACTGCCGAAACCTCTATTGAGGAAATTGAAGCCAGACGGGGTGCTTTGGTTGATTTAATTTCAGCCCGTGAGGGTGAGATTGAAAAGCTTAATACCGAATTTAATGAAACTGACAATATGCTTTCTAAAATTGAGGAAAACATTGAAAGCTATAATAACTCGCTTAAAGGTTACGAGCTCCGTTTAGGCGGTAGAGTACAGTCGGTTGACAGCTTAAAGCAAGAGCTTGATACAATAAATTTGGATATTGAGGCGAAAAACCGCCGTATTCAAATTTTAAAGGATTTGCAAAACAATATGGAAGGCTTTGCAAATTCGGTTAAGTTTGTTATGTCAAAGGCGGAAACGGGCATTTTGCGTGGTATTTGCGGCCCTGTTTCTTCACTTATAACAGTTGAAAGCAAGTATAGTCTTGCTATTGAAACTGCACTTAACAATGCAATTCAAAACATTGTAACCGAAACCGAAGCCGATGCTAAAAATGCTATTAACTTCCTTAAAAATAATAAAGCGGGCCGCGCAACATTTTTGCCTGTTGCAACAATTAAAGCCCGTGAATTTAAAGAACACGGCTTTGAGGATATGCTCGGTTATGTTGGCATTGCAAGTGACCTTGTAAAATGCGATAGCAAATATAATGAAATTGTAAAGTATTTATTAGGTGCGGCTGTTGTTGCCGAGGATATTGACTGCGCTGTTACCATTGCGAGAAAGTTTGGTTACAGAATAAAGGTTGTTACTCTTGATGGTCAGGTTGTAAGTCCCGGTGGCTCACTAACAGGTGGCTCGGTAATCAAGAATTCGGGCATTTTAAGCCGTGGCAATGATATTATTGCTATTGAAAAAGAGGTTGAAGCCCTTAAATCAAAGGCAAAGGATATTTTAACTAAATTAACCGATGCACAAAACTCTTTGGCAGAGGTTGAAGCCGATATTACCGCCGTTAAGGCCGATATTTTAACTGCTAATGAGGATAAAATCCGCACAGTTGCCGAGCTTAAGCGTATCGGCGATTTAAGAGATAGCGCAAAGCTTTTGCTTAAAGAGCTTGTTGATGAGCAAACTCTTGGCAGTCAAAAGCAGGAGGAATTAAAGCAGGTTACTGTTTTGGCGGCAAAGGAAATTTCCGAAATTGAAGCTAAAAAAGCTGAAATCAGGGCGGAAATTGATAAAATGTCGGGCGACAGGGATGGACTTAATGCAACCCGTGAAGCCCTTGCCGATAATATTACCGCCGTTAAGCTTTCGGTAATTGAGGCACAAAAGGATATTGAAGCGCTTATTCTTTCAGCCAAGGCGCTTGAAAATATGGCTGAGGACCGTGCAAATCGTGTTGTTGCCATTGACAGCGAAATTGCCGCATTACAGTTTAAGTGTGAAAACTTAAAAACAGAAATTTCTGAAATAAACGATAATATCGGCGATGCCAAAGCGAAAATTGAAGCAAGCGAAAAGAATATTGCCGACTTTATTGAGCAAAGAAACAGCACTGAAAAATACGGTGTTGTGCTTCGTAACAGCGAACGCGAAAACACACTTCGCCGTGAACAAATCAGCGGTGAGCTTGCAAGACTTCAAGAGCGTAAAGAGGTTATGATGCGTGAATATGATGATGTCATCAGAAAGCTTTACGATGAATATGAGCTTACCCGTAGCGAAGCCGAAAAGATTGGTATTGAAATTGAAAATCCAACTCTTGCCAAGAAGACACTTGTTGAAATTAAGAACAAGATTAGAGCACTTGGAAATGTTAATGTTTCGGCTATTGAAGAATATAAAGAGGTTAGCGAACGCTATAACTTCTTATCGGCTCAAATCGAGGATGTCGAGGCATCACGCGCTCAGCTCAATAAGCTTATAAATCAGTTGACCTCGCAAATGCAGGAAATCTTTGCCGAGGGCTTTACAAAAATCAGTCAAAACTTTTCAAAAACCTTTACCGAGCTTTTTGGTGGCGGCAGTGCATCTTTATCACTTTCCGACCCTGAAAACATTTTGGAAAGCGGCATTGATATAGATGTTAAGCTTCCGGGCAAAAAGGTGCCAAGTCTTGACGGTCTTTCAGGTGGCGAAAAGGCACTTATTGCACTTTCAATCTACTTTGCAATTATGCGTGTCAGCGCACCGCCTTTCTGCTTCTTGGATGAGGTTGACACAGCGCTTGACGATATCAACGTGGAACGCTTTGCCGACTATATGAAGTCGAGCGACTTTAACACCCAGTTTATTTGCGTTACACACCGCCGCGGCACTATGGAAGCCGCTGATATGCTTTACGGTGTAACAATGCAGGAAAAGGGTATTACAAAGCTTTTAGAGCTTAATGTTTCAGAGCTTGAAAAGAAATTACTTGAAAATCAGGTGGGTTAATGGGTTTTTTTAGCAAGATTAAACAAGGACTGCAAAAAACAAGAAATTCAATAGCAAACGGTGTTACAAGCATTGTAAACAGCTTTACAAGAATTGATGAAGAGCTTTTTGAAGAGCTTGAAGAAATGCTTGTAATGTCGGATATTGGTGTTACAACCGCTACTGAAATTTGCGATTTGCTTCGCAAAAAAATTAAAGAACAAGGCATAACCGACCCTGCAGTTATTAAGGGACTAATGAAGGAAATAATTGCCGAAATGCTTGGCGAGGATGAGGGGTTAAAGCTTACCACAACCCCTTCAATTATCCTTGTTATCGGTGTTAACGGTGTTGGTAAAACAACCACTATCGGCAAGCTTTCTGCCATTTTAAAATCACAGGGTAAAAAGGTTGTTTTAGGCGCGGCGGATACCTTCCGTGCCGCTGCTATTGACCAGCTTGCCATTTGGGCCGAGCGTGCCGATGTTACAATGGTTAAAAGTGTTGAGGGTACCGACCCCGCAAGTGTCGTTTTTGATACCATTGCATCCGCTAAATCTAAGGGTGCCGATGTTATAATTTGCGATACTGCCGGTCGACTTCATAATAAGAAAAATCTAATGGATGAGCTTGCAAAAATTTACCGTGTAATAAACCGTGAGCTTCCGAATGCATCCCTTGAAACCTTGCTTGTTTTAGATGCCGCAACAGGACAAAATGCAGTTAATCAAGCGCGCGAATTTAAAAGCGTTGCCGATATTACGGGTATTGTTTTAACAAAGCTTGACGGCACTGCAAAGGGCGGTATTATTATCCCAATTAAAAACGAGCTTAAAATCCCCGTTAAATTTGTTGGTGTGGGTGAGGGCATTGATGATTTACAGCCCTTTACTGCTACCGAATTTGTAAACGGAATTTTTGATGGTGAAATGTAATGAAGGTATTTATTGCAACAAAAAATCAAAAGAAACTTCGCGAACTTAAAAGAATTTTAATTCCGATGGGCTTTGAGGTTTTATCTGAAAGCGATTTGGATTTTCCTTTTAAGGATGCTGTTGAAGATGGTTTGACCTTTGAAGAAAATGCAATTATAAAAGCAAAATCAGGTCTTTTGCAAACGGGCTTAATTTCGGTTGCGGATGACAGCGGTATTTGTGTTGATTATCTTGACGGCAGACCCGGTGTTTTTTCGGCCAGATATTCGGGCGAACACGGCAATGATGAAATGAACAACGATAAGCTTTTATCTGAGCTTTCAGGTGTGCCCATGGAAAAACGCACCGCCTATTATGTGGCAGCTATTGCTTGTGTTTTTCCCGACGGCAAGCAGTTTACCGTTAGGGGCGAATGTCACGGCCATATCGCTTTTGAAAGACAAGTTGGCAACGGCGGTTTTGGTTATGACCCGCTTTTTATAAGCGAAAAAGGTCCGTTCAGTCAGTTAACTGCTGAAGAAAAGGATGCTATAAGCCACAGAGGTAAAGCACTTTTAAAATTTAAAGAAGAACTTAAAAAGTATATCGAGGTTATATAATGCTAAACAGTAGACAAAGAGCACAGCTTCGCGGTATGGCGAATGATTATGAAACAATTTTACAAATTGGTAAATCGGGTATTTCCGATAATACTATTAAACAGGTTAACGACGCTTTAGAAGCCAGAGAGCTTATAAAGCTTCGTGTTTTGGAAACCTGTCCGCTTTCCTCTCGTGAAGCGGCTGATGAATTAGCAGTAGCGGTTAAATGCGATGTTGTTCAGGTTATTGGCTCGCGCTTTATACTTTACCGCGAAAGCAAGGATAATAAAACAATTAAATTGGTGAAATAATATGCTATTTACAGCCATTTTCGGCGGCACCTTTAACCCGTTTCACAACGGACATTATGAGATGCTTAAGGCCCTGAATGAGAATGATAAAATCGGTAAAATTTTAATAATGCCCGATAGAATACCACCGCATAAGTCGGCTGATGAGCTTGTAAATGATGCCGACCGCATTAAGATGTGCGAAATTGTGGCCGCTGATTTTTCAAAGGCACAGGTTTGTGATATCGAATTTAAAAGAGAAGGTAAAAGTTATACCTATGACACTGTAAACCTTTTAAAAGAGCTTTATCCAAATGAAAATTTTACCTTTGTTTGCGGCGGCGATATGTTGGTTTACTTTGATAAATGGTATAAAGCGGATGAGCTTATGAAAATGCTGCCATTTATTGTTTTTTCACGCACTTCAACCGATAATAACGAATTTAATGACTGTATTAATCGTTTTAGTAAAATGGGTATGCAAATTATTTTAATGGATAATGAAATTCCTAATATTTCTTCAACCGATTTCAGAAAAACACCATTAAAGGAATTTGTACCGCAAAAGGTTTTTGAATTTATTAAAGGCAGGGGACTTTATGGATTATAAAAAGTATATTGATTTATTAGCCACCCGCCTTGATGAATACCGCTTTAAGCACTCGCTTTGTGTTGCCAATGAAGCAAAGCGTTTGGCTTTGAAATATGGCGAGGATGCCGAAAAGGCATATTTTGCGGGCCTTTTGCATGATATAACAAAAAATGCCGATTTGGACGAACACTTGCAAATTCTTTCACAGTTTGGTATAATGCTAAACGATATTGAAAAAAATGCTAAAAAGTTATGGCACGCTATTTCGGGTGCCGCTTATATCGAGCATATTTTAAACATTTCTGACCGCGATATTATTGACGCTGTCCGTTATCACACCACCGCAAGGGCGGGTATGAGCAAATTTGAAAAAATCATCTATCTTGCTGATTTTACCTCTCTTGACCGTACTTACAGCGATGTTGATGTTATTAGGCAGTATGTTGATGAATCGCTTGAAAAGGCGTTTGTTTACGCCCTGCAATATTCAATTTGTGATTTAGTGAACAGCAAAAAAGCCGTTCATTTAGATACAGTTGCGGCTTATAATGAAGCCGTAGCACTTATTTAGGAGGAAAAGCTTTGAATTCTTTTGAAATTATGAAAATTGCCGCTAATGCGCTAAATTCTAAAAAAGCGCGAGAGCTAACCGCTGTCAAGGTGGACGAGCTTACCGTTTTGACTGAATATTTTGTGATAGCGACTGCAACCTCTTCAACCCATGTGCGAGCACTTGCTGATGAGGTTGAAGCAAAGCTTGAAGAAGCGGGTGTAAGACCCCATCATATTGAGGGCAAAACAACCGGTTGGATAGCACTTGATTACAAGTCGGTAATTGTGCATGTATTTTCACGCAACGAGCGTGAATTTTACGGACTTGATAAAATGTGGGCGGATGCGCCTGCTGTAAATCTTGATGAAATTTTAGTTGAAGCTTTGGGGGACTAAACTGTGGCAAATAATTATAATTATTCTTCTATTGAAAAAAAGTGGCAAAAGGTTTGGGACGATAACCACACCTTTGAAGCAAAAAATGATTACACCTTACCGAAATTTTTCGGTCTTGTTGAATTTCCATATCCGTCAGGTCAGGGCCTTCACGTAGGTCATCCGCGGTCATATACCGCCATTGACATTGTTGCCCGTAAAAAGCGTTTACAGGGCTTTAATGTGCTTTATCCAATGGGCTGGGACGCATTCGGTCTTCCTACCGAAAATTTTGCAATTAAAAACCATATTCACCCATCCATAGTTACTGAAAATAATATTGCAAACTTTAAGCGTCAGTTAAAGTCTTTGGGCTTTTCTTTTGACTGGAGCCGTGAAATTAACACCACCGACCCTTCATATTATAAGTGGACTCAGTGGATTTTCTTACAGCTTTATAAAGAAGGTCTTGCTTATAAAAAGGAAATGTCGGTTAACTGGTGCACCTCTTGCAAGTGCGTTTTGGCAAATGAAGAGGTTGTAAACGGTGTTTGTGAACGCTGTGGTAGTGAGGTTATTCAAAAGGAAAAAAGCCAGTGGATGCTTAAAATTACCGAATATGCCGAAAAACTTTTAGACGGTCTTAACGACGTTGACTTTATCGACCGCGTTAAAACTCAACAACGCAACTGGATTGGTCAGTCCTTTGGTACACAGGTGACCTTTAACACCACCATTGGTGACACCTTCGAAATTTTCACCACCCGCGCTGACACACTTTTCGGTGCTACATATATGGTAATGTCGCCCGAACATCCATTACTTAAAAAATGGGCAGATAAAATTGAAAATTATGCTGAGGTTGTGGCTTATCAAGAACAGTCAGCTAAAAAGTCTGACTTTGAACGCACCGAGCTTGCAAAGGATAAAACCGGCGTTAAGCTTTTAGGTGTTAAGGCAATCAACCCTGTAAATAATACCGAAATACCGATTTTCATTTCCGACTATGTACTTATTTCCTACGGTACAGGTGCTATTATGGCTGTACCTGCACACGACACTCGTGACTGGGAATTTGCTAAAAAGTTTGATTTGCCGATTATCGAGGTTGTAAAGGGCGGAGAGGATGTTCAAAAAGAAGCATTTACCGACTGTGCAACAGGCGTTTTGGTGAACTCTGACTTCCTTAATGGCTTATCGGTTGAAGATGCTAAAAAAGCAATTCAAAAATGGCTTACAGAAAAGGGAATAGGCAGCGTTAAAACCAACTATAAGCTTCGTGACTGGGTATTTTCACGCCAAAGATATTGGGGTGAACCAATCCCAATGGTTTATTGTGAAAAGTGCGGATATGTTCCGCTACCTGAAAGCGAGCTTCCTTTATTGTTGCCTAATGTAGATTCTTACGAGCCAACCGATAACGGCGAATCACCCTTGGCTAAAATGACCGACTGGGTTAACACTACCTGTCCTCATTGCGGTGCGCCTGCAAAGCGTGAAACCGATACTATGCCACAATGGGCAGGTTCTTCTTGGTATTTCCTCCGTTATTGCGACCCGCATAATGATAAGGAATTTGCATCAAAGGAAGCGCTCCAGTATTGGTGCCCTGTTGACTGGTATAACGGCGGTATGGAGCATACAACACTTCACCTTTTATATAGCCGTTTCTGGCACAAGTTCCTTTATGATATAGATGCTGTTCCCAATGCTGAGCCATATGCAAAGCGTACAAGCCACGGTATGATTTTGGGTGAAAACGGCGAAAAGATGTCGAAATCCCGCGGCAATGTTGTTAACCCCGATGAAATTATTAACGATTACGGCGCTGACACAATGCGTGTTTATGAAATGTTTATCGGCGACTTTGAAAAAGCAGCTCCTTGGAGCATGTCTTCAATTAAGGGTAGTAAGCGTTTTCTTGATAAGGTTTGGGCAATGCAGGATATCATAACCGATGAGAGTGGTTATCGCCCACAGGTTGAGGCCGAAATGCACCGCACCATTAAAAAGGTAACCGAGGATATAGAAGGTCTTAAAATGAACACCGCTATTGCAGCGCTTATGTCACTTATGAATTCTATAAACAGCACAGGCGCTATCACAAAGGATGAATATAAAACCTTTATAACCCTTTTAAACCCATTTGCACCGCACATTACTGAAGAGCTTTGGGAAATTTGCGGCTTTGACGGAATGTTAAACCAAACTGCTTGGCCAACCTACGACGAAGCAAAATGTGTTGACAAGTCGGTTGAAATTGTTGTTCAAATCAATGGCAAAATCCGTGCTCGTCTTAATGTTGCTGCCGATATTTCTTCTGCTGATGCTATTGCACTTGCAAAGAGTGAAAGCGCTGTTATAAACGAAATTTCAGGCAAAACAATTATTAAAGAATTATATGTTCCCAAAAAATTAGTTAATATTGTTGTAAAATAAAGTAAAAATTTAAAATTTTTGTTGCATTTTTTTGTAATATATGATATTATATAAAATGCTGATTTATCATTGGAGGTGAAATTATGAGCGTACTCGAATATATCATTGGCGCAGTGGTTTTTTTAGTGTCTGTGGCAATTGTGTTTATTGTTATTTTCCAACAAGGCCGTCGCGCAGGTATCAATGGTGTAATCTCCGGTGGTGCTGATACTTTCTTGTCAAAGACAAAAGCAAGAACTGTCGATGCTAAGTTAGCTCGTATGACCAAGTATTTTGCTATTGCATTTTTTGTGTTGGCAATCGTTGCAAATATCATTGCAATAAATAACTAATAAAGGGTTAAACCCTTTTTGTGCGGAATACCGCTTTTTTGAAAATTACCCCTGCTATTTTGGTGGAGGGAGGGAATATAATGAGTCAAGTTAGAATTAAAGAAAATGAATCACTCGATAACGCTTTACGTCGCTTTAAAAGACAAACCGCTAAAGACGGTGTAATTCAAGAAGTACGTAAGAGAGAGCACTATGAAAAACCCTCTGTAAAGCGTAAGAAGAAGTCGGAAGCTGCTCGTAAAAGAAAGTTCCGCTAAAATTAAGTGATTAAGGCGGTTGATTTTCAACCGCCTTTTTTATTGAGGTATGTAAATGTTTTTGAAACCCCTAATTAAACTTGAAAAAGTCACCGACATTTCGGTCGATATTTTAAATAAATATGGCATAAGGGCGCTTATTTTAGATGTTGATAACACGCTTTCAACCCACCACGGACAAGTTCTCACAGAAGGTCTTACCGAATGGCTTAATTTAATGCGTGAAAACGGCATTAAAATGACGGTTTTGTCAAATTCCAATTCTAAACGCTTAACACCTTTTGCTAAAAAAATCGGGCTTGATTTTATATCGCTTGGTTTGAAGCCATTGCCGTTTGGTTATTTGCGCGCCTTAAAGCGACTTGGCACTAAAAAGGTTGACACCGCCATTGTGGGCGACCAGCTTTTTACCGATACACTTGGTGGTAATGTTGTTGGTGTTAAAACCATTCTTTTAACACCCATTAAGCCCGAAACCTCACTTCGTTTCAGAATGAAGCGCAGGGTTGAGGCATTTATGATTAAAAAGCTAAAAATTGTCAATACGGAGGAATAATATGTCCGCTAAATTTGGCCCTGCGGGAACAGGCGACAGCTTTAAAGCACTTGGTTATAAGACAAGCTTACAGGTTCCGCAATATCTTGTAGAAATGGGTCTTGACCATTTTGAATATCAATGTGGCCGTGGTGTAAATATCGGCTTAGATAAAGCTAATGAGCTTGGAAAAATAGCAAAAGAAAAGGGAATAACCCTGTCTTTGCATGCGCCTTATTATATTTCTATGTCATCGGTCGATGAAGAAAAGCGTTTAAATTCCATAAATTATATCTTGGCTTCTGCCCGTGCTGTTAATGCAATGGGCGGCGATAGAATTATTGTTCACACCGGCTCTTGCGGTAAAATTACTCGCGAGGAAGCCCTTGTTCTTGCAAAGGATACAATGGCTCTTTCACAAAAGGCGCTTGATGCTGAGGGACTTTCAAATATTCATATTTGTCCCGAAACAATGGGTAAGGTTAATCAGCTTGGCACACTTTTTGAAGTGTTAGAGCTTTGCAAGATTGATGAAAGAATTATCCCTTGTATTGATTTTGGTCACCTTAATGCCCGTGATTTAGGTATTTTGAAGGATAAAAACGATTTTGAAAATATACTGCTTGAAATTAAAAATCAGTTAGGTGAAGACCGTTTTAAAAACTTTCATTCGCATTTTTCTAAAATTGAATATACAACAGGCGGTGAAAAAAGGCACTTAACCTTTGAGGATGAGGTTTACGGCCCGAATTTTGAGCCACTTATGGAGCTTGTTGTAAAATACGGACTTAATCCCATCTTTGTTTGTGAATCGGCAGGTACACAGGCGGAGGATGCTAAAAGCATGAAGGATTATTATTTGAGCTTGTAAGGGGAGAAATTATGATTTGGCACAGCTCTTCAAAAGAAGAAGTTTTAAAGCATTATAATGTTGATGCCACAGTTGGTCTTGCTAATGGCGAAGTGGTTGAAAAACAAGAAATTTACGGCAAAAATGTTGTTTTAACAACCGAAAAGCCGTCAATAATTAAGGCATTTTTTGCTGAATTTACAAGAACCGGCATTTTGCTTATGATTTTGTCACTAATTTACTTTTTTGTGGCAAGCAGTTACCAAAGTCCAACCGCTTATTTTGGCTTTTTGGTAATTGGCATTGTTATTTTAAACGCTGTTGTTTCGGCTTTCCACCTTTTTGACTGTGAAACTACATTGGCGGATATCAAGCAAACTACCAACCCATCGGTAAAGGTTTTGCGTGACGGTGTGGTAAAGGTTGTTAATTCTATCGAGTTAGTACCCGGTGACATTATGCTTCTTTCTGAGGGTGACTATATTTGCGCTGACGCACGACTTATAGAAACTACGGAATTTCGTTGTAACGAGGTGACAGTCAGCGGTGAAGAGGTTCCTGTTGATAAAAATGCCGATGCTGTTTTAGTTGATATTGTGCCGATAGAAAAGCGTAGCAATATGGTTTTTGCGTCTACAACTGCAATACACGGCAGTGCAAAGGCGGTTGTTGTTGCAACTGCCCTTAACACTGAAACAGGCAAAACTGATGCAATAAATGAGCAAATCGGCGGTAAGCGTTTGCCAATGCAAAATGAATTAACCCTGATTTCTAAATTCTTTAATATTTTAATTCTTTGCATTTGTGTTTTGATTTTCTTTATTACAATGCTTCAAAACTTTAAATCGAGCGAGCCATTTGCAAGTGTTACCTTAACCGCACTTTTAAATGCTGTGGCACTTGCTTTTGCGGCAATGCCTGAAGGACTTAATGCAATATCAACCATTGTTATTGCCTCAGGCGCAAAGCGTATTTTTGATGAAAAAATTATTTTTAAAGATAGTGCAGCCCTTGAAAAAATCGGAAAAACAAATGTTATTTGTGCTGATAAGACCGGTATTTTCACAAGAAATAAAATGGTTTTACAGGCTGTTTATGACGGTAAAAAGGTCTTGAATGTTGCCGATGGATTTATTGATGATTCAGCAACGGTTGTTTTAAATTTGGCTGCGGCTTGTAATACATTAGATAATGATACAACCGAAAATGCTTTAATGGATGCCTGCAAAGAACTAAACCATAAAGATGAAGCCGAAATTAGCACACTATTTCCAAAGATTTCGGTTATACCGTTTGATTCTGGGCGCAAGAGCATGACAATTTTAACAATTATTAACGAGCAGCCCTTTGCAATAGTTAAGGGTGCCCCTGAAATTATTGTGCCAAAGTGTCGTGACTGTGATGCTGACAGTATTTTAAAAATAGATAACGAAATGGCATCTGACGGGCTTCGCAATGTTGCTATCGCTGTTAAAAGGCTTTCGGAAATACCCGCAAACCCAAAGCATGAGGATATAGAGTGTGATTTAACCTTTGTAGGCCTTTTGGGACTTAGTGAGCCAATCCGTGAAGAAATTTATAAGGATATTAAGGTTTGTAAAGAAGCCAAGATTAAGGTTAATATGCTAACGGGTGATAATGTTCTCACCGCTGTTTCAATAGCAAAGAAAATTGGCCTTTTAGAAGATGAAGCCGAAGCGATTTCGGGTGCTGAAATTGATGCCTTATCAGATGAAGAACTTGCAAATGTTATTGAAAATTATTGTGTATTTGCCCGCATTTCGCCCGAGCATAAAGCAAGAATTGTTAAAGCTTGGCAAAGCAAAAAGGCAGTTGTAACTATTACGGGTGACAGTCTTCAGGATGCCGATGCTTTGGCAATTGCTGATGTTGGTTGCGCTATCGGTAAATATGGTGCTGATGTTGCAAAGGGTAATGCTGATGTAATAATTCTTAAAAACAACTTTGGCGCAATAGTTCACGCCATTAAGGAAAGTCGAGGATTTTTCAGTAATATTAAAAAGACTGTGTCTTATCTTTTAAGCTGCAATTTCTCTGAACTTTTACTATTACTTATTGGTTCGGTTATTTTTAAATCACCAATTTTAATTGCTGTTCAGCTTTTGATTATCAACCTTTTAACTGATGTTGCCCCTGCAATTTCCTTTAGCAAGGAACAAGCTGAAAAATCAGTTATGAAGCAAAACGGTTTTGACGGTGCTTCTAAAATATTAAATGTTAAATCTCTTGTAAATCTTGCTGTTCAGGGCGTTTTAATTGCCATTATTTCACTCATTTCTTACATTATTGGTCAGTTTACCTCGCCCGAGGTTGCAACCTCTATGGCGTTTGTGACGCTTGGCATTGCGCAGCTTTTACATTGCTTTAATTCAAAGCTTGTCGGCAGCATTTTTACAAAGGATGTATTTTCTAACAGATTTATGAACCTGTCGGTTTTCTCAACCGCATTTATAATTATTTTCCTTGTGTTTACACCTGTTGGTTTTGCCTTTGGTTTGACAATTCTTAAACTTTGGCAGTTTGTTGTTGCTATTTTATTAGCAGTATTAATTATACCAATGTGTGAAATTTTAAAAAGGGTATATAAGAAGATATAAAAAATACCTCTATCAAATTGATAGAGGTATTTTTATGTCTGAATTAAATTACATAACCACCATTTACACCAATAACTTGGCCTGTTATGTAGTCGGCGCTGTCACTTGCTAAAAAGTAAATTGTTTGGGCAATTTCTTCGGCCGAACCCATTCTTCCAAGCGGTATTGTTTCAACAAAGTCGGTAAGCTCTTCAACTGTTAAGTTTGAATTCATAGCTGTTTCGACAATGCCGGGGGCGACGGAATTAACTGTAATTCCACATGGGGCCAACTCTTTTGCAAGGGCTTTTGTAAGGCCAATTACGCCTGCTTTTGAAGCGCTGTATGCAACCTCACATGAAGCACCAACCTGTCCCCACATTGAAGATACATTTATAATTTTGCCGTATTTTTGGTTAATCATAACCTGTGCGGCGGCCTTGCAGCAGTTAAATGTGCCTTTAAGGTTTATATCAATAATTCTATCAAAATCAACCTCGTCGGTTTCGGTGATTAGCCCTTCAAAAGCCACACCTGCATTATTAACAATAACATCAATACTGCCGTATTTATAGAGCGTTTCTTTAATTAAAAGCTCGGCTTCTAAACGGTTGGCAACATTTGCTTTAATTGGTGTTACCGAAAAGCCGTTGCTTTGAAGCGAACGGGCGAGCAGGGAAGCGGACTCGTATGAAGTGTTGTAATTAAGCACAACATTATAACCCTTTTGTGCAAATAAAATTGCGGTTGCGGCGCCTATCCCTTTTGATGCGCCTGTGATAATCGCGGTTTTACTCATATAATCATCTCCAAAAAAAGTATAACATATTTTTCTAAAAAAATAAAGCATTATTTTACAACAAATTGAGTTTACATAAATAACAAAAATCAAGATATTGTATAGTTTACATAAGAAGTTTACATAACATTTTAGAGTAGAAAAAATTGTGGTTGACATAATTTTAAAAATATAGTATAAATAAAATAGTGGCTGTTTTATGCTATTTTTAAAGGGTTTGGCGCCGCTTTACTTTGTGGTGGCTGATTTTTTATTTTCAACTTGGTTTACATAAATTTTAGATTTTTATGTTTTGAATTTTAAAATTTTATTTCAAGGTGGCATATCTTGTCCATTGTTTTCATACATTGTCTTGTAAAAGGAGATGATGTTATGAACAGAGGAACGGTTGTAAATCTTTCAGGTGTTAGGGTTTTAGAAATTTTAAAAACCAATGCCTATACGCTTATTTCGTTTTTGTTTTTAATTTTGGGTGTAATTTGCGGCCTTGTAATGTTTAACGATTTTAAATGGCTTACAAATTTTTGTGAAAAATTTTTTGCCGACTTTTTAAATGACCGACAAAACGCAGGTTACTTAAAAATTGTAATAATTTCTTATTTTCAACACTTGCTGCTGTTTTTGGCTGTGTTTATTTTTGGTACAACACTTTTTGGTGTGGTTTTGGTGCCTGTGACATTGTCGTTTTGCGGTTTTTTCTATGGTGCGGCGGTCGCGTATTTATATTTAAATTTTGCTCTAAAAGGCGTTGCATTTAATGCGGTGATTTTCTTGCCCGCGGTGCTTTTGCTTTTACTGTTTTTGATTTTTGCTTCAAAGCACGCAATGGTTTTTTCATTAAACATTGCCAAACTTACATTACCCGATACCTTGGGTGAAAATTTGTTTATAAAATTTAAAACATATTCAATAAACTTTTTGGTTTTAACCTTGGGCGCTGTTTCAAGCTCGCTTGTTGATGCGCTGACTTCAATAAGCTTATTAAAATTTTTTGAATTCTAAATTTAAAGGAGGTGCAATATGAAAAAGCAGATTGATGCTTTTAAGCTGTATTTAACTGTGGATAAAAAATCTTCTAAAAATACAGTTGAATCATATATTCGTGATTTAAATCAATTTTCATTATATTGTACTTCTTTGAAAATTTCCTCACCTCAAAGGGTTAAGACTGCAACTGTGGATGATTATTTAAAGCTTTTGACAAAGCAGGGTAAGTCCGATGCCACTAAGGCGAGAATTACTGCCTCATTGCGTGCGTTTTTTAGGTATTTGGTTAATAAGGGCGTTATGACTGACAACCCCGTTACCGATGCCGCTAAAAGCAAGGTAGTAAAAAAACTACCCGGTGTTTTGGATGCACAGGATATTATTAAATTGCTTTCACAGCCAAACGGCGATGATTATAAAAGTATTCGAGATAAAGCAATGCTTGAGCTTTTATATGCAACAGGCATTAAGGTTTCCGAGCTTTTAGATTTAAAGGTTAATGACTTTAACGTGCAGCTCGGAATACTTCACCTTAATAACGGCAAAAAGGAAAGAATTATACCAATTTATCCCGACGCTGTTAAAACTGTAACCGATTATCTTTTAAATGTTCGTCCCGCCATTGTTTTGGGCGCTAATCAGGACAAGCTGTTTACCAATATGAACGGTCTGGCAATGTCGCGACAGGGCTTTTGGAAGATTATCAAGCAATACGCAAAGGATGCAGGAATTAAGGAGGAAATCACACCTCACACACTTCGCCACAGCTTTGCGGCGCATTTGCTTGAAAACGGCGCACGACTTCAGGACATTAAAGAAATGCTTGGTCACAGTGATATTTCTTCAACACAAATTTATGCCCAGTACATAAAAAACAAATATACATCTAACTATGCAAAGTTCCATCCGTTAGCAAAATAAAAAACACCCGCATTTAAGGGTGTTTTTTTGCATTTTAAGGTTGATAAAGTGTACAAAATATGGTATGATAAATTGAATACTTATGTAAGGAGATGTTCTTATGTCTGACAAACGCGCAATTGGCGTTTTTGATTCGGGACTTGGCGGTTTAACCGTTGTGAAAGAGCTTATAAAAGCGTTGCCGAATGAAAGCATTGTTTATTTCGGTGACACAGGGCGTGTGCCTTACGGAACAAGAAGTGTTGAAACAATTAAAAAGTATGCAAAACAGGACGAACAATTTTTATTAAATCAAAATGTTAAGCTTATAATTGCCGCTTGCGGTACGGTGTCTTCTGTTGCGGGTGATATTGCGTTAGATTTACCTGTACCTTATTTTGAGGTGGTGTCACACTCGGCTAAGGCAGCGGCAAAAGCCACCAAAAACGGCAAAATTGCGGTTATTGGCACAAGCGCTACCGTTAACAGCCGCCAACACGAAAAGGAAATTTTAAAGCTTATGCCGTCGGCTTCGGTTTTAAACCAAAGCTGTTCACTTTTCGTGCCACTTGTTGAAGAGGGCTGGTATGAAGCCGATGATATTGTTGTGGTTGAAACTGTGCGACGATATTTACAGCCGATTATTGATTTTAAGCCCGACACTTTAATTTTGGGTTGCACACATTACCCAATTTTAAGCGAGGTTATTAAAAAGGTCTTGGGCGATGAGGTTACTCTTATAAATGCGGGCACAGCAGTTGCTGAATCATTAACCGAATTTTTAAAAGAAAACGGGCTTGAAAATGACGGTGAAAATTTACCAGAATACCGTTATTATGTAAGTGATAAGCCAGATTCTTTTGTGAAACAGGCTTCAATTTTAATTGGGCGACAGGTTGACGGAAATAAAGTTTTAAAGGTTGATATAAACAATTTATGATTAAGGATGTAATTATTGATATTAAAACCGAACAGTCGCTTGACGGTCAAACCGATAATATTGAGTTTACGACCGACGGCCGTTTTGGTATAAAGGACGACACCTTTTTTATCTCGTATGATGAAAGCCGACTTTTAGATGTCGAGGGTGAAATTAAAACAACTATCTTTTTAAAGCCCGATAATACAGTGGTTTTACAAAGAAAGGGCTCTTACAACAGTAAAATGGTTATTGAAAAGGGTGTTAGAACAAGCTGTTTTTATTCAACCCCTGCGGGTAGTCTGACTTTAGGGATTTTTGGTGAAAAGGTTTTAAGCAATTTAAATGAAAGCGGCGGCAAAATTGATTTGGCATATATTATTGATGCAAATTCAAAGCCGTTAAGCCGAAATAGAGTTAATATTTTTGTTAGAGAGGTTAATTAAATGTCTGTTATTGTTAAAAATGCAAAGGAACAAATTAAAAGCATTATCATAAATGCCGCACAAAAGGCAATGGCTGACGGTGTTTTTGAGAATGCCGAGCTTACTGATTTTACAATAGAGGTACCAAAGGACCGCGCAAACGGTGACTATGCTGTAAATGCGGCAATGGTTTGGTCACGCTTATTTAGAAAAGCCCCACGCCAAATTGCTGAAGTGTTAATGTCATCGGCCGATTTTTCTGATACTTATATCGAAAAGTTTGAAATTGCAGGCCCCGGCTTTATTAACTTTTATCTTTCACAAAAATATTATGCTGACATTGTTTTAGATGTAGAAAACAAGGGCGCTGATTACGGTAAAAGTAATTATGGTGAGGGTAAGCGTGTTTTGGTTGAGTTTGTTTCGGCTAACCCAACAGGCCCAATGCATATTGGTAATGCCCGTGGCGGCGCTTTGGGTGACTGCCTTGCGGCTGTTATGTCAGCGGCGGGTTATTACACCGAAAGGGAATTTTATATAAACGATGCGGGCAACCAAATTAACAAATTCGCACTTTCGCTTGATTTAAGATATTTGCAGCTTTACTGTGACGGCATTGAAATGCCTGAGGATAGCTACCACGGTGATGACATTGTGGCACACGCAAAGGCATTTGCTGAAATCCACGGCGATAAATTTGTTAAAGAGGATGAAAGCGTTCGTCGTGCCGAACTTGTAAAATTTGCCTTGCCAAAGAATATTGAAGGACTTGAGCGTGATTTAGGCAAATATCGCATTAAATATGATACCTGGTTTAAGGAAAGCACACTTCACCAAAGCGGTGAAACCACCCGTATTATTGAGCTTTTAAAGCAAAGCGGTTATACCTATGAAAACGAGGATGCCTTGTGGTTTAAGGCAACCGAATTTGGTTGTGATAAGGACTTTGTTTTAGTTCGTGCAAATGGTGTTCCAACCTATGTTGTGCCTGACATTGCATACCACTATAACAAGCTTGTAACCCGCAAATTTGACAAAGCTATTGATGTTTTGGGTGCTGACCACCACGGTTATGTTCCGCGTCTTAAAGCGGCTTTAAGTGCACTTGGCGTTGATGCTGACCGCTTGGATGTTGTGCTTATGCAAATGGTTCGCCTTGTTCGTGACGGCGAGGTTATTAAAGCTTCAAAGCGTTCGGGTAAGGCAATTACCCTTGTGACACTTTTGGATGAAGTGCCGATTGATGCCGCAAGATTTTTCTTTAATTTGCGTGAGCCAAACAGCCATTTTGACTTTGATTTGGATTTAGCAGTTAACGAATCAAACTCTAACCCTGTTTATTATGTTCAGTACGCTTATGCGAGAATTTGCAGTATTATAAGAAATTTAGAGGGTGAGGGAATTAAAAACACCCCCGCAGCTTTAGATGAGCTTATGCTTTTAACTGCGCCCGAGGAACGCGAGCTTATTTTATATATCGCAGCCCTTACTGATGAAATTATTGCATCAGCCCGTGCTTATGACCCCGCAAAGATTACCCACTATGTGCAGGAGCTTGCAACAAAGTTTCATAAATTCTATGCCGCATGTCGTGTAAAAGGAATTGATGAAAAGCTTATGCAAGCCCGCCTTTCACTTTGCGGTGCAACTGCAACAGTTATTAAAAATGTTTTAGATTTAATGAAAATTGATGCCCCCGAAAAGATGTAAGAAGGTGTTTAAAATGAAAAATAAGAAGTTAAACCTTACAATGCTTATGGACCTTTACGAGCTTACAATGGCAAACGGAATTTTCACAAGCGATATGCGTGACACAGTGACATATTTTGATATGTTTTTCCGCCGTGTGCCCGATAAGGGTGGCTACGCTATTATGGCAGGTCTTGAACAGCTTATCGAATATATGAACGATTTGCATTTTGATGATGATGATATCGAGTATTTAAAATCCTTAAATCTTTTTGAAGATGAATTTATTGAATATTTAAGGGATTTTAAATTCGACTGTGATGTTTGGGCAGTACCAGAGGGTACAATTATCTTCCCGCATGAGCCAATTGTAACTGTTAGAGGCAACGCTATGCAGGCGTTAATGCTTGAAACAATGCTTTTGGTGACAATTAACCATCAGTCACTTATTGCCACAAAGGCAAGCCGTATTGTCCGTGCGGCAGAGGGTAGAGCTGTTATGGAATTCGGTGCGCGCCGTGCGCACGGTCATGGTGCTTCATATTATGGTGCGCGTGCCGCTATTATCGGCGGTGCGACAGGCACTTCTTGTATTCTTACTGCTAAGGATTTTGGTGTTAAGGCAAGCGGCACAATGGCACACAGCTGGGTGCAGCTTTTTAAGGATGAATACACCGCATTTAAAACATACGCTGAAAAATACCCCGACAGCTGCCTTTTATTAGTTGATACCTATAATGTACTAAAATCGGGTATCCCTAACGCAATCAAGGTATTTGATGAGGTTTTAAAGCCGCTTGGTAAACGCCCTCTTGGCATTCGTATCGACAGTGGCGATATTACCTATATTTCCAAAAAAGCCCGTAAAATGCTTGACGAGGCGGGATATCCCGACTGTAAGATTTGTGTTTCAAACTCACTTGATGAGCACCTTATCCGTGATATGATAAGACAGGGCGCGCAGGTTGACTCTTACGGTGTAGGTGAACGCCTTATTACTGCAAGCAGTGAAGCGGTTTTCGGTGGCGTTTATAAGCTTTCGGCGGTTGAAAAGAATGGGGAAGTTATTCCTAAAATTAAAATTAGCGAAAACACCGCAAAAATCACACTTCCAGGCATTAAAATTCCGTGGCGACTTTATGATAAAGAAACAGGCAAAGCCATTGCCGATGTTATTACACTTAACCACGAAAAAATTGACAGCAGCGAGCCGTATGAAATCTTTGACCCTGTTCACACTTGGAAGCGCAAGGTTGTAACAAACTTTGTTGCTAAAAAGCTTCAGGTTAAGGTTTTCGAAAAGGGCAAGCTTGTTTATGAATCACCAAAGGTTTCAGAAATTGCAGCTTATTGCAAGGAACAGCTTGATTCTATGTGGGATGAGGTTAAGCGTTTTGAAAATCCACATACCTATTATGTTGACCTTTCAGAAGATTTATGGAATTTAAGAAATGACCTTTTAAGAAAGTTAATTAAACACTAAGGTGAATTTTATGAAAAAAATATTAGCATTTTTGCTTTGCTTTGTTTTACTTTTTTCATTTACTGCTTGTAAGGGTGGTAGAAAAAACAGCAACGATGAAATTGATTTGGAATATTATGCAAAGGTTGGTCAAATTCCTGAAATGAAGTATAAGCTTGGGTTTGACTGTGAAAAAGCCAATACCGAGCTTCAAAATGAATTTGATGAGTTTTTGTCGGGCGGTGGTCACGATAATGCCGACCACGAACACGACCATTATTCTGAAGATATTTATTTTGAAAGAAAAGAAGAAAACGGTTATATAATTTTAGACCAAGGCAACAAGGGCTATTACTGTAAAGCTTCGGAAAAAGATAAAAAAATTGATGCTCTTTATACATACGATAATGCCTTTGGTATTGAAACAGGCAGCTTGGCGTTTGATGTAAAAAATAAAATGGCAAGTATTGAATTTAAAGAAACTGAAATTACAGAGGGCAGTCTATTTTATGCCGACTATATGACCGAGGGCACAGTTTTAACTGCCGAATTTAATGATGTTACGGTTCAGTTTGCTTTTCAGGAAAGCGGTCTCGTTTGTACTGCAATTTTTAAAACCTCAGCATTTAATTAGTTTTTTAGGGAGAAAAAATGTCACTTAGCGTAAACGAAAATACACAAAAAATGTTTGTTTTAGCCCTTAGGGGAATTGTTGCTTTTCCAAAAACAACTTTAAGCTTTGATGTTGGCAGAAAAAAATCTATCAACGCTTTAAAGCTTGCGATGGAGAAAAATCAGTTAATATATTTAGTTACACAAAAGAATTATTTTGTTGACGAGCCCGAAAATGATGATTTGTATGAAATGGGCTGTGTTGTACGCATTAAACAAGTTTTGCGCGTTTCGGATGACCTTACCAAAGTATTGGTTGAAGGTCTTTATCGTGCAAAACACAGCCAACTTGTTTCACTTAAAGATTATTATTTTGCAAATGTTGAAAAGGTTGAAGATAAGCCCATTTTAAACCGACAGGTTTATATTGAAACATTGCTTAGAAAGGTTAAGGGCGAATTTTTAAAATATGCAATGTCAGGCCCAAGCGTTACACCCGATGTGCCCTTAATTGTTGAAAGCAGTGAGGATTTGGGGTTTGTTTGCGACACTATTGCGGCGGGTATTAACACACCTTTTGATGATAAGCAGTATATTTTAGAGCAGGAATCTGTCACAAAGCGTGCAAAAATTTTGGTTGAGCTTTTAAAGAAGGAAACTGAAATTAACGAAATTGATAAGCGTATTAACGCTAAAACACGCTCTGCTATTGATGAAAACCAAAAGGAATATTATTTGCGTGAGCAAATTAAAGCCATCAATTCCGAGCTTTACGGTTATGACGAGGGCGATGAAATTGATTTGTATCACACTAAAATTGATTCACTTTCGGCCGAGGCATCGGTTAAAGAAAAGCTTCATTCACACGTTTTAAAGCTTTCAAAAATGCCGCAGGGGTCACACGAAGGTACAGTTGAGCGTGGATATCTTGACACCTTAATTGAATTGCCTTGGAACGCTTACACCACTGTTAATACTGACATTAAACGCGCCGCCAAAATTTTAGAGCGTGATATTTACGGTATGCAAAAGGTTAAGGAGCGTATACTCGAACTTTTGTCGGTTTACACCTTAAATCCCGATATTAAGGGGCAAATAATTTGTCTTATCGGTCCACCAGGTGTTGGTAAAACCTCAATTGCCAAAACCGTTGCCGAATGTATGGGTAGAAAATATGCCCGTATATCGCTTGGCGGTGTTAGGGATGAGGCGGAAATTAGGGGACATAGAAAAACCTATGTCGGTGCAATGCCCGGTAAAATCATTAACGCCATTAAACAGTCGGGCAGTGGTAATCCGCTTATACTTCTTGACGAGGTTGATAAGCTTGGCAATGATTATAAGGGTGACCCTGCATCCGCACTTTTAGAGGTTTTAGACCCCGAACAAAACCATGCCTTTGTTGACCATTTTGTTGAAATTCCTTACGATTTAAGCCGTGCGGTATTTATTGCCACTGCAAATTCGGCTGATACAATTCCCGCACCGCTTTTAGACCGTATGGAAGTTATCGAAATACCAAGCTATACCCGTGAAGAAAAGCTTCAAATTGCTAAAAAGCATTTGTGCTTAAAGCAAATTGCTCGTCACGGTCTTAATAAAAATCAAATTAAATTCAGTGATAGCGCACTTTATTCGCTTATTGATTTTTACACCCGTGAGGCAGGTGTTAGAAAGCTTGAAAGGGCTATTGCATCACTTTGCCGAAAAACCGCAAAGCAAATTGCCGAGGGTGAAATTTTAAAAATAAATATTAAAGACAGCGATGTCGAAAAAATGCTTGGCAAACGCAAATATAAACCCGAAATGGTTTTGGAAAATGACGAGGTTGGTATTATTAACGGCCTTGCTTGGACTTCGGTCGGCGGCGAAATTATGCAGCTTGAGGTTTCTGTTATGTCGGGCACAGGCAAGGTCGAGCTTACCGGCTATTTGGGGGATGTTATGAAGGAATCCGCCAAAACTGCCATTAGTTATGTGCGTTCCAATGCTGAAAAATATGGCATTGATGCCGATTTTTATAAAAACAAAGACATACACATAAACGCAACCGAGGGTGCTGTCCCAAAGGATGGCCCATCGGCAGGTGTTACAATGGTGACTGCCTTAATTTCGGCGCTTACAAACCGCAAAATTAAGCGTGATGTTGCAATGACAGGTGAAATTACACTTCGTGGCCGAGTTACCGCTATCGGTGGTCTTCGTGAAAAGGCAATGGCGGCTTATCGTGGTGGAGTAAATACTGTATTTATTCCAAATGACAATGTTGCCGATTTGGACGAGGTTGACCCGCTTGTGCTCGAAAAGGTTAAGTTTATACCTGTAAGCTATGTTTCACAAATTGTTGACTGTGTGCTGGTTGATAATTCGGTCGAGAATAAGGATAATATATTTTATACCGAAATTAAACAAAGCAACACAGTTAGACAGTAACGGAGAAAATTATGAATTATAATAACGCACAGTTTGAAAAAGCATTCGGTAAATTTGAACAGTTAGATGAATCAACCTTGCCCGAATTTTGCTTTTGCGGCAGAAGTAATGTGGGTAAGTCTTCGCTTATTAACAAGGTTTTGGGTAGAAAATCTATTGCAAGGGTAAGTTCAAAGCCCGGTAAAACCGTTACCATCAATTTTTACAAGGTGGATAACATCCGCCTTGTAGATTTACCCGGTTACGGATATGCCAAGGTTAACGACGCTGAAAAACAGCGTTGGAGCGAGCTTATGGAGGGTTACTTTAAATCTAACCGTAACATTAAAATGGTCTTTTCGCTTATTGACATGCGCCACCCCGCAACCGATTTTGATTTATGGATGCTTGACTTTTTATCACAAATGGGTCTGCCTTATACTGTTGTTTTAACTAAATCAGATAAGCTTAACAAAACCGAAACCCAAAACCGCTTAACCCTTATTAAAGAAGAGCTTGGCGATTTTGCAAAAGATGCCGAGATTATCCCGTTTACCGTTAATAACTTTGACGGCGCCGATAAAATAAGGAAAATTATTGAAGGTGTTGACTTTTAATAAAATAATGGTATAATTATTATATATAAAAATGCCTTAATGAAGAAAAGTAGCTTTTTTGATTTTTTAAAGAGAGCCGCCGACGGTGGAAATGCGGTAAATAGAAAAAGTGAAGAACACTTCGGAGCAGCAAACTGAAAAACCTTTGGTTTAGTAGGGGCGCCGTTATTGATGCGTTAAATCAAGTTAAAGTGACCTTTTTAAAAGGTAATTTAGGTGGCACCGCGGATATTGCGTCTATTCGTCCTAAGGTTTTAGGATGGATGGGCGCTATTTTTATTTTTGTGGAGTGAATTTAATGAAACACATTGACATTTATGAAATTTTTGAAAACAAAGAGCTTTTAAATAGCGAGGTTACTGTTTGCGGCTGGGTGCGCACCTCTCGTGATTCTAAAAATATGGCTTTCATCGAGCTTAATGACGGTACAACCTTAAAGCATTTGCAAATTGTTATTGATAAAGCCGTTATGACCGATATTACTGACTTTATGCGCCTTGGCACATCTTTAAAGGTTGTGGGCACACTTGTAAAGTCTGCTGTTGCGGTTGATTCGGTTGAAATTAACGCAACCGCTATCGAAGTTTTGGGTGAATGTCCGCTTGAATATCCCTTACAAAAAAAGCGCCACACACTTGAATATCTTCGCACCATCCCACACCTTCGTGTCAGAACAAACACCTTTAACGCTGTTTTACGTGTAAGAAGTGTTGTGTCAGCTGCTGTGCATGAATTTTTCCAAGCACGTCGCTTTACCTATATTCACACACCTTTAATCACCGCCTCTGACTGTGAGGGTGCAGGTGAAATGTTTAAGGTTACAACCATTGGTTTTTCTAATGACTATAAAACCGAAGAAGAATATAACGCTGATGATTTCTTTGGCAGAAGAGCTGCTTTATCGGTTTCAGGTCAGCTTGAGGGCGAGGTTGCCGCAATGGCACTTGGTAAGATTTACACCTTTGGTCCATCTTTCCGTGCTGAAAAGAGTAATACTCAACGCCATGTTGCTGAATTTTGGCATGTTGAGCCCGAGGTTGCCTTTGCTGAGCTTCCCGACATTATTGAAATTGCTGAAGAAATGATTAAATACATCATTAAGTCGGTTTTAGAAAAATGCCCTGATGAAATGAAGTTCTTTGATGCACACTTTGAAAAGGGCTTAATTGAAAAGCTTAACGGTGTTGTTAATAATGATTTTGCTATTATGACCTATACCGAGGCAATCGATGTGCTTAAAAAGTCGGGCAAGGATTTCCAATATCCTGTTGAATGGGGCTGTGATTTGCAAACCGAACACGAAAGATATATTTCCGAGGAAATTTGCAAACGCCCTGTTTTCCTTACAAATTACCCCAAGGAAATCAAGTCTTTCTATATGAAGCAAAATGCCGACGGTAAAACCGTTGCCGCTACCGACCTTTTGGTACCCGGTGTTGGTGAAATTATTGGCTGCAGCGAGCGTGAAGCTGATTTAGATAAATTGCTACAGGCAATGCAGGTTCGTGGTATGAGCATTGAAGAATACGAGCATTATATCGCTCTTCGCCGTTTTGGTTCTGTGCCACACAGCGGCTTTGGTCTTGGTCTTGAAAGAATTATTATGTATGTTACAGGCGTGCAAAATATTCGTGATGTAATCTTGTACCCAAGAACCGTTGGAAATATTTATTAAAGGTTTTGATTTTTTATGACAAAATATGTTTCAAAGCTTAATGAGTTTGATACTCAAAACGCCATAGCGCTTATTAAAGACACCTTTACGCGTGAGCTTTGCAATGCGCTTGATTTATCTCGCGTTTCGGCACCGCTTTTTGTTAAGCACGCAAGCGGTCTTAACGATGATTTAAACGGTGTTGAGCGTCCTGTTTCCTTTGATATTTTGGAAACGGGGGAAATAGCTGAGGTTGTGCACAGTCTTGCTAAGTGGAAGCGTATGGCGCTTTTAAAATACGGTTTTCCGCTTCATACTGGTCTTTACACCGATATGAACGCTATCCGCCGTGATGAAGAGTGTGATGCTATTCACTCAATTTATGTTGACCAATGGGACTGGGAAAAGATTATCACCGCCGAAGACCGCAACATTGAATATTTAAAGGCAACTGTTCGCAGTATTTACGGTGCGCTTTTAAGAACCTTGGATGTTGTAAAAGCAAAATATCCTGTCTTAAATCCCGAACTTCCAAAGCAAATCGCTTTTGTTACCACACAGGAATTAGAGGATAAATACCCCGACAAAACAGGTAAGGAAAGGGAATATGAAGTCGCAAAGGAATATGGTGCGGTTTTCATTATGCAAATCGGTTGTCGTTTAAAATCGGGTAAAAAGCACGACGGCAGAGCACCAGACTATGATGACTGGTCACTAAACGGCGACATCATTTTATATAACAAGGTTTTGGATATCCCGTTTGAAATTTCATCAATGGGTATTCGTGTTGACCGTGAGGCATTGCTTTCGCAGTTAAAGGCAGAGGGAAAGGAAGAACGCTTAAATTACGAATTCCACAAAATGCTCTTAAACGGCGCATTACCGCTTACTGTCGGTGGCGGCATCGGTCAGTCACGACTTTGTATGTTCTTACTTGAAAAAGCCCATGTAGGCGAGGTACAGGTTTCAATTTGGCCTGAAAAAGAAATTTCAAAATGCAAATCAAAGGGTATTAACTTATTATAATAAAAAAGTGAAGGATAAAAACAATGAATAAGAGAATTCTTAACTTGTTTACAAATATATTTTATGATATCTTTGTAACGGTTTTATCTACAATATTGACTTTTTCGGTATTTGATAATCAATATGATACTTATGAATTGGCAAAGATTTTCTTTATAGCGCTTTTACCCATAGTTACAGTATTTTTTCTTTATGTTTTTAAAATTTATTATGTTTTATGGGCCTCATCAGGATTTTTTGAATCTGTGAAAATTGCCATTGCACTGTTTTTGGGTATTTTTACCGCTGAAATTGCAACTGTTGCAGTTTTTAGAAGCAAGTTTCATCTTGATATCCCAATTTTAATTATAAATTATTTCTTTATACTAATCTTAATATTAGTTCAGCGTTTTGGTTTAAAATATTTTATTATATATAAAAACGCAAGTGGAAAGAAAAGCCAAATTTCAGGCAAGGTTATGATTATCGGCGCAGGTAATGCAGGTCAATCGCTTGTTAAAGAACTATCGTATCATAAAGATACAAAAGTTTCTTGTGTCATTGATGATGATAAGGCATTACATGGTCAGTATTGCGGTGGCGCCTTGGTTGTTGGCGGTAAGGAAAAAATTATACAAGCGGCTGAAAAATACAAAATCGATAGTATAATCTTCGCAATTCCGACATGTCCTTATGAAAAGCGAGTCGAAATTTTAAATATTTGCCAGGCAACAAACTGCCAGCTTAAAATTTTACCACCACTTTATGAACTACATGATGTTAACGAATTTAAAAGCCAAATTCGTAATGTTGAAATTGAAGACCTGCTTGGTAGACCGCCAATTAGAATTGATGTTGAAAAGGTTGCTGCATATCTTAATGATAAGGTTGTTTTGGTAACAGGCGGCGGCGGAACCATAGGTAGTGAACTTTGCCGACAAATTGCTTCACAAAAGCCAAAGCAGTTAATTATTTTTGATGTTTATGAAAATAATGCTTATGAAATTCAAAACGAACTTAAATATAATTATCCTGAACTTAATTTAGTAACTTTAATCGGCTCGGTTCGTGACAGCAGAAGAATGGATTATTTGTTCCGCACATATAAACCGCAAATTGTTTATCACGCGGCGGCACATAAGCATGTTCCTTTAATGGAAGACAGTCCTAACGAATCAATAAAAAACAATGTTTTTGGTACATACAAAACTGTTCAGTGCGCACACAAATACGGCGCCGAAAAATTTGTTTTAATTTCAACAGATAAGGCCGTTAACCCCACAAATATAATGGGTGCAAGCAAACGCATTTGTGAAATGATTGTGCAAAGCTATAACAACCGTTCAAATACTGAATTTGTTGCTGTTCGTTTTGGTAATGTGCTTGGCAGTAACGGAAGTGTTATTCCTGTTTTTAAAAAGCAAATCGAACACGGCGGTCCTGTTACCGTTACGCATCCCAATATTATCCGTTACTTTATGACTGTGCCCGAAGCCGTAAGCTTGGTTTTACAGGCGGGTGCCTCTGCTAAGGGTGGCGAAATATTTGTGCTTGATATGGGAGAGCCGGTTAAAATTTTAGATTTGGCTGAAAACCTTATTCGACTTTCGGGCTTTACACCTTATAAAGATATTCAAATTCAATTTACGGGTCTTCGACCGGGTGAAAAGCTTTATGAAGAACTTTTAATGAGCGAAGAGGGCTTAAAACAAACAGAAAACGAGCTTATTCATATAGGCCGACCAATCAGCTTTGATGAGGACGAATTGTTTGAAACATTAGATATAATGGCAAGCCAAATGTATAATGAAGAGGCAAATATTTTGTCACTTGTTAAAAAAATCGTTCCAACATATCAAATCCCTTTAAATAAGCAATAATTTCAAATATTTTTTCAAAAAAGTGTTGATTTTTTAAACATTTTATGTTATTATAACTTGTACGTGAGAAAATGATAGGAGGTGTCATGATGCCCAACATTAAATCTGCTAAAAAGCGTGTACTCGTAAGCAAAGAAAATTATGAACATAACAAAGCATACCGTTCTGCTTTAAGAACCGCTGTTAAAAAGGCTGACGCTGCTATTGATGCAAAGTCTGACGATATGGCTGCTGTTGTAACTGCTGCTGTTAAAAAGATTGACCAAGCTGCTAACAAGGGTATTATCCATAAGAACAATGCAGCAAGAAAGAAATCTGCTTTAGTTACTCGTTATAACAAAGCAAACGCTTAATTTTAAAGAAATTTAAACGCTATCGTTTTTCGATAGCGTTTTTTCTTTTTCAATATAAAAAAGGAAGTGCCTCTAATGACACTTCCTTTAATTCTTAGAATAAACCGGTAATTACACCGTTTTCATCAACATCAATTTTTTCAGCGGCAGGAACTTTTGGAAGACCGGGCATTGTCATAATGTCACCGGTTAAAACAACTATAAAGCCCGCGCCTGCGGAAATTTTAACATTTTTAACGGTAATTTTAAAGTTATCAGGTGCGCCAAGCTTTAAGGCATCATCCGAAAAGCTGTATTGTGTTTTTGCAACACAAATGGGGCACTTATCAAAGCCCAAAGCGGTTAGCATATCAATCTGCTTTTGTGCGGCGGGGGTAATTATTACACCGTCGCCACCGTAGATTTTTTGGGTTACAGCAGTAATCTTTTCTTCGATAGTTGTGTCAAGCTCATAAGAGAAGGTGAAATCGCCCTTTTCTTCTTCGCAAAGGCGCACAACCTCTTTTGCAAGCTCCTCGCCACCCTTACCGCCGTCAGCCCAAACGGTTGAAAGCACAACATTTACGCCAAGCTCTTTGCATTTTTTAATAATGAAATTGATTTCATTATCGGTGTCAGTGGGGAAACGGTTAACCGCAACCACACAGGGAAGCTTATAAACATTTTTAATGTTTGAAACATGGCGTAAAAGGTTTGGTATGCCTTTTTCAAGTGCAGTAAGGTCTTCACTTGCCAATGCGGTTTTTGGAAGTCCACCGTGCATTTTAAGGGCACGTACGGTGGCAACCACAACAACGGCTGATGGAGTAAGACCTGCCATACGGCATTTAATATCTAAAAACTTTTCAGCGCCAAGGTCAGCGCCAAAGCCCGCCTCGGTAATAGCATAATCCGAAAGCTTTAATGCCATTTTTGTGGCAGTTACCGAGTTACAGCCGTGTGCGATATTAGCGAAAGGACCGCCGTGAACAAGGGCGGGTGTGCCTTCAAGAGTTTGCACTAAATTTGGCTTTATAGCATCCTTTAAAAGTGCGGTCATAGCGCCCTGTGCTTTAATATCAGCACAGGTAACGGGTTTATCATCATAGGTATAACCCACAATAATTTTTGAAAGGCGTTCTTTAAGGTCGGTAATGTCACTTGCAAGGCATAAAACTGCCATAATTTCACTTGCAACGGTAATATCAAATCCATCCTCACGGGGAACACCGTTCATTCTGCCGCCCAAACCGTTAATAACATTACGGAGTTGGCGGTCGTTCATATCAACACAGCGCTTCCAAGTGATTTTCTTAACATCAATACCCAAAGCATTGCCTTGTTGGATATGGTTATCAAGCATTGCGGCCAAAAGGTTATTGGCAGCACCAATAGCGTGGAAGTCACCCGTAAAGTGAAGATTAATGTCCTCCATAGGTACAACCTGTGCATAACCGCCGCCTGCGGCACCGCCCTTGACACCAAAAACGGGGCCCAAGGATGGCTCACGCAAAGCAACACAAACATTTTTGCCTATGCGTGACATACCGTCAGCAAGGCCGATGGTTGTGGTGGTTTTGCCTTCACCTGCAGGGGTGGGGGTAATTGCGGTAACTAAAATTAGTTTGCCGTCTTTTTTGTTTGTTTCTTTTGCAAGGGATAAATCAATTTTTGCTTTATATTTACCGTATTGTTCAAGATATTTATTATCAATACCGGCTTTTTTTGCAATTTCTGTAATGGGCTGCATTACGCAGCCCTGTGCAATTTCAATGTCAGATAAATAAGCCATTTATATTACCACCTTATTTAAAATATTCAACTGCCGACTTAAACATCTTAATGTCATAGTCACCAATAACATTTTTGTAAAGACCATAACCAACACGCTCACTGTGACCCATCTTACCAAATACGCGGCCGTCGGGTGAGGTGATGCCTTCAATAGCGTACATTGAGTCGTTGGGGTTAAAGTGAATATCGGTTGTGGCATTACCGTTTAAATCAACATATTGTGTAGCAATTTGACCGTTCTCAGCAAGCTTTTTGATAAATTCTTCATTTGCAAGGAAGCGACCCTCACCGTGTGAAATCGGTACATTGTAAACATCGCCAACATTGGTGTTTTTAAGCCAAGGAGATTTATTAGAAGCAATACGAGTTCTTACAATGCGTGACTGGTGACGCGCGATAGTATTAAATGTAAGTGTGGGGCAGTTTTCATCGGTATCAATAATTTTACCAAAGGGCACAAGACCAAGCTTAATAAGGGCTTGGAAGCCGTTACAAATACCACACATAAGACCGTCACGGTTATCGAGAAGGTCGGTCACACCGTCTTTAATTGCGGCATTGCGGAAGAAGGCAGTAATGAATTTACCGCTACCGTCGGGCTCGTCACCGCCCGAGAAACCGCCTGGGATGAATACCATTTGGCTTGTCTTAAGCTCGTTTGCAAATTCTTCAACGCTTCTTGCAATATTCTCGCTTGACTGATTGTTAATTACAAAAATCTTGGGCTCGGCGCCTGCATCACGCATAACCTTTGCCGAATCAAATTCACAGTTTGTGCCCGGGAAAACAGGGATTAAAACCTTTGGCTTTGCAACCTTAATAGCGGGTGTGGGATATTCGGTTGAAGTGTAATTAAAGTTGACAACATCTTTGCCTGTGTTTTGAATATTGCACTTGAATACGCTTTCAAGCTTATCTTCATAAATGCCCAAAAGTTCGTTTAATGAAATACTTTCATTAGCATAGGTGAGTTTGCCGTCATCAGTAATCTCGCCAACCAAAATGCCATCAATTTCAGCATCGGTTTCAACAAGGAATGAGCCGTAAGAATAATCAAAAATAGCTTCTTTTGAAAGATTTTCATTAAACTTAAATCCAAAACCATTACCAAAAGACATTTTCATAATTGCTTCAGCAATACCGCCAATGGTTGGAGTGTAAGCCGATTTAATTTTACCTTCTCTTGAAAGCTTGGTTACAAGATTAAAGGTATTTAAAAGCGATGAAGTAAGGGGCAACTCATTTTCATCATAAACAGGGCAGAGAAGATAAACCTTATTGCCCGCCTTTTTAAATTCGGGTGAAATAATGTTATCAACCTTGTCGGTTGTAACTGCAAAGGAAACAAGGGTAGGTGGAACATCTAAATCTTCGAAAGTACCGCTCATAGAGTCCTTACCACCGATAGAACCAATACCCAAATTCATTTGTGCCTTAAACGCACCTAAAAGTGCGGCAAAGGGTTTGCCCCAACGCTTGCCATCTTTACCGGGGCGTTCAAAATATTCTTGGAAGGTTAAATAAACATCCTTAAATTCTGCACCTGTGGCAATAAGCTTTGCAACCGATTCAACAACTGCTAAATATGCACCGTGGTATGGGCTTTGTTCGGTAATAAATGGGTTATAGCCCCAAGCCATAAGTGAGCAATCGTTAGTGTGTTTTTTCTCAACACTAATTTTTTGTACCATTGCCTGAATTGGTGTAAGCTGATTTTTACCGCCAAACGGCATTAAAACGGTGCCAGCACCGATTGTAGAGTCAAACTGCTCTGAAAGACCGCGTTTAGAACAAATATTAAGGTCATCAGCAATAGCTTTATATGCTTCGGTAAATGAGCCAACAACTGCCTTTGGCATTAAGTTTGGTTTTTCGGGGGTAATTGTAATATGTTTTTCAGCACCATTTGAATTTAAGAATTCACGGCTTAAATCAACGATAGTGTTGCCGTTCCAAACCATTTTAAGACGGGGCTCGGCTTTGACCTCGGCAACCTTAACTGCTTGTAAATTTTCTTCATTAGCAAGCTTTAAGAATGCATCAAGGTTTTCTTTTTCAATGACAACTGCCATTCTTTCTTGTGATTCAGAAATGGCAAGCTCGGTACCATCAAGACCTTCATATTTTTTTGGTACAGCGTTAAGGTCAATTAAAAGACCGTCGGCAAGCTCGCCAATAGCAACTGAAACACCGCCTGCGCCAAAGTCATTGCAGCGCTTAATCATTTTGGTAGCAACGGGGTTTCTGAAAAGGCGTTGCAACTTTCTTTCTTCGGGAGCGTTGCCCTTTTGAACCTCAGCACCACAGCTTTCGAGAGACTCTAGGGTGTGTGATTTTGAAGAGCCGGTAGCACCGCCGCAACCGTCACGACCTGTTGAGCCGCCAAGTAAAATTACAATATCACCATCTTCGGGACATTCACGGCGAACATTTTCAGCGGGGGTAGCAGCAATAACTGCACCGATTTCCATACGCTTTGCGGCATATCCGTCGTGGTAAATTTCATCAACAATACCGGTTGCAAGACCAATTTGGTTGCCGTAGGAGGAATAACCGTCAGCCGCGGTGGTAACGATTTTTCTTTGTGGCAATTTGCCTGCCATTGTTTCTTTAACCGATTTTAATGGGTTGGCAGCACCTGTTACACGCATTGCACCGTAAACATAGCTTCTGCCTGATAATGGGTCACGAATAGCACCACCAATACAGGTTGCAGCACCGCCAAAGGGTTCAATTTCAGTTGGGTGGTTGTGGGTTTCGTTTTTAAAGAGCAACAACCATTTTTCAGTTATGCCATCAACCTCAACATCAATTTTAACGGTACAAGCGTTGATTTCTTCAGATTCATCCAACTTATCAAGCTTGCCGTCCTTTTTAAGCTGTCTAACAGCGATTGTTGCCAAATCCATAAGGCAAATTGGTTTGGTACGACCTAAATCTTTACGCACCTGTAAATATTCGTTATAGGTGTTTTGTAAAAGCTCATCTTCGAAAACAACATTGTCAATATTGGTTAAAAATGTTGTGTGTCGGCAGTGGTCGGACCAATAGGTATCAATCATACGGATTTCGGTGATGGTGGGATTGCGCTTTTCTGACTTAAAGTAGCTTTGACAAAAGGCAATATCATCGTTATCCATTGCAAGACCGTAATTTTTAACAAAATCAGCAAGACCTTGCTTATCTAAATCAATAAAACCGTTAAGAGTTTCAACAGTTGTTGGGATATCATACTTTGCTTCAAGAGATTCAGGCATTTCGAGAGAAGCAAGTCGTGATTCAACAGGGTTGATAACATACTTTTTAATTTCGTTAATTTCACTTTTGGTTATATCGCCTGAAATTATATATACCTTTGCGGTTTTAACGCGAGGACGGTCGCCCTGTGAAATAAGCTGAATACACTGTGCGGCAGAGTCGGCGCGTTGGTCAAACTGACCGGGCAAAAATTCAACCGCAAAAACATAACCGCCCTTTGCATCAAAGTCAACCGATGCGTTATCAAGCTGTGGTTCGGAAAAAACAGTATTAACAGAATAATCAAACAAATCTTTGTCAATGTTCTCAACATCATAACGGTTTATAACGCGAACATCGGTAACTGATTTAATTTGTAAAAGGTTGTTGATGTTATTTAAAAGACCTTTCGCTTCGTTAGCAAGCTCTTTTTTCTTTTCAACATATACGCGGTAAACCATTATTTTAAAACCTCCATTGCTTTTTTGCCAATATCCTTGCGGTAATATGCATTTTCAAAGTGAACATAATTTACTTTATCGTAAGCGAGCTTTATGGCATCGCCCAAATTATTTGCGGTTGCAGTAACGCCGAGAACTCGGCCACCTGCGGTTTTTAAGGTATTACCGTCTAATTTAGCACCTGCAACATAAACGCTGTCAGCAACGCTTTCGGGGATGTTTAATGCAAAGCCGCTGTCATATTTTTGTGGATAACCGTGGGAAGCCATTACAACACAGGCGGCAGCACCGTTTTTGAATTTAACCTCACAGTTCTTTAAGGTGCCGTTTGTTGTGGCTTTCATAACGGTTAATAGGTCGCTATCAAGAAGGGGAAGCACAACCTGTGTCTCAGGGTCACCGAAGCGACAGTTATATTCAATTACCTTTGGTCCCTTAGGGGTGAGCATTAAGCCGAAGTAAAGACAACCCTTAAAGGTGCGGTTTTCACTGTTCATTGCGTTTATAGTTGGAATAAATATTTTTTCCATACATTCTTTTGCAATTTCATCGGTGTAATAGGGGTTGGGGGCAATAGTACCCATACCACCCGTATTAAGACCGTTATCACCATCTAATGCGCGCTTGTGGTCCATAGAAGAAACCATTGGCACAACGGTTTCACCGTCTGTAAAGGACAAAACTGAAACCTCAGGGCCGGTTAAAAATTCTTCTATTACAACTTGACTTCCGCTTTCGCCGAAAATCTTATCCTGCATCATTGATTTAACTGCGTTTTTTGCATCCTCGCGTGTTTCGGCAATTATAACACCTTTACCAAGTGCTAAACCATCTGCTTTAATAACGGTGGGAATAGGTGCAGTTTCAAGGTAGGAAAGAGCTGCATCTAAATCGGTAAAAACTTCATATTCCGCAGTTGGAATATTATATTTTTTCATAAGATTTTTTGAAAAAACCTTACTGCCTTCAATAATTGCGGCGGCTTTATTCGGGCCAAAGCAATCAATACCAATTTCGTTTAAGGCATCAACACAGCCAAGCACAAGCGGGTCATCTGGGGCAACCACTGCATAGTCAATATCATTATTTTTTGCAAAGTCAACAATAGCGGGGATATCTTTCGCACCGATATTTACAAGTGTTACATCCTTTGCCATACCGCCGTTGCCGGGAAGCGCAAAAATTTCAGTAATTTCTTTATTTTCTTTTAGCTTTTTAATGATGGCGTGTTCACGACCGCCACCACCTACAACCATTATTTTCATTTAAATGCTCCTTAATAAATAGGGAAGTTAGCGCATAATTCCTGTACTTCTTTTGAAACACGCTCTTTATTAGCATCGAAATCGTCAACAATATCTCTAATCCATTTAGCGATTTTCTTCATTTCTTCTTCCTTAAAGCCGCGTGTTGTAACTGCGGGTGTACCAATACGTAAACCACTTGTAATAAACGGACTTTGTGGGTCGTTGGGAATAGTATTTTTGTTTGCGGTGATGTGTACCTCATCAAGACGGTGTTCAAGCTCTTTACCTGTAATACCTTCTTTAACAAGGTTTAAAAGCATAAGGTGGTTGTCTGTGCCATTTGATACAAGCTTAAAACCTTGTTCTTTAAGCGCTTCAGCTAAAGCAGCAGCATTTTTAACAACCTGCTTTTGATATTCTTTATATTCATCGGTAAGTGCTTCGCCAAAGGAAACGGCCTTAGCAGCGATAATGTGCATTAAAGGACCGCCTTGTGTGCCTGGGAAAACGGCCTTGTCGATTTTCTTGGCAAGCTCTTCATCATTTGTGAGAATTAAGCCGCCGCGTGGGCCACGAAGGGTTTTATGGGTTGTAGAGGTAACAACATGAGCATAAGGAATGGGAGATGGATGAACTCCTGCGGCAACAAGACCTGCAATGTGTGCCATATCAACCATTAAATATGCATTAACCTCATCAGCAATTTCGCGGCAACGCTTAAAGTCAATAATTCTTGAATAAGCACTTGCACCAACAACAATAAGCTTTGGCTGACATTCTTTTGCTATTTTAAGCATTTCGTCATAGTCAATCATTTCGGTTTCATTATTAACACCGTAAGGCACAATGTTAAAATATTTACCCGAAATGTTAACAGGTGAGCCGTGAGATAAGTGACCGCCTTGTTGTAGGTTCATACCCATAACTGTGTCACCCGGGTTTACAAGTGCGAAAAATGTTGCAAGGTTTGCATTTGCACCGCTGTGTGGCTGAACATTTGCAAAATTACAGCCAAAAAGCTTTTTAACACGCTCGCGTGCGATATCTTCAACAACATCAACGCAGTAGCAACCGCCGTAATAACGCTTTGTGGGGTAACCCTCGGCATATTTGTTGGTTAAAACACCGCCTGCTGCAAGTAAAACAGCGGGGGAAACAATGTTTTCAGAAGCAATAAGCTCAATATTATGACGCTGTCTGTTAAGCTCGTTTTCACAAGCCAAAGCAACCTCTCTGTCATAGTTTTTAAGTTCTTCAAAAAAGTTCATTATAATATAACTCCTAAAAAATTAGTGGTGGAATAAGCGCATACCAGTAAACGCCATTGCAATGCCGTATTTATTACAGCAGTCAATTACAGCATCATCACGGATAGAGCCACCGGGTTCTGCAATATAAGAAACACCGCTTCTGTATGCTCTTTCAATGTTATCATCAAAGGGGAAGAATGCATCAGAGCCAAGTGAAACGCCCGAAATAGTTTTTAAATATTCCTTAATTTCATCGTCGGTTAAGGGTGCGGGCTGTGTGGTAAAATATTTTTGCCAATTACCGTCGGCACAAACATCTTCTTCGTTACGGTTAATATAACCGTCAATTACATTGTCACGTGTGGGACGGGCAATTTCGGGCAAGAAGGGAAGGTTTAACACTTTGTCGTACTGGCGCAAAAACCAGGTGTCTGCCTTGCTGCCTGCAAGACGGGTGCAGTGTATACGGGACTGTTGACCTGCACCAACACCGATTGCCTGACCGTCAACCGCAAAGCAAACCGAGTTAGATTGTGTGTATTTTAATGTAATAAGTGAAATTATTAAATCACGCTTTGCATTATCGGGTAAATTTTTGTTTTCAGTAACTAAATTTGAAAGTAAGTCGTTATCGATTTTAAAATTATTGCGACCCTGTTCAAAGGTAATACCATAAACCTGCTTGGTTTCTTGTGGAGCAGGTATATAGTCAGGGTCAATTTTAACTATATTATAGTTGCCGTTTCTTTTTGATTTTAAAATTTCTAATGCTTCGGGGTCATAATCGGGGGCGATTACACCGTCAGATACCTCGCGCTTAATTAAAAGTGCTGTGGTAACATCGCATTTATCAGATAGGGCAACCCAGTCACCGAAGGAGCACATACGGTCAGTACCGCGAGCCCTTGCATATGCACAAGCAAGTAAGGAATCGTCTAGCCCTTCGATATCATCAACAAAGCAGGCCTTTTTAAGCTTTTCGGGCAAAATTGTGCCGACTGCAGCACTTGTGGGGCTTACATGCTTAAAGGAGGTAACTGCGGGAAGTCCCAATGCTTCCTTTAATTCTTTAACAAGCTGCCAAGAGTTAAACGCATCTAAAAAGTTGATATAACCCGGTCTGCCACACAAAATTTCAATTGGTAATTCGCTACCATCAGCCATATATATTTTTGAGGG
>CAMFSU010000019.1 GCA_945983355.1 uncultured Clostridia bacterium | reverse complement strand
TACTTATATTGATACTGTTTTGCTGATTTAAAATAATTTTTCCTCAACCCTTGCACAAAGGTAATGGTATACTGGCAAATGTAACTCCTGCACCTTAAATGCCTCGGTTTCGGGCACGCATACGCATATATCGCATATACTTTTAAGTTTTCCGCCCGTTTTACCCGTAAGTCCTATTGTTTTAATACCCAGTGCCTTGGCAGTAAGCGCTGCCGCAACTACATTCTTTGAATTGCCAGATGTGCTTATGCAGAGTAATATATCATCCTTTTTGCCAAGCCCCATTAGGCATTGCGCGAAAACAAGCTCGGGTTCAACATCGTTGCAAAACGCAGTGTTGAGCGCCGTAAAGGAAGGCAGAGCTATTGCAGGCACCGCCCTTTGCAAAAGCGAAAGATATTTTTCCTCTATTTCGGGGCAGTTAGCTTTCATTTCGGCTTTTTGTTCTTCGGTTAGCGGTCTTTTGCTTAAAAAGCCCTTCATTAGCTCGCCTACAATATGCTCGCAATCGGCACAACTACCGCCGTTGCCGCATATAAGCAGCTTATTGCCGTTTTTAAAGGCGGTTATAAGCGTGTTTTCGGCTTTCACAATATCTTCCCTTGCACTTTCGAGGCAGGGGTATCTTTTTAATAATTCATTTAACATTATGTACTTGTATGATATAGTCGAGGCTACATCATACCCTTTCTAAATATTTACACTCACCTCAAAGATAACGCATACAAAAAGCTGAGGGAGCGTAGCGACTGAAGCTTTTTGTATGCGGCGCACCGCGCCGAAGGTTCTGATTTGTGATATAATGGTTGCGAACACCGTGGACTTTTAATTGTTTTTTGTCACATTGATGACTTTAGGGAGTGTATTGCCACGGATTTATTCAAAATGTTTATAGCTGGATAGAACGCTGTTTGCGATTCTTTATGTCACGCAAGTTTACGCGGATATTTCCCGGTGGCTCGGTGCGGTGTATCTTAATTTTTTGGAGGTCTTTGTATGATTTATGTCGGTATTGATGTAGCCAAAACTACACACTATGCAGCTGTTATGAATTCGGATGGCGTTGTTCTTGTTGAGCCGTTTGCATTTGACAACGATGCTCCCGGATTTTCGAAGCTCATTTCCAAAATTGCTTCCTTTCCGCAAGAACAAATTATTATCGGTCTTGAATCCACAGGCATCTACTCTGAAAACCTTATTTGTTTTCTCTTTGATTCCGGGTACAAGCTTGCCGTAATCAATCCTATTCAAACCGCCTCTTTGCGTAAAACTAACATAAGAAAAACCAAAACGGATAAAGTTGACACTTTTTTGATAATTAAATCTTTAATGGTCAATTCTTATCGCTTATACACCGAGCAGGATGCACAGTCACTGAAGCTGAAATCTCTTTGCCGTTTCCGTCAAAGCCTTAAAAAATCTAGGGCAAGACTCAAAATTCAACTTTCTGGCTATGTTAACATCCTGTTTCCTGAACTACTTTCTTTTTTTAAGTCGGGAATTCATATTTCTACCTGCTATACGCTTTTGAAACGGTGTTCTTCACCCGCTGAGATAGCCGCCTTACGCTTAGATTCTTTAAGCAAGCTCCTTTCAAATGCGTCTCGCGGACGCTTCTCAAGAAGTACGGCCGAAGCCTTAAAAAGTCTGGCTAAATCCTCCGTAGGAGTGAAGAACCCCTACATATCCATTCAAATAGCTCAAACCATTCAACAGATTGAACTATTGGAACAGCAAATTGATGAGATTGAAAAGGTCATTAAATCCACAATGAGCGAATTAGATTCCGTTATTATGTCAATTCCCGGAATCGGTGCAATTGACGGTGCTATGATTTTAGGTGAAATCGGCAATATTGACCGATTTGCTTCACCCTGTAAACTTCTTGCTTATGCCGGTCTTGATCCTACCGTTTGTCAATCCGGTAAATTCAAAGCCCGTTCCACAAAAATGTCTAAACGCGGCTCTAAAATGCTTCGCTTTGCTTTAATCAATTCTGCTTGGCAACTCACTCTGAACAATGATACCTTTTACGATTATTACCAACTGAAACTTTCTCAAGGTCTCAGCCACTACGGTGCTTTAGGTCATGTCGCTCATAAACTTGTTCGCGTTATTTTTAAAATCCTAAAACACAATGTTTTGTTTGATGCAAGTCGTCTTGTTAAGTCTTAATTTTTATCTTGACTTTTCATAGCTGGTCTCCCTAAAACAGTTCTTCTAAAAATTCCGGAATATAATCAAAGCGTTCTCTTCTTTGGCTTAGCAGCCAATTTGTTATATTACCATCCTCGTATACCTTTTCGATAGCGTCATTGTGTCCGTATCCGTAAAGAATGTTAAGCTCAGCATTACAGCCGTTGTTCTTTAGGGAATTATAAAGAATTTCCGAATAATTTACAGGCACAAGGTCATCCTTATCGCCGTGATACAGCATTACAGGGGTATCTGAAAGATTACTGCATCGCCATGCCATTCCCCCGCCCGAAACTGCGGCTATTCCGGCAAAACAGTTTCTGTATGTCATTCCCGTCATAACAGCACCGAATCCGCCCATACTTGAGCCTGTCAAGACTATTCTGTCCCTTTTTATGCCGTATTCCGACA
>CAMFSU010000018.1 GCA_945983355.1 uncultured Clostridia bacterium | reverse complement strand
TATTTCAATTACATACGTCCTGTTCGCAAACTGAAAAGAAAACCGCCAGTCCAATACAGGCTTGAACTGGCAGCTTAAATTATTTCGTTTTTTGTGTCTACTAACTATTGACTATTTCACTTTATGAGGTCGTTTTTTTATTTACCGAGTTCCTTTGTTCTTTTAAATGATGCCTGTACAGTATCGTTTATAATATTATCAAATTCAGAATTTATTAGCACCTCAACGCCTTCAATGGTTGAGCCCTTGGGACTGCATACACGCTGGCGTAAAATTTCGGGGCTTTCACCGCTTGTAAGCAGTAACTGCGCCGCACCCTTTAAGGTTTGTGCAGCATATAAAATGGCTTTATCCTGTGGCAAACCAACCTTTTCGCCTGCTTTTGCCAAAGCATTAGCAAAGGTATAAACAAACGCAGGGCCACAACCCGATATAACCGAGCCCGCATCAATTAAATCCTGCGGGATTTTATCCAATTTGCCCGAATATTTAAGCGCATTTTCAAATTCAGCCACTTCTTCATCGGTAATTACAGGGCAGGTTGCATATAAAATCATACCGTCGCCCACAGCAACGGGTGTGTTGGGCATAATGCGAATCGTCGGCAATTTGGCATCCAAAATTTCGTTATACCTTGCAATTTCAAGCCCTGCCGCCATTGTGACTAAAATGAAACGGTCTTCCCTTGCCTTTAAAAGCGGTGCAAGGGGTGATAAAACCTCCGCCATAAGCTGCGGCTTAACACCAAAAAAGATGTATTTTGCGTTTTTAACAATTTCTTCGTTATTTGAAACAGCTGCACCGATTTTTTCGGCTAATGCAGTTGCCTTTTCAGTATCAGGGTCGGAAAGTAAAATTTCACTACCCCTTACCGATTTTGCAACAGCGGTAGCAAGCGCACCGCCCATATTACCGCAACCTATAAACCCAAACATTTTGGTTGACATAATGTTATCTCACCTGACCGTTTCCTTTGATGATATATTTATAAGTATTAAGTTCCCTTAGTCCCATAGGACCTCTTGCGTGAAGCTTTTGGGTAGAAATACCCATTTCACAGCCAAGACCAAACTCGCCACCGTCGGTAAAGCGGGTTGAGGCATTGACATAAACGGCAGCCGAATCAACACAAAGAGTGAAATAATCAGCTGCGGCATTGTCGTTTGTTATAATGCTTTCGCTGTGGTGAGTAGAATGGGCAGCTATATGGTTTACCGCCGCCGACACACCGTCAACAATTTTTACCGCCATTATAAAGTCCAAAAATTCGGTGTCAAAATCATCCTCACCTGCGGGTTTTATATCTATTATATCGCAAGTTTCCTCACAACCGCGAAGCTCTACCCTACCCTTAAAGATTTCATAAAGCATTGGTAAAAATTCATTTGCAATGTCCTTATCAACAAGCAAAACCTCCGCCGCGTTGCAAACTGACGGACGACTTGTTTTAGCATTATCAACAATTTTAAGCGCCATATCTATATCGGCGGTTTTTTCAACAAAAATGTGGCAAATGCCTGTGCCCGTTTCAATACAAGGCACCTTTGCATTTTCAACACAGGCCTGAATTAAGCCCTTGCCGCCGCGTGGAATAAGCAAATCAACAAGACCAACCGCTGTCATAAGCTCAAACGAGCTTTGGCGGGTGGTGTCTTCAACAAGGTTTACATAATCTTCACTAATACCGTTTGATTTTAACCCCTGCTTTAAGGCAGTTACAATGGCTTTGGCCGAATTAAATGCTTCTTTACCGCCACGAAGCACACAAACATTACCGCTTTTAAAGGCAAGTGCCGCGGCGTCAGAAGTTACATTTGGGCGACTTTCATAAATAATTGCCACAACACCGATAGGCACTGCAACCTTATTAACAATAAGTCCGTTTTGCAAAGTATGTGTGCTTAAAACCTTGCCTACATTATCGGGCAAATCGCGAACATCCTCTATCCCCTTTGCCATGGCTTTAATGCGGTCGCTATTAAGCATTAGGCGGTCAAGCATTGTGTCGCTAATTTTGCCCTTTGCATTTTGCATATCAATTTGGTTTGCTGCCAAAATTTCATCAGTTGCGTCAATAAGCGCCTTTGCCATAGCGGTAAGGGCGTTATTCTTTATCTCGGTTGTTAATGCGGCGTTTTGCGACACCGCTTTAGCTTTATTTAAAATTTCAAAGGTTGTCATTACTTTTCACCAATAAACCTTGTGCCGACATTTTTGCCGTCAACAATGTCATAAAGATTTTCGGGGTTATCGCCGTTTGCAATAACCATATCAATACCCTGCTTTGTCACAAGCTTTGCTGCCTTAATTTTAGTCGCCATACCGCCTGTGCCAAGCGAGCTTCCAACGCCGCCTATCATCGCTTCAATTTTTTCGTCAATTTTTTCCACCTTATGTAAAAGTGAGGCATTGCTGTCTTTATGTGGGTCGGCGGTGTAAAGACCGTCAATATCAGATAAAATCACGAGCAAATCGGCATTTATTGCGGTTGCCACAATAGCACCTAAGGTGTCGTTATCGCCAATTTCAATTTCAGCAGTCGAAACTGAGTCATTTTCATTTATAATAGGCAATGCGCCCAACTCTAAAAGTCGTGCCATTGTGTTTATAAAGTTTAATTTGCGGTCGGTATGTTCGATATCCTCGCCCGTTACAAGAATTTGTGCAACGGTGTGGTTATACTGCGAAAACAAGCGGTCATAGGTGTACATAAGCTCGCATTGGCCAACCGCGGCCGCCGCCTGCTTTGTGGGTATATCACTGGGTTTTTCAGCAAGGGACAGCTTGCCAACACCCATACCAATAGCGCCCGAAGACACCAAAATAACTTCATTTCCTGCATTTTTAAGGTCACTCATAACCTTGCAAAGCTCTTCCACACGGTGAATATTTAAAAGTCCCGTTTTATGAGCCAAGGTCGAAGTACCTATTTTAACAACAATACGCATTTTAAAAATCCCCTATTAAAGAGTTGCGGCCATAACGGCCTTTATTGTGTGCATACGATTTTCGGCTTCGTCAAATACGATTGACTGACTGCTCTCGAAAACCTCGTTTGTAACTTCCATTTCGGATATACCAAACTTTTCGCCAATTTCTTTGCCAAGTGTTGTATTAAGGTCGTGGAATGACGGCAAGCAGTGCATAAATACTGCTTGTTCGCCCGCATTATCCATAACATTTTTATTAACCTGATATGGCGATAAATCTTTTATTCTTTCTTCCCAAACCTCGGCGGGCTCGCCCATTGAAACCCAAACATCAGTTGCAATTACATCAGCATTTTTGCTGGCTTTCATTGGGTCAGTTTCGAAGGTGATAGTAGCCCCTGTTTCTTTGGCAATTGCCTGACAGGTTTCAATTAAATCACTATTTGGGAAGTATTTTTCGGGCGCGCAAACGGTGAAGTTCATACCCATTTTAGCGGCACCCACCATATAAGAATTACCCATATTATAGCGGGCGTCCCCCATATAAACAAAGTTAATGCCGCGAAGTTTACCAAACTTTTCTTTAATGGTTAAAAAGTCGGCTAAAATTTGGGTTGGGTGGAATTCGTTTGTTAAACCATTCCAAACAGGCACACCCGCATATTTTGAAAGCTCTTCAACAATTTCCTGACCAAAGCCGCGGTATTCGATACCGTCATAAATACGACCGAGCACACGGGCAGTGTCGGCAATGCTTTCTTTTTTGCCTATTTGCGAGCCCTGTGGGTCAAGATATGTAACCCCCATACCCAAATCATAAGCCGCAACCTCAAAGCTGCAACGGGTACGGGTGCTTGTTTTTTCGAATATTAGGGCAATGTTTTTACCCTCGCACAAACGGTGCGGAATGCCCATTTTTTTCTTTTGTTTAAGTTCACTTGCCAAATCGATAAGGCAATCGATTTCGGCAGGAGTAAAATCAAGAAGCTTTAAAAAGCTTTTACCTTTAAAATCCATAATAAGCTTATCTCTTTTCCTTTAAAAATTCGTTAAAATATTGTATTTGTGTATTAACAGAATCATATCCTGTACTACCCGCAGAAATACGCTTTGCAACACAAGTTTCAAGTGAAATTTCATTATACAAATCGTTATCAAAAATATCGCTAAATTCTTTATATTTTTCAATTGGTAATGTATCCAATACCAAGTTTTCTTTAATGCAATATGCAACAATTTCGCCAACGTGCTTATAAGCAGTTCTGAAAGGCATACCCTTTTTAACCATATAGTCAGCAAGGTCGGTTGCGTTAATAAAGCCATTGCCTGCCGCTTTATACATATTTTCCTTTAAAACGGTCATTGTGGCAACCATTGGAGTAAATACGCCTAAACACATTTTTACAGTGTCAACTGCGTCAAAAATTGCCTCTTTATCCTCTTGCATATCCTTATTGTAAGCAAGCGGAATACCCTTTAATGTGGTCAGAAGTGCCATTAAGTCACCGTAAACTCTACCCGTTTTACCGCGCACAAGCTCGGCCATATCGGGGTTTTTCTTTTGTGGCATAATGCTGGAGCCAGTTGTATAGCTATCATCAAGCTCGATAAACTTAAATTCCCAGCTTGACCACAAAATAATTTCTTCCGAAAAGCGTGATAAGTGCATCATTAAAATTGCATAGTCCGACAAAAGTTCTAAACAAAAATCTCTGTCCGATACACCGTCAATACTGTTAAGCGAAACACCTGTAAAGCCAAGACGTTCAGCTTCGAAAACGCGGTCGGTGTTATAGGTAGTACCCGCCAAAGCGCAAGAGCCAATGGGACACTGTGACCACATTCTGCCCAATGCATCTTGCAGGCGCTCAAAGTCACGCTTTAACATAAAGGCATAGCTTAAAATGTGGTGTGCAAAGGTTATAGGTTGCGCCCTTTGAAGATGGGTGTAACCCGGCATAATAGCGTCTTTATATTCTTCCGCCTTATCCTTAATTGCACCGATGAGGTCAACAATAAGCTTGCCGATTTCTTCACACTCGTTTGCAAGATAAAGGCGAACATCAAGTGCCACCTGGTCATTACGGCTTCTTGCAGTATGTAATTTCTTGCCTGTGTCACCGATACGCTTAGTAAGCTCGGCTTCGACAAACATATGGATATCCTCGGCATCCATATCAATTGCTAAAACACCACTTTCAATATCCTCTAAAATACCGCTAAGGCCGTTAATAATTACCTCAGCTTCAGTTTTAGAAATGATGTCCTGATTAGCAAGCATCGTAGCGTGCACCATTGAGCCGGTAATATCCTGCTTATACATACGGCAGTCAAAACGAATTGAAGAATTAAAATCATCCGCTTGTTTATCAAGGGCTTTCTGGAATCTGCCCGCCCACATTTTATCCATTAAAAAACATTCCTTTCCCCCATTTTTAAAAGGGGCAATATTGCGACAAAATCGTCTACGGCGCCAAAAGGCACCGTGACGATTTGTTTTTAGTTAATTATTTAAGGCCGTTTTTTGCCTTCATTTTTGCGTTAACCTTGGTTGAAAGACCGTAAAGGTTAATAAAGCCGGTTGCTTCGCTTTGGTCGTAAACATCGTCTTCGTCAAAGGTTGCAATTTCAGGGTCGTAAAGTGAATAAGGTGAGGTAACACCTGCGTTAATCATATTACCCTTATAAAGCTTTAAGGTAACATCACCTGTAACAGTTTTTTGGGTTTCCTTAACGAATGCCAAAATTGCTTGAGTCAAAGGTGAAAACCAGAGTGCATTGTAAACATTTTCAGCAAGCTTTTGAGCAACAAGTGCTTTATAATGTGCGGTATCTCTGTCAAGGCAAATAGTTTCAAGCACGTTGTGTGCCTTGTAAAGAATTGCACCGCCGGGAGTTTCGTAAACGCCACGGCACTTCATACCAACAAGACGGTTTTCAACGATATCCAAAAGACCGATGCCGTTTTCGCCGCCGAGCTTATTAAGGGTGGTAACAATGCCAACAGAATCCATTTCCTTACCGTCAATAGCGGTTGGAACACCCTTTTCAAAGTGGATGGTTACATAAGTTGGCTTGTCGGGTGCCATTTCAGGAGAAACGCCCATTTCAAGAAAACCGGGCTTGTTATAAAGTGGCTCGTTTGCGGGATCTTCCAAATCAAGACCTTCGTGTGATAAGTGCCAAATGTTTTTATCCTTTGAATAGTTGGTTTCACGGTTAATTTTAAGAGGAACATTATGCGCTTCAGCATAATCAATTTCCTCTTCACGAGATTTAATGTCCCATTCACGCCAAGGTGCAATAATTGTCATATCGGGGGCAAATGCCTTAATTGCAAGCTCGAAACGAACTTGGTCGTTACCCTTACCTGTACAGCCGTGACAAATAGCGTCAGCACCCTCAGCGATTGCAATTTCAGCAATTCTTTTAGCAATGATAGGACGAGCGAAAGCAGTACCTAACATATAATCCTCATAAAGTGCGCCTGCCTGAACACAGGGAAAAACATAATCATCCAAAAATTCTTTGGTAAGGTTTTCAATATAAATTTTTGAAGCGCCTGTTTTAATTGCCTTTTCTTCAAGACCTTCAAGCTCGTCTGCTTGACCAACATTACCCGAAACTGCAATTATTTCGGGGTTGTTGTAATTTTCTTTAAGCCAAGGGATGATAATTGATGTATCTAACCCGCCTGAATAAGCAAGTACAACCTTTTTAATTTCTTTTTTTGCCATTTTTAAAACCTCCGTATGCATTTATGCATTTCTTTCTCAAAAATATGCATTAATTATATCATATATCGAATAAATATGCAAGTGTTTTGTTGGAATTTATATTATTCTTTGCATTTTTATGCAAATTGTATAAATTTTAGTCAATATCTTCCCAAGTTTTTTCTTCGCTTGACTGTTTTTTGGTCTTAATTAAATTGATAACAAAACCGCTGATAATACAAAGGCCGAAAATTAACCAACCGCCCAAAATGTTGGAGAGTAAGTTGTATCCGTCCGCAGCACCATAAAGTCCCTTATTATTTACAAACAAATTAACAATGTTCCAAACAAAGATAACACTTAAAGCAACGGGGGCGACAACCTTAACTGCGGCATAGAACCACACCTTCGGCATTTTAAAGCCATTGGCGTTGCGATTAATTTCCTTAACAACCTTGTCGGTTTTAAAGAACCAACCAATCGCGATGGTTTCAACAATACCAACCAAAATAAGAGTAAAGCTGTTGCACCAGTTGTCAACAATGTCAAGCACGGCAAGACCTGCGCCTGTTGTATATACCAAGGAAATAATGCCCGCAATTACACAAATTGTAATTGTGGTTTTCTTTTTGTTTGTGCCAAATTTATCTGAAAATGCGGTTGAAATGCCCTCGACAAGTGAGAAAGCCGAGTCAATTGCCAAGGTGCAAAGGCAGAAATAGAAAACAAACGAGAAAAACGCATTAAATATGCCGCTACCCGAAAGATTTACAATAGCAGTTGGATAAACAATAAATGCAAGGCCGGGGCCTGCTTTTTCGGCCAAAACATTTTCCATACCTGTGCCGTACATTGTGGTAAACATTACAATACCTGCTAAAAGTGAAACTGCCAAATCGCTGAAAGCAATAATCAAACCGTCACGGGCAATATTGCTCTTATCATCAAGGAAGGAGCCATAAGCAATCATAATTGCCATCATAACCGACATACTGTAAAACACCTGACCAACTGCGTCAACCCAAATCATCGGGTCGGAAAGAGCTGAAAAATCAGGAATAAAGAATGCGGCCAAGCCCCTAAGTGCGCCAGGCATTGTAACACCCTTTATCGTCATAATAACAAAACAAACAACCGGCAAGAAAATTAAATATTTAATAACCTTATCAATGCTTTTTGTACCGTTACGGATGCAATAGTAAATAGAACCCCAAGCCGCCAAAAGACAAGCAATAACAGGAATTGATAATGTGCCAAATCCCTTAATTGTGCCTGTGGTTTTAATAAGCCCTGCCCACAAGCCGCTTGCGGCGTCATTGTCGCCTGTCATACCGATAAACTTAAAGCTGAAGATTGCCATCATAATAACCCAAGCAAAAACAACAGCGTAATATGTAACAATTACAAAAGCGTTGGTGGTTGCAGCCCAACCTATTGGCTCAAACCACTTTTTCATACCGCGCAAAGCACCCGGTGCACCCGAACGCATTTTGCGGCCGATTGAAATTTCCATCATTAAAAGCGGTATACCTATTACAAGCAACGCAACGATATATACAAGTAAAAATGCGCCGCCGCCATGCTTTGCCGCAAGGTTTGGAAAACGCCAAGCGTTACCAAGACCAACTGCCGAGCCAATAGCCGCCAAAATAAAGGTTGCGCTTGAGCCCCAAGTGGAGCGTTTAGTTTCTGACATAATTTTATTCTCCTATTCCTACTGCTGTTTGAGCAGTTTCATTTTTTGGTTTTTTAATTTTAAATTCACCGATATTACGCCTAACAATTACATCGTCAAAGGTTTTCTTAAACGAAACCCTGCCGCAAAATCTTTTACCGCAGCTGCAGGTAAAGTTGGCCCAAAACCAACGGTTTGAATATTTCCACCCCGAAACACGTTTTGCTTTTTTACTACATTCGGGACAATTAAATATTAGCTGGCTTTTATCAACATCAGGGTCACTTAATTTTGAAATTGCATAGCTTTTAAAACGAAGCCGTTTGAAAAATTCAGGGTCGCTGACATCCTTAATAAGTGCTTCAAAGCGCTGCTTGTTATAGCACTTTTTAAGAAGATGAGCACTGACTAAGCTGTCATCCTTTGCGGTATGAAAATCTATATCATCGGTTTTAATGCTTAAAAGCTCTGCCGCATTTGAAAGCGAAATTTGATTTTTTTCTTCATACCCTGAAAGCTTTAATTCATTTTGAATAAACTTTTGCAAATCAAGATATTTTTCGATTTTAAACTTGACACCCTTTAAAAGACTTTCTTCATTTTCCATAATGGTGTAAAGGTCAGAATTGCTCCAAGTCATTGTCACAAAATCTTCGCCTACCCACTCATTATAAGCCAAAACCGCCTCATCAAATGGCTTACCTAAAAGCATTTTTTCGGTTGTAATGCCCGTAAGCCGAGCAAAACGCCCTGTAACCTTTTTAGAAATTTCGGATTTTATAGTTACTTCAAAGGTATCGATTATTTTAAACTTTTCGTTAAGCTTTACAGCGCCAATTTGCAAAATTTGGTTTATAAACCGCTTTTCCGATTTATAAAAAACGCTGTCCCACTCTAAATCAAGAATAATATAATTCATTATTACTTTCTCTTTGATTCGTATTTCATTCTTTCTTCTTTATTAAGAATTCTCTTGCGAAGGCGGATGCTTTCGGGAGTAATTTCAACCAGCTCGTCATCCTTTATAAATTCAAGCGACTGTTCAAGACTGAGCCGTGTGTGCGGCACAAGACGTAATGCGTCATCACTGCCCGAAGCACGAGTATTTGTCATTTGCTTTTTCTTGCAAACATTACAAACAATGTCTTCATTTTTGGGATTTTCGCCAACTATCATACCCTCGTAAACGGGGGTGCCCGGGCCAATAAACAGTCTGCCACGGCTTTGTGTGTTAAAAAGACCATAGCCAGTTGATTCGCCTGTTTCGTGCACAATTATTGAGCCGGTAAGGCGTTGGTCAATATCGCCCTTATATTCCTGATAGCTGTCAAACACGTGGTTCATAATGCCGTTGCCGTTGGTATCGGTCATAAACTGCGAACGATAGCCAAGAAGACCGCGCGCGGGAATTAAAAACTCTAAATGTGATGTTCCGCCATCACGTGTACCCATATTTCTGATTTCGGCCTTGCGAGTGCCAAGTCGCTCCATAACCGAGCCAACATATTCTTCGGGCACCTCAATCATTAAAAGCTCCATCGGTTCTAACAAGGTGCCGTTAGCATCCTTTTTATAAATAACCTCGGGCGGAGAAACCTGAAATTCATAACCCTGTCGGCGCATTGTTTCAATTAAAATTGAAAGGTGTAATTCGCCTCTGCCTGAAACCTTAAAGGTGTCAGCCGAATCGGTTTCCTCAACACGCAAGCTCACATTGGTCATAACCTCTTTAAAAAGGCGGTCACGAAGATTGCGAGAGGTTACAAACTTGCCCTCCTTACCGGCAAAGGGTGAATTATTAACCATAAAGTTCATAGAAAGGGTTGGCTCGTCAATCTTTACAAAAGGCAACGGCTCGATACTGTTTACATCGCAGGCAGTTTCACCGATTTCAAGATTTTGAAGACCTGCAACCTGAATAATATCACCAACGCTTGCAGTTTCTTCTTCAAAGCGTTTAAGACCGCGATACATAAACAGCTTTGCAATTTTTTCGTTTTTGGTTGTGCCGTCCTTATGGTAAATTGCCACCTGCTGACCGCTTTTAACACTGCCACGAATTACACGGCCAACACCAATTCGGCCAAGATAATCGTCATATTCAATGTTTGTAAAAAGAATTTGAAGCGGACCGTCGGTGTCGCCCTTTGGTGCGTCAATTTCATTAACGATAGCATCGAATAAGGGCTTCATATCCTCACCCTTAATATCAGGCGAATAGGATGCATAACCGTCACGGCCTGAAGCAAACACCACAGGAAACTCGATTTGGTCTTCATCGGCGCCAAGCTCGATAAATAAGTCAAGCACCTCGTCAACAACCTCATGCGGTCTTGCCATTGGTCTGTCAATTTTATTTACAACAACAACCGCTTTCTTGCCAAGCGCCAACGCCTTTTTAAGCACAAAGCGGGTTTGGGGCATACAACCCTCAAACGCGTCAACAAGCAGTAAAACGCCGTCAACCATTTGGAGAATACGCTCAACCTCGCCACCAAAATCGGCATGACCGGGGGTGTCAACAATGTTGATTTTTACATCGCCATACATAACGCTTGTGTTTTTTGACAAAATTGTTATGCCGCGTTCACGCTCCAAATCATTAGAGTCCATAACACGCTCGTCCACCGCTTCGTTAACACGGAAGGTGCCGCTTTGCTTTAAAAGCTGGTCCACAAGAGTTGTCTTACCGTGGTCAACGTGGGCGATTATTGCAACGTTTCTTAAATTTTTAATTTCAGTCATAAAATACTTCCTTACATAGACAAACAATTGCTCATTTTAACCTTAATATTATATTATAATATTAAATGGTTGTCAACAAATTAACCCTCTTAATATAGTGAAAATGTTAAATTTTTCTAAACTTTAATACAAAGTATTGAAAATGGGCATATTTGTTTTATAATATAATTGAGATATATTTCAGAAAGGAAATAAAAGATGCTAACCCTAAAAAACATTAAAAAAGACTATGTAACCGGTGACAGCAAGGTTGAAGCGCTTAAAGGTGTTGATTTAACCTTTCGCAGCAGCGAATTTGTTTCAATTTTAGGCCAGTCGGGCTGTGGTAAAACCACCCTTTTAAACATTATCGGTGGTCTTGATAAATACACAAGCGGTGACCTTTTTATTAACGGAAAGTCAACTAAAAATTACAAGGATAGGGACTGGGACAATTACCGCAACCATTCGGTCGGCTTTGTTTTTCAAAGTTATAACCTTATCCCCCACCAAAATGTTTTAAAAAATGTTGAATTGGCATTAACCCTTTCGGGCGTTTCAAAAGGCGAACGCCGCCGCCGTGCAAAGGAAGCACTTGAAAAAGTTGGTCTCGGTGACCAGCTTCGTAAAAAACCAAGCGAAATGTCAGGGGGACAAATGCAGCGTGTTGCCATTGCCCGTGCTATTGTTAATAACCCCGACATTATTTTGGCGGATGAGCCAACCGGCGCATTAGATACCGAAACCAGCGTGCAGGTAATGGAAATTTTAAAGGAAATTTCCAACGACCGTTTGGTTATTATGGTTACCCACAACCCCGATTTAGCCGAAGAATATTCAACCCGTATTGTCAGAATGCTTGACGGTGTTATTTTGTCCGACTCGAAACCCCTTTCAGCCGAAGAAATTTACGAAGAAGCCGAAAAAGAAAAGGCAAAGGCCGAAAAAACGAAGAAACAAAAAATGCCTTCAATGTCATTTTTTACCTCCTTTGGCCTTTCGCTTAATAACCTTTTCACCAAAAAGGGCAGAACAGCGCTTACCGGCTTTGCAGGCAGTATTGGTATTATCGGTATTGCACTGATTTTTGCGGTTTCACAGGGCACAACCGCTTTTATTGATTCAGTTCAGGAAGAAACACTTTCCTCCTACCCGTTAACCCTTGAATCGCAAAACCTTGAAATTTCCGAGCTTTTGGAAACCTTTATGGGTGTTGCTGAATCACACGACGAGCACGATAAGGATGCCGTTTATGAAAAATCGGCAATTTATGAAATGATGAACGCACTTAATTCGCTTGAAGCAAACGAAAACGACCTTAAAGCTTTTAAGGCACACCTTGAAAAATCGCTTGAAGATAAGGAAGAAAATGCCACACTTCGCGAAGCGGTAAACGGTGTTCAGTATACCTATAATTTCAATATGCTGATTTACACCCAAAACGTCGACGGTGAAATTATTCACTCTGATTCGAGCGAGCTTATGACAAGCATTTTGCGTGATTACTTTGGTATGGACCTTTCGGGCTTTGCTTCGGGTATGGGTGGCAGTCCGATGATGTCAAGCCCCATGATGTCAGGTCCGATGATGAGCAACAGCTCAAAGCTTTGGCAGGAAATGCTGACCGGCCGCGACGGTGAGCTCATCAACCCGCTTATTCATAAGCAATATGACCTTATTTACGGTAATTGGCCAAATGATTACAACGAAATTATTCTTGTTGTTGATGAAAATAACGAAGTTGATGATATGACACTTTATGCCTTAGGTCTTAAATCGCAAGCCGAAATTGAGGCAATGACCGAAGCGGTGCTTAATAAAAAGCCGCTTGAAACCGAGGGCAAAAAGTGGAGCTATAAGGAAATCTGCGAAATGGAATTTAAAACAATTTTAAATTCCTCTTGCTATGCGTTAGATGAAAAAACAGGTAAATGGAGCGACCTTCGCGAAACCGAAACAGGCCTCAAATACCTTTATGCAAACGGTATTCCGCTTAAGGTTACAGGCATTATCCGTCCAAAAGATGGTACCTCTACCACATTGCTTTCTGGCTCGATTTGCTACACTAAAAAGCTCACCGACTTTGTGGTTGAAAAGGCGAGCGATTCCCCCGCAATCAATGCACAGCTTAAAGATGAAACAACCGATATTTTCACCGCACTTCCATTTGGCGAAAACAGCGATAATTTAGACGATAACGAAAAGAAGGCCGAATTTAAAAAGTACCTTTCAAAGCTTAACAAAAACGGCAAAGCCGAAACCTATGTCAAGATTATGTGCATACCTGAAAAAAAGGATGTAGAAAATTTTGTAAGCTCGACCCTTAAGGGTACAAAGCGTGCACAAATTGAAACAACCCTAACCCCTGTAATTGTTCAGCAAACGGGTATGAGCGAAACCGAAATAAAATCATACCTTAAAGATATGACCGATGATGAATTAAAGGAAATTTATTCATCAATTCTTGAAAATCAATACAAGGCACAATATGCCGCAGGTGTTATGGGACAAATTGCAATGCTGACTGTTGACCAAAAGGCCGCAGCACTTGATGCCGCTGCAAAGAAGTTTACCAAAGCACAGTTTGCAACCTATTATGACGAGGTTTTGGAATTTTCAAGCTCAACCCTTGATAACAACCTTGCAAAGCTTGGCTATGTCGAGCTTGATACCCCTTCAACCATCAATATTTATGCAAGCTCCTTTGAAAATAAGGACATTATTGAAAAAATGATAACCGACTATAACGCTTCGGTTGAAGATTTACAAAAAATTTCTTATACCGACTATCTCGGTATAATGATGTCCTCCATCACCACAATTATTAACGCCATCACCTATGTTTTAATGGCATTTGTTGCGGTATCCTTAATTGTTTCTTCAATTATGATTGGTGTTATCACCTTAATTTCTGTACAAGAGCGTACAAAAGAAATTGGTATTTTACGTGCCATCGGTGCTTCAAAACGCAATGTTTCAAGTATGTTTAATGCCGAAACCATAATAATCGGATTTATATCGGGACTTTTGGGTGTAACAATAACCTACCTTTTGTGTATACCCATCAATATTATTTTACAAACTCTTACAGGTCTTTCAAATCTTAGGGCAGTACTGCCTATTGAAGCAGCAATAATTTTTGTTGCAATAAGCGTTATTTTAACAATGTTCTCGGGCATTATCCCGTCACGCAGCGCCGCCAAGAAAGACCCTGTAATCGCACTTAGAACCGAATGATTTTAAAGAACCCGCAAAAAGCGGGTTCTTTTTTTGATTTTTTTAAAATTAGGTCTTCTATTTCAAGTAAATATTTGGTATAATATATTTAATATTATATAATGGAGTTATTATGAACATAGATATTGATGGCTTAAACATAGAATATACCGAAGAAGGCAGCGGTGCGCCCGTGTTACTTTTACACGGATGGAATTCATCGTTTTTGGTTTATCGCGGCATTATAAATTCTTTAAAAAATGACTACCGCGTGGTTGCGGTTAACTTCCCCGGCTGTGCAGGTTCTGACACAATGGAAACCCCGTGGAATTTGGACGATTACTGCGATTTTGTTCTTAAATTTATGAAAAAGCTTAATATTGAAAACCCTATTATGTTCGGTCATTCGCACGGTGGCAGAGTTACACTTAAAATGGCAGCAACCGGTATGGTTAACCCACCTAAAATTGTGCTTTTAGACTCAGCAGGGCTTATACCTAAAAAAAGCTTTAAGCAAAAATTCAGGGCAAAAAGCTTTAAGGTTATTAAATGGGGTTTAACCTTGCCTGTTATTAAAAATTACAGCGAGGGGCTTTTGCAAAAAGCAAGAAATTATTATGGCTCGGCAGATTATAACGCCGCACCCGAGGTGCTTCGCAAAACACTTGTAAGCTTGGTTAACACCGATTTGCGTGATATTTTGCACAACATTACCGCCCCCACACTGCTTATTTGGGGCGAAAATGACACCGCAACACCCCTTTCGGATGCGAAAATTATTGAAAGCAAAATTAAAGACAGCGGTCTTTGTGTTATAAAGGGCACGGGGCATTATTCCTTTTGCGAGCGTCCCTTTGAAGCACAGGCAATTATTAACAGCTTTTTAGGAGTAAAATGATGATATTTTTTATTCTAACACTTGTATTTTTGGCATTGTCGGGTATATGCTCAACCGTTCGTCAATACCAAATGCTGCAACAAAATTCTTATTACATTTCGCGATATTTAAAATGGGTGTTCCCATTTTACCGCACAAGGTTGATTTTTGATATTATCTTTGCGGCGGGTGCTTCTGCTTTACTGATTTTTAAGCTTTATATTCCTGCTTTTATACTTGCGGTTATGATTTTTGGCTTTCGCCTTAACACCGCAATTAAAACACAAAAAAAATCGGTAAAGGCACTTGTTATGACCGCACGTGTTAAGCGCCTTTTTGTGACAACTGTTTTGTTGCTTTCGGCTCTTTGTGTTTTGGGTGTATTTATAGAATACAGCTATTTTGCAGTTGTTGTTTTTGCTATGGCAACGCCTCTGCTTTGCATTGCTTGCCGAATTATAAATTCACCTGTTGAACATTTGGTGAACGCTTATTACATTTCCGATGCTAAAAAAATTATAAAACGGCACAAAAATTTAAAGGTTATCGGCATTACGGGCAGCTATGGCAAAACCACCACAAAGTTTATTTTAACCCGTATATTAAGCGAAAAATTCAACACGGTTTGCACACCCCATAGCTTTAATACACCAATGGGTGTTACCCGCACTATCCGTTCTGATTTAAAGCCACAGACCGAGGTTTTTGTTTGTGAAATGGGTGCCAAAGAGGTTGGCAACATTAAAGAGGTTTGCGTTATTGCAAAGCCACACCACGCGCTTATAACATCGGTTGGTCCACAGCACCTTGAAACCTTTAAAACCATTGAAAATGTTTACAAAACCAAGTTTGAGCTTGCTGATTTTGTCGACAAAAACGGCGGTATGGTGTTTGCCAACGGCGACAGTGCCGAAATTAGCCGTCAGCTTGACCGTGACTGTAAAATTTACGGCACAAATAAGGACTTTAAATACTATGCCGACAATATAAGCTATGGTAGGTTTGGTTCAACCTTTACAATGCACATTGGCAATATTTCGTTTGATTTAAACACCAAGCTTTTGGGACTTCACAGCATTATCGACATTATCGGTGCGGCCTCCCTTTCGTATGAATTGGGTGTTTCGGTGGATGACATTAAATATGCCGTTGCATCCCTTAAGCCCGCAGAACACCGCCTTGAAATGAAGCCCTTTAACAAGGGCTCGCTTTTAATTGACGATGCTTATAACTCTAACCCCGAGGGTTGCCTTGAAGCAGTAAGAGTGCTTGGCTCGTTTGAGGGTATGAAAAAGGTTGTTGTTACCCCAGGTCTTATCGAGCTTGGCGAAAAAGAATATGAATGTAACTTTAATTTAGGTCTTGAAGCGGCTAAAAACGCCGATATAATTATTTTAGTTGGTCTTAACCGTTCAAAGCCGATGGCCGACGCGGTAAACACCACCGACTTTAACAAAGAAAATATGCATATTGTTGCTTCCTTTAAAGAGGCAATGGAGATTTATAACAAGCTTGCCGACAGTAACACCGTTGTTCTTTTTGAAAACGATTTGCCGGATAATTATTTGAATTAGAGGTAGATATATTATGAAAACAAATGTTGCAGTTTTTTACGGTTGCCGAACAGTTGAACACGAGGTTTCAATTATTTCCGCCGTTCAGGCAATGAGAGCAATCAACCGCGAAAAGTATGACATTACACCCGTTTATGTAAGTAAAGACGGTGAAATGTACACAGGCGACTGCCTTTTCACCATTGAAGAATACCGCAATTTACCCGAGCTTTTTAAAAAGTGCAAAAAGGTTTATTTTATGCGTGAAAACGGCAATGTGGTTATGAAAAATGTTGAACAAAAGCTGTTTTCAAAAAATATTGGCACAGTTATTGATATTGCTTTCCCGATTGTTCACGGCACCAACTGTGAAGACGGCACAATTCAGGGCTATTTAGAATACTTAAATTTACCCTATGTTGGCTGTGATATTATTTCATCGGCTGTCGGTATGGATAAAGCAGTGTTTAAGGATGTGCTTAAAAATGCAGGGCTTCCCGTTTTGGACTGCATTACCTTCCGTGCACGCGAATATGTTGCCGAAAAACAGGCAATTTGCGACAAAATAAAGGCCGAAATCGGCTTCCCCCTTATTGTTAAACCCGTTAATTTAGGCAGCAGCGTTGGTATCACCAAGGTTAATGCCGAAAACGAGCTTGATGATGCGCTTATGCTTGCAATTTCTTTTGCTGACAAGGTTTTGGTGGAAAAGGCAATTACCTCGCTTCGTGAAATCAACTGCTCGGTTTTAGGTAACCCCGACGAATGTGAAGCCAGCGTTTGCGAAGAACCCTTTATGAACGATGAAATTTTATCGTATGAGGATAAATACTTAAATAACGCCAAAAAGGGTGGTTCAAGCAAGGGTATGGCTTCCCTAAGCCGTAAAATCCCTGCCGATTTATCCCCCGAAAAAAGCGAAGAAATAAGAGATTTGGCTTGTAAGATATTTAAAGCAATAGGTGCCAGCGGTGTTGTTAGAATTGACTTTATGATTGATACCGCAACCGACACGGTTTACGCCAACGAAATTAACACCATCCCCGGCTCGCTTGCATTTTATTTGTGGGAAGCAACAGGTATTAAATACCGTGACCTTATTGACCGCTTAATTGAGCTTGCCTTTAAGCGCCAAAGAAACCGTGAAAATATCACCTACACCATTGATACTAACATTTTATCGGGCGTGTCATTTGGTGCAAAGGGTGCCAAAGGGGCAAAGCTATAATGACTGCGCTTTTAACCAAACTTTTTATTAAAAACCCAAACAATGTTAAAGACAATGCCACGCGTGAGCAATATGGCAGTTTGAGCGGTGTTGTGGGTATTCTTTGCAACCTTTTCCTTTGTGCTTTTAAAATAGCGATTGGTTCACTTACACACAGTATTTCTATTGTGGCTGACGGTCTTAATAACCTTTCGGATATGGGCTCGTCAGTTATAACGATTCTTGGCTTTAAGCTTGCAAACAAGCCCGCCGATAAAGACCATCCCTTTGGTCACGGCAGAATTGAATATATGTCGGCATTTATTGTGGCAATTTTAATTTTGCTTGTTGGTTTTGAGCTTATGAAGACGTCGGTCACCGCTATAACGAATGGCACACCAATGCCTACATATTCTATTGCCTCAATAATTGTGTTGGCTGTATCGGTTATACTTAAGCTTTGGCTTTTCCTTTTTAACCGAAAAATCGGCAAAAAAATCGATTCCGAAACCTTACTTGCCACCGCACAGGATTCTTTAAATGATTCAATCGCAACTGCGGTAATTTTGCTTTCGGTAGGGGTAAGCAAATTAGTTACTCTACCCTTTAATTTGGACGCTGTTATGGGCATTGCGGTTGCTTTATTTATTCTTTGGGCAGGCATTAACGCCGCAAAAGAAACCCTAAACCGCCTTTTAGGTGAGCCACCCTCGCCCGAGCTTATAACCAATATTGAAACTGCTATATTATCTCACGATGAATTTGTCGGCATACATGACCTTATGATACATAACTATGGTCCCGGTCGGCTTTTTGCGTCGGTACATGTTGAAGTACCGCAGGACATAGACATTGTTCATTGTCACGAACAAATTGATTTGTGCGAAAAGGAAATTTTTGATAATTTAGGTGTTATGCTTGTAATACATATGGACCCAATGGATGTAAACAACGAAGAAGTTAATTTCACCCGCCAACAGTTAAGTGATGGCATAAAGATTATAAATGATGAATTAACCCTTCACGACTTTCGTATGACACCTATGGCTAACACTCAAACAAACCTTGTGTTTGACGTTGTTATTCCACAAAACTTTAACCTTTCTGAAAAAGAACTTAAAGAAAAAATTTCACAAATTGCAAAGCTTATCAACCCAACCTTTTCTTGCGTAATAACTGTCGAACGCGACTTTACAGGAAGATAAATTAAATACATATAAAAAACACCGCTCTTACCGAGCGGTGTTAATTTTTGCTTTAATTATTCAGCAGCTTCTTCAGCGGGAGCTTCTTCTACTACTTCTACGGCAGCTTCGGCAACCTCTTCTACAGCTTCTTCTGCTTTTTCTTCTTCGGGAAGTAAAGCACGAATAGAAAGACTGATGCGTTTCTTTTCAAGATCAATAGCAGTGATTTTTGCTTCAACTTCTTGACCAACGGTTAATTCGTCTTGAGGTTTAGCAATGTGCTTGTTAGCGATTTGAGAAATATGGATTAAACCATCAATGCCGGGGATGATGCGTGCAAATGCACCATAGGTTGTCATACTAACGATGGTAACCTTAACAACATCATCAACATTGTAATTGTTTTGGAAGATAACCCAGGGGTTTTCATCTTCCTTCTTGTAGCCAAGAGAAATCTTTTTCTTGTCAGCATCAAGGTCTTTAACATATACTTCAACAGTATCGCCAACCAAAACAACCTCTGATGGATTCTTAATTCTTGCCCAAGAAAGCTCAGAAATATGAATCATACCATCAACACCGCCGATGTCAACAAATGCGCCATAGCTTGTAAGTGACTTAACTGTACCAGTGAAACGGTCACCAACGGCAATGTTTGCCCAAATCTTTTCTTCGGCTGCTTTCTTTTCTTCGCGTAATACGCTGCGGATAGAACCGATAGCTCTGCGGCCGCGACCGATTTCAATAATACGGAAGGAAACTTCCTTGCCTTTTAATTCTTCAAGAGAATCGTTTCTTGAAGCAGTTGCCTGAGATGCGGGGATAAATACCTTAACGTTGTCAATATAAACAACTACGCCACCCTTAATGATTTCGCGAACGACACCCTTAAGGATTTCGCCTGAATCTTTAGCAGCCTTTATATTATCCCAACCGGCAATAGCATCATAACGACGCTTTGAAAGCATTGCAGTGCCTTCTTGGTCACTGATTTTCATGATGATGAGATTTAATTTGTCATCAACCTTAACTTCATCAACAAGGTTAACGTTGGGGTCAGATGAATATTCGCCAGCGGTTACATAACCTGTAACACCTCTGCCAATATCAACTGTGATTTCCGAAGGATTAACAGCAATAACTACACCTGTAACCTTCTGGTCGCCTGTTAAGCTGTTGAGTGAAGCTTCAAATGCTTCCTCGTCTGTCATTTCTTCGAAGCTTTTGGGAGCAACCTCTACTTCTTCAAGTTGCTCAACCGGTTGTAAATTTTCCGACATGGTTTTTAGGACCTCCTTTATTATACCTGCAGGTGTAGAAGCACCCGCAACGACAGCGACATTCTCATAATTTGAAAAATCACTGATATTTAACTCATCAGCAGTTTCAACCCAATATGTATTGCTGCAATTTGCCTTGCACACATCAAAAAGCTTTGCTGTGTTTGAGCTACCCTTACCACCGATAACAACCACTGCATCGTTTAGTTTAGAAAGCTCAAAGGCCTCTTGCTGCCTCATCGCAGTCGCATTACATATTGTATCAAAAATTTCTGCATTTGTACACACTTTTTTTAAATTTTTTTCGATTTTTTGCCAAACTTTTTTATTAAATGTGGTTTGAGAAACCAATATTAGGTTTTTTTCGGCAAAATTGCCGTTTTTTCTAAGTAAATCTTCAAGCTCAAGGTCATCCTGAACAACAAAAGTGTCACCCACGCTGTGTCCAACAATGCCCTTAACCTCTTGATGATTTATATCCCCCGCAATTATAACAACATAACCGTCACGGCTTTTTTCATAAACAATTTTATGAATTTTTGAAACAAAGGTGCAGGTGGCGTCAACAAATTTTATTCCGTTTTGGGTGCAATAATCTATAACCGATTTTTCCACCCCGTGTGAACGGATTACAAGCGTTTCGCCAGATTTTGCTTCATCGGGTGAATTTACAATTCTGACACCCTTTTGCGAAAGCTCATCAACAAGCTGAGGATTATGAATTATAGGCCCCAAGGTGCAAACCCTTTCACCCTTTTGGAGTAAGTCATAAACAGTATTAACCGCGCGGTTAACACCAAAGCAAAAGCCCGCGGTTTTTGCAAGTGTAACATTCATATATTAAATTCTTTCCTTAATAGTTTTTAAAATAAGCTCTAACGACTGCTCTGCCTCGAAGCCCGTGGTGTCAAGCAAAACGGCATCCTCGGCCTGCTTTAAGGGAGCGATTTCACGATGCGAGTCATTATAATCACGCTGCACCATATCATCATAAACCTCTTTAAAGGTCACGTTTGTGCCCTTTGCAATAAGCTCATTATAACGGCGCTGTGCACGGTCTTCGGCTGAAGCAGTTAAAAACAATTTAAGTGTAGCATTGGGTAAAACCACTGTGCCGATATCACGGCCATCCATAACAACATTGTTTTCTCTTGCAAGCTTTCTTTGCATTTCCAAAAGAAATGCCCTAACCTCGCCCTTTGCCGAAACGGCAGAAGCCATCATAGAAGCGATAGGAGTGCGAATTTCTTCGCTAACATCACAGCCATCTAAAAATACACGCTGTTCGCCGCCTACAAAACGAATATCAACAGTTGTATCCTTTAAAATTTCTGCAACATCACAGTTAAGTGCGGTGTCAAAGCCCGCCTTTGAAAATTTAAGACCAACTGTACGGTAAAGCGCACCTGTATCTACATAAATAAAGCCGAGCGCTTCAGCTGCTTTTCTTGATAATGTGCTTTTACCTGCCCCGGCAGGACCATCAATAGCTATAGAAATCATATTATTTCTCCTTAAAAATAATATATCTAAACATTTTGACCGGCCAAATAACCGGTTGAAAATGCAATTTGTAAATTAAAACCACCTGTAAAGGCATCAACATCAATAACCTCACCCGCAAAGAAAAGCCCTTTTACAAGCTTTGATTCCATAGTTGCGGGGTTAATTTCCTTAACCGAAATACCGCCACGGGTGATTATTGCCTCTTCCACAGGGCGAAGAGCAGTAATTTTAAGCGGGAATTTTTTAATTACTTCGCACAGTCTTAAACGCTCTTCACGGCTGATTTGATTAACCTTTTTGTCCTTTTCTATGCCCGATAACATTACCACCACAGAAATTAAGCTTTTTGGCAGTAATGCATCAAGCGAATTTTGAAAATCCTTATTCTGAAGCTCAGAAAAATCCCTTAAAATGCGATTGTCAAGCTGCTCAATGCTTAAAGCGGGTTTTAGGTCAATAGTGACATTATAATTCTTACCGCTTTTAACATAGGCCGATGCCGACAAAACAAGCGGACCCGATATACCAAAATGAGTGAAAAGCATTTCGCCCATCTCACAAAATACGGCTTTTTTCTTGTCATTTTCAAAAAGCGAAAGTGTAACATTTTTAAGGGTTAGACCCGAAAGGCGTGTGCAAAAACCCTCGTGACATTCCATCGGCACAAGCGAGCCGGAAATTTCGCTAACGCTGTGACCCAAAGTTTTTGCAATGCGGTATCCGTCACCGGTTGAGCCGGTCACAGGATAAGACACACCGCCCGTTGCTATTACAACACTGTCAGCGGGTAAAACCTCTCCACCCAAAAGCTTAACGCCTGTAACAGCGCCGTTTTCGGTCAAAACCGCTGTGGCAGTTGCATTTATAAACTTGACCCCAACCGCTTTTGCGGTGTTTACCAAAGCGTCAACAATATCAACCGCCTTGTCAGACACGGGGAAAACACGGTTTCCCCTTTCGGTTTTAAGGGGTACGCCCACGCTTTCAAAAAAAGTCATGGTATCTTGCGGCAAAAAAGCCGAAAATGCAGAATATAAAAAACGAGGGTTGCGCGGTGTGTTTAAAATTAACGCATCAAGGTCACAGTTATTTGTGACATTGCACCTACCCTTACCTGTTATCATAACCTTACGGCACGGACGGGAATTTTTTTCAACCACAGTTATTAAAGCACCGCCGCCTTTATATTTATAAGCCGCACTTATAGCCGCCTTCATACCCGCAGCACCACCGCCGATAATAACAATTTTCTTCAAAATTCCCTCACCTGCCTATCATTTTTATTTTACAATAAAAACATTAAAATGTAAAGCAAAGTAACGATATTTCACAATGAAAACCGCAGATTTTTTACAACCTGCGGTTTTTTGTTATTAAATAATTCTTACACGGATAATACCTTCAATATCTCTGATTTCTTTTTCAAGGGTTGCGATATCTGCCTCGCCTATGTCAAGCATAGTGTAAGCATAGTCACCGCGTGATTTGTTAAGAAGATTTTCGATATTGATACCGTCATCTGAAACAAGTGCAGTAATTTTCGTAAGCATGTTTGGAACATTCTTGTGAATTACGCAAACACGGTTTGCACCGCTTCTGGGCATTGTAACCTCGGGAAGATTTACCGAGTTTACAATGTTGCCGTTTTCGATATAATCAATAAGCTCTTTTGCGGCCATTGAAGCACAGTTATCTTCAGATTCGGGGGTAGATGCGCCAAGGTGAGGAATTGCAATTATGCCGTCAACACCCAAAACATCATCAGTTGGGAAGTCGGTTACATAAGCTGCAACCTTGCCCGATTCTAATGCAGCGATAAGGGCAGCATCATCAATCAAAGCCGCACGAGAGAAGTTAAGAATTCTAACGCCGTCCTTCATTTTAGCAATAGTGTCAGCGTTAATCATTTTCTTTGTGCTATCAACAAGCGGAACATGGATTGTAATATAGTCACAGTTTGCATAAATTTCATTGATGTCGTTAATATAAACTGCGTTGTGGTTTAAGTTCCAAGCAGATTTAACCGACAAATAAGGGTCATAACCGTAAACGGTCATACCAAGGTGATTAGCCGCATTTGCAACCATAACACCAATAGCACCAAGACCGATAACACCAAGCTTTTTACCCTTGATTTCAGGACCGCCAAAAGCACCCTTGCCCTTTTCAACCATTTTGCCAACTTCAGCACCGTTGCCCTTTAAGGTTTTAGCCCATTCGATACCTGAAACAACACGGCGAGATGAAAGGAAAAGACCCGCCAAAACAAGCTCTTTAACAGCATTTGCATTAGCACCTGGGGTGTTGAAAACAACAATACCCTGTTCACTGCAACGGTCAATCGGAATGTTATTAGTGCCGGCACCCGCACGGGCAATTGCCTTTAAGGATGCGGGAAATTCGGTGTCGTGAAGTGCAGCCGAGCGAACAATCGCACCGTCGGCATTTTCCACTTCATCACCGATAGTATATTTTTCATCAAAAACCTCTAAGCCCGATTTAGAAATTTTGTTATATGTCTTAATCTTATACATTATGCATTTTCCTCTTCAAATTTCTTCATAAATTCTACAAGCTTTTCAACGCCTTCGATTGGCATTGCGTTGTAAATAGATGCACGCATACCGCCAACACTGCGGTGACCCTTAAGGTTAACAAAGCCGGCCTTTTTGCTTTCGGCAACAAATTTAGCATCTAATTCATCATTGCCTGTGATAAAGGGAACATTCATAAGTGAACGGTCTTCAGCAACAACTGTGCCCTTGAACATCTTAGAATTATCAAGGAAATCATAAAGAATTTTTGCCTTCTTTTCGTTTAATTCCTTCATCTTTTCAAGTCCGCCCATTTTCTTAATCCACTTAAATGTAAGGCCTGCAATATAGATTGAGTAGCAAGGAGGAGTATTGAACATAGAGCCGTTTTCGGAATGTGTTTCGTATTTAAGCATTGTGGGAGTAATATCCATAGCATTGCCGATTAAATCCTTGCGGATAATTACGATAGTAACACCTGCGGGAGCAACATTCTTTTGAGCGCCTGCATAAAGCACACCGAATTTTGTAACATCAATCGGCTCTGACAAAATGCAGCTTGAAATATCAGCCACAAGCGGAACACCGTTTGTTTCGGGAATATAGTTATATTTTGTACCGTAAATGGTGTTGTTAAAGCAGATGTGAACATAGTCGGCATCCTTGTCGATATCGTCGGCAGTCACCTTTGGAATATAGCTAAAGGTTTTATCCTTTGAAGATGCAACCTCGCGAGCCGCACCGTAACGAGCGGCTTCTTTATATGCCTTGTTAGCCCATTGACCTGTGATAATAAAGTCTGCCTTGTTGTTCTTATTCATAAGATTTAAGGGAAGCATTGCAAACTGGGTAGATGCACCACCCTGCAAGAATAAAACAGCATAGTCATCGGGAATATTCATAATTTCACGAAGATTTGCCTCTGCCTCGTCAAAAATTGCTTGATATTCTTTTGAACGGTGGGACATTTCCATAACCGATTGACCGCTTGTGCCATATTCTAACATTTCGTCGGCCGCAGTTTTTAAAACCTCTTCAGGTAACATAGAAGGACCGGCGCTAAAATTATAAACTCTTGCCATAATAATGACCTCCAAAAATTTAGTGTACGCTACCCATTATATGCGAACAGTATGACTTTGTCAATGGGATTGTTAAAACCTTGTCAATGTTTTTCGATTTTTCAGATATTTCTTGAAATCTTTGTTATTTTTTTAACGAAATTGGGCATAAAACACTCCCCTCGCAGTAGGTTTACGTGGGGAGTTTGTTATTTTTTAGTCAAACAGCTCGGTTGACATATATCTTGATGCACCGTCGGGCAAAATCACCACAATGTTTTTACCCCGCTCTCTTTTAGCAATTTCCAAAGCACCACAAAGCGCCGCACCTGCCGAAATTCCAACCGAAAGCCCTTCCAAAAGGCAAATTTCTTTTGCAAAATTTATTGCATCGTCATCCGACACTGTGATAATTTCATCATAAACATTTGTATCAAGATTTTCGGGTATAAACCCAGCGCCTATGCCCTGAATTTTATGCGCGCCTTTTTTACCTGTTGACAAAAAGGGCGAAGAAAGCGGCTCTACACCGATTATTTTAACATTTTTGTTCTTTTCCTTTAAAAACCTGCCAATGCCCGTAATTGTACCACCCGAGCCAATACCGCAAACCAAAACATCCACTTTGCCGTTTAAATCATTATAAATTTCGGGCGCGGTGGTTTTATAGTGCGCGTCGGGGTTTGCGGGGTTATAAAACTGCCCTGCAATAATGCTGTTTTCTATTTCACGGTTTAATTGCTCGGCTTTTTCTATTGCACCGTCCATACCCCTTGCACCGTCGGTCAGCACAACCTTTGCACCATAGGATGCAATAAGCTTTCGGCGCTCTATCGACATTGTTTCGGGCATAACTATAACACATTTATATCCCTTTGCGGTGCAAATTGCCGCAAGACCAATACCCGTGTTGCCCGAGGTTGCCTCAATAACCGTTCCACCCTTTTTAAGCTGTCCGTTTTCTTCAGCAGTTTCAAGCATATTTAAAGCAACCCTGTCCTTAACACTGCCGGCAGGGTTTAAAAATTCCAATTTAGCAAAAACTTCACAGTCAAAGCCATATTTAAGTTTAAAATTTTGAAGTTTTAAAAGCGGAGTGTTGCCAACCACTTCAGCCAGTGAATTATATAATGCCATAAATAACACCTCATACTTATTTTAACCATTTATATAATATTTTGCAACTGCTTTTTAAAACTTGAAAAATTAGTCAAACATCTATATAATGTAATAGGTGATAAAATGTTTGATGAAGTAACAAAGGTTGATATTGAAAAAATGCAGGCCGAGCTTGAATACCGCATTACAGTTTTGCGCCCCAAAATTTTGGAAGAGGTTAAATTTACCCGCAGCTTTGGTGACCTTTCGGAAAATTTTGAATACCACGCCGCCAAGCGTGAACGCGGTAAAAACGAAAGCCGCATTAGATATTTAAGAAATATGATTAAAACCGCCATTGTGATTGATGCCACAAGCAGTGCCGACGAGGTTGGGCTTTTTGATACGGTAGATTATTATGTTGAAGAAGACGACTGTGTTGAAACGGTGCGAATTGTGACAACCCTTCGCCAAAATTCGATGGAGGGTATAATCAGCAAGGAATCACCTTTGGGCACAGCACTGATGGGCAAAAAAGAAAACGAGCGGGTTTTTGTTAAGGTAAATAGCGATTACGGTTATTATATAGTAATTAAAAAAATAACAAAAGGCGAAGATGATAAGAACTTAGAGATTAGGAAATATTAAAATTATAAATAAATATCCACCCGCATAGCGGGTGGTTTTTCATTTTCGGGCATAGCCCTAATCGATACAGGCGACGCACAAGTGCGTTTCTTAGTTGGCCTGCCAGCCATGCATTGTTTACTTACTACCCATTAAATGGGTTCCGCGGGTCAAAAAGACTCAATTGGTCACTTTCTTGGTCGTGCTTTAATTGATTTGAAATATATTCCTTTATAGCTTTTGTGTTTTTACCCGCGGTATCTACGTAATATCCCTTACACCAAAATTCGCGGTTTCGGTATGCGAACTTCATATTGCCCCATTTTTGAAATATCATTACTGAGCTTTTCCCTTTTAAATATCCCATAAATCCCGAAACGCTCATTTTGGGTGGGATACTCACCAGCATATGAATATGGTCTAGGCATACCTCCCCTTCTACTATTTCTACACCTTTCCATTCGCAGAGCTTTCGCAATATTTCTCGTATCTCTAACCGTTTATCTGCATAAAAAACTTTTCGCCTGTACTTTGCCGCAAACACTATATGGTACTTGCAATTCCACTTTGTGTGTGCTAAACTATTTGTACTGATTTCTTCTTTTTTTATTTTTTAATCCTCCATTTGTGTTTTAGCTTGACTGGCAGGTCACTGCTATAATAACACAAATGGAGGATTTTGTTTTTGTTTATCGGTAAACCTTCACTGAACCACGCGACTATCGCGTGGTTTTCGTTATACAAAGAAAGGGCATCGCGTTTAAACTGCGACGCCCTTATAAAGGTATTCAGATTTATCCTAACGCTACCATGCTGAAAACGAGTGCGAACAACGCAACGGTTTCGCAAAGACCGACAACAGTGATGTACTGTGAAAAGCCTTTTCCTGTTTCAGCTAAAGCATCGGCACCTGCCGCACCGGCTTTGCCCTGAAATACAGCCGAGAAAGCCATGGCGACACCGGATGCAATTCCAAGACCGAGCAAAAAGGCAGGATCGGCAGAGGAACCCTTCATCTGTTGCATCAAAAGGAAGCCGTAAATAGTCTGTGTAAGAGGCGCACCTGCGAAAACAGTAAGAATAAACGGGGCTGCCTTATTGCTCATATAACACTTTTTCCAAGCACCAATTGAAGCCTGACCCGCAATACCGATACCGATTGCCGAGCCGATTGCGGCAATACCCATTGCCAATGCTGTTCCTAATAATCCTAAATTCATAATGATTCTCCTTTAATCAATTTGTTCTTTAAACGGTTTAAATTTATGCCCGCTCCACGACATATCTAAATGCGAGGAGAACTCTAAGGTATTGAGTCTGATTCCGTGAACGATAACTGAAAGAATGTTTAAAATCATATTCAGTCCGTGACCAAACACCAATAGAATAATGGCAAGTATCATAAACATAAAATTGCCAAGTAACGGTCCTGCCAACTCATTAACGGTAGCAGAGATTGCGGCACCTGCAAGGCCGACCGCCCAAAGTCGTATATACGAAACGATGTCCGAAAACACATTTACCACACCAAGCAAAACCGACACAATGTTGGTAAGACTTGAAAGTATGGATTTGATAATGCTTCCTTCATAGTTTGAAAATACAAAACTTAGGACAAAGCCTATTCCTATCAATGCGATGGCGACCGTTCCTACCGGAATGCCGCCGATTACGAGTCCGAAGCTGAACACCTCGGCGTTTACAACCAGACTCAGCACCAAATAGTAGATACCTAAAAGCTGTAATATCGAACCGATATCACCAAGCATTTTGATGGAGCCTTTATTTCTCAAAGCACCTTTTATATGTGCAACTGTAAGCTGTATCAGCGCCAATGAGAAACAGAATATCTGCAGATTTTGAGCCGTAGTCAGCCCTGCGGTGCCATTGGTCCAGAACGGATACCATATCTTATCGGCATATACATTTGAAATTACCGGTATGGATAAGCTCTTAAGCCACGCAGGCAACTGCTCCGGAGAAAGTCCAAACCAAGTGCAAGTAAGCGTTCCCCACAAAACAGTTGAGAGTCCGAACAGTCCCACAAGTAAAAACATGGGCGAAATCTGCTTTTTAGTGATAAGCGATTTTATAATCGGGATTGCCGCAACAGCACAGATGAATAATCCGTATCCTCCGTCGCCGAAAATAATTCCGAAGAATATGAGTATAAACGCCAAAAACCAACCCGAAATGTCATACTCAAAATAACCGGGAACGGTGCCTAAAAAGTCGGTCAACGGATAAATAAGACTTACAAACTTGTTGTTTTTAAGCTTGGTGGGAACGTTATCCTCAATCGAAGGCTCTTCCACGAGAAGTCCCCAAGAATTGCTTTGGGCAGTTTGCTTGAGCCTATCAAGATTTTCAGCCTCAATATAGCCTGTGAAATAGGAAACGGAAAGTGGCGACTCGCTTTCGGGCGATAACTTTTCATCTGACATACCCGTAGCATAGGTTTCAAATTCAATTTCCTTTTCGGTAGCCCCAACGGCTCTCTTAATGCTCTCAACATAACAGGCATTGGAGGCGATCGTTTCGTCGATTTCGTCTATACGAGTGCTGAGTTTCGAAAGCCGTTTCTTCATCTCGCCTGTAGAAAGCTGTGGTAATGCCAAACGGTATGTGTTCAGTGCTGTAACAGCTTCATCAACTTCTTCCTTATTGGATTTAAGCAGCATAAATCTGACGGTTGATTTTGTTGCATCAATTCGAACGGTTTTAATGCTTTCGTCAAGCAACTCATATTCGGTCTTTGGCATCTCGTAAAAGGATATCTCATAACCTTTCGATTCCAAATCTCCTATACTTCTCGGATCAATGTCGCCCCAGCTTTTTAAGCGGTCAAGCTCGGAACTGAGTGCAATTCGTTCTGCCTGACACTGCTTTTTCTCCGCATCGAGAGCTTGAATTCTCGTTGCAACGGACAAAGCCTCTATTGTGCTCACGTCTTTCGGCTCTATGTTTTTCCTTTTGCCAATCGTAAACATCGCACTTTCAAGTAAGGCAATTTGTTCTCGGAGCGAGGCGAGTCGTTCACCGGATCCTTCGGTTATCTCAATGTGGACAATTCCTAATTTGCGAAGTTTTTTTAGGGTTTCGTCCTTTTTGTTTTCTCTGATAATAAGAGATACTTTTTTCATAGGCACTATCATAATGAATAAACCTCCTTTTCGGAAGCCACAGCATTACGAAGGGCTATCTTGCGTTTTGATATTTTTGAACGCACTACGGCACTAACCTGTTGGTCTGCCATATAAATCGATATTTTTTTGATATTTTCCTCGGTTTCGGGGATTTTAACCTTTTCAAACAGGTTGACTCTTTGAGAGGTTGCAAGCAATTCAATCTCTAATAATCTGACCTGTTCATCTAACACTTTCGCCTCTAAATCAAGGGACATTGCCTTTTCCATATGGTTTGCGGCAATATCCACCCAAAGAGGTGTTTCATAAAAGTCATAATCTCCTCGTGAGAAATCCGCGCCCTCAAACGTAGGAATATCAACGCCCGCAATGTTTCCTTTTCCTTTACGAATATTGCTGACGGTTATAATTCCCTTTGGGAAGGCATCCATTTCACTAAAAACAGCGATCCATTCACGAAATCCGAATTCAAGGTCTTCTCTTTCTTTTCTTACAGCCTTCGCCTTGGCTTCAATTGTACGGATCTCCGATTGGAGTTGTTGCTTTTTCAGTGTCAGAGTAGGCAAATATCTGCGGTACATTTTAAGTGCGTCCTTTTGTACCTTCAACTCGTTTTTAGTCAGTTTGATTTTTGCCAAAACTACAGACCTCCTTAACCTTTAGGCCAAAATTCATCAGTAAGGTCTGATTTGATTCCGGTTTCGTCCTTTTCGAAGCAATCAGCTAAAATCTCCCATCCCAAATCAAGTGCATCTTCAAGCATAAGATTAACCGACAGCGACATTAGCTTGCTTTCAAAAAGCTCACCGTATTTCAGCAATTTTTCGTCCCAACGGCTCATAGAAAAGCCCATATTTTTCTTTTCAAGCGTTTCCTTGTAGGAAGAATAAAGGCGAATCATTGCATCCATAAGAGCCCGATGGTCTTTTCGTGTTTTACCGTTTACGTTTTGTTTTAGTCGGGAAAGAGAACCGAACGGCTCTATGCGACCGCCTTTAAGGTAATACTGACCTTCGGTAATATATCCTGTATTGTCGGGAACAGGGTGAGTTACATCATCACCGGGCATTGTAGTAACGGCTAAAACGGTAACCGAACCCGAATCAGCAAAGTCAACCGCCTTTTCGTAACGGGATGCAAGCTGAGAATACAGGTCACCGGGATATCCACGGTTGGAGGGAACCTGTTCCTGCGTAATGGCAATTTCCTTCATGGCATCAGCAAAGTTGGTCATATCGGTAAGGAGCACCAATACGTCTTTATTCTGAAGTGCAAATTGCTCTGCTACCGCCAACACCATATCGGGAATCATCATACACTCAACAGTAGGATCGGAAGCGGTATGAATAAACATAACGGTTTTACTGAGTGCGCCGCCCTTGGAAAGCGCATCCTTAAAATATAAAAAATCATCATATTTAAGACCCATGCCACCAAGAACGATTACGTCGGCTTCTGCCTGCATTGCAATTCGGGCAAGAAGTTGATTGTACGGCTCACCCGAAATAGAGAAAATAGGCAACTTTTGAGAAACAACCAAGGTGTTGAACATATCAATCATAGGAATGTTGGTTCTCATCATTCGGTTGGCAAGAATACGTTTCGTGGGATTAACAGAGGGACCGCCGATAGATTTCATATTCTCGTTAAGTGCAGGGCCTTTATCTCTGGGTTCACCAGAGCCGTTAAATATACGACCCAATAAATCTTCACTGAAAGATACTCGCATTTCGTGACCGAGGAAACGAACTTCATCTCCTGTGGAAACGCCCTGACCGCCGGCAAAAACCTGCAGAGAAACAATATCCCCCTCAATTTTATTAACCTGAGCCAAGGACTTGCCGAAGCGTGTGTTGATCTGTGCCAATTCCTTATACTTAACATCATTTGCTCGGACAGTGATAACATTACCGGTAATGGATTCTATTCGATTATATACCTTATTCACTCTCATTCACCATCCTTTAATAATTTTTCGGCAGGTGCGGCTAATTTGCCGTCACCCTTGCGATACAATTCATCAATCTCAGCTTCTGCTTTTTTAAATGATTCGCTCTCAAACTCGGTGTAATTCCAGTCGATGAATTTCTGGCGCATACGGTTAAAGAAGCCTCGCGCATCATCTTTATTTTGAAGAGCATAATTACTACCTAAAATATGCACGAGTTTATCGGTAACATAGCGTTGACGCTGTTTTCCGCAGTTTGCCTCAACCAAATCAAAGGAGTTCTGCTGCAGATAAACAGCATCGAGCATTTCAGATTTTAAATAGGTAATGTAATCAGAAAGAGTAGTACCTTCTTCACCGACAACCTTCATCATTGAGCCGATCTCGTCACCATGATGAAGAATGCCCTTACAAAATTCCAATTTTTCTCCGTCAATAACGCTGTTATATTTTGACCACGAGATAAGCGGGTCGATAGCAGGATATTTTCTTGCATCCGAACGCTCACGAGAAAGACCGTGGAAAGCACCAACAACCTTTAAAGTCGCCTGCGTTACGGGTTCCTCAAAGTTGCCGCCTGCAGGGGATACTGTACCGCCGATAGTAACGGAACCCGTACTGCCGTCGGGTAGGCGTACATAGCCTGCTCTTTCGTAAAATGCCGCAATATAGGATTCCAAGTATGCAGGGAAAGCCTCTTCACCGGGGATTTCTTCAAGTCTGCCCGACATTTCACGCATCGCCTGTGCCCAGCGAGATGTTGAGTCTGCCAACATAAGAACATCAAGTCCCATTTGGCGATAGTACTCGGCAAGTGTTACCGCAGTATAAACCGAAGCTTCACGGGAGGCAACGGGCATAGAGGAAGTATTACATATGATAATGGTTCGTTCCATAAGTGAACGACCGGTTTTGGGGTCGGTCAGTTCGGGGAACTCAGTCAGTGTTTCAACAACTTCACCTGCACGTTCTCCGCAGGCGGCAATAATAACGATATCTACATCCGCATATTTTGATGTGGTATGCTGTAGTACCGTTTTACCTGCGCCGAACGGTCCGGGAGTGCAATAGGTTCCGCCTTTTGCTACAGGGAAGAAAGAGTCGATAAGTCGCACCTTGGTTTCCATTGTTTCGGCAGGTGCCAATCTCTCACTATAACATTTTACCGCACGTTTAACAGGCCACTTAAACGACATAGATACGGGTATTTCACGACCACGCTCATCGGTTAAAACTGCAATCGTTTCCTTAACGGTATATTCGCCCTTTTCGGCAATGGATTTTACCGTATAGTTTCCAAGAAGATAAAAGGGAACAAAAATTTTATGTGTAAACGGGCCTTCGGGAACGGTGCCGATGTGTTCACCCGCACGAACAATATCACCAACCTTAGCAGTCGGTGTGAACTCCCATTTCTTTTCCAAATTCAGTCCGTCTGCGTAAATTCCTCTTTCCAAAAACCAGCCTGCCTGCTGAGCTAAAACAGGAAGCGGATTTTGCAGTCCGTCATATATCTGACCGAGCAATCCGGGGCCAAGATCTGCCGAAAGCATATCTCCCGTAAATTCAACCGTATCCCCACACTGAATACCATCGGTCATTTCATAAACCTGTACTTGAGCAATGTTGCCTTTTATACGGATAACCTCGCTTTTAAGGGCGGTATCACCCACAAAAACATAGCATATTTCGTTCATAGAAACGTTGCCGTCAAACTCTACCGACACCAAGTTTCCGTTTATGCTTACTACCTTTCCTTTATTTTCGGTCATTGTTTTGCCTCCAACCTATCTCCATTTAAAATGGAGTCGTATATATTTTTGTATGCTTTTTCTCCGCTCTTTGTATCAAACTGCCTTATGCGAAGAAGCAATTTTAATTTTAGTCCGTAATAGAAAATATAATCCTCAGAAAAACTATCCATAGGTCTTAACGCTTCTAAGATTTCCAAGCGGTAACTGTTTAGATATTTTTCTGCTTCCATTGGATTTTCGATTTCTATTGCTGCACTCGCTGCCTTGATATACTCCACTGGAAAAATTCTATTCTCTGTATCAAATGGCTTCTTCATTTTCTCTGCCCGAACTTTGCCAAGAGCAAACCGAAGGTTTCTCTCGCTTTCGTTCCAGGCATCAATCAATGCAGAGGCGGATTCCTCGCTGTTTTTGGGAGGTGATAGGGTAAGCTTACTCAGCATTTCCTGCGCTCTTTTTCCTAAAAATCGATTACAAAGCTCTGCAAATCGTTCTTCGGTAATCGGAAGGGGAGTATTTTCACTTATCCCATCCAAAGACGGCAACTGCGATATTAAATAATATTCAGCCATAGTTATTACTTCGCCTCTTTCAAAAGCTCGGTAACCTTAGGGCTAAGATAATTTGAAAGCATATCCACAACTGCCTCTGCTGAATAATCGTAATATGCGCTGCCGTCATTGACAGCGATGCGGAATCCACCGTCAAAATTATCATTCGCCTTCAAAGTGATACCCTTTAACATTTTTTCTTTAAGTGCTGACAGTAAGGTTTCTTCCAACTTATTAAGGTCTTGAGTATTCAAAATCACTGCGATATCTTCTGCATCCGGCTTGTTTGCCCAATTTTCAACAATGCTGATAATCAGCCCTTTGAATGCATCCGATGAATATACAGCAGTAACATTTTCGCTAACGATAGCATTAAGCTCTCTCGTTACACTTTCTCTGAAAGAAATAAGCAGATTGCGACCCGCCTGACGAATAGCATCCTCGCTTGATTTCGTCATTCGCTCGGTTTCAACTTTTGCATGGCTCAAGATTTTATCTGCCTGTGCCTGTGCATCGGCAATAATCTTTTCGGCATCTAACTTTGCCGCTTCAACAATAGCCTTAGCTTCTGCTTCAGCGGTTTCAACACCATCCTTCTTAATCTGCTCAATAAGCTCCTGAAGTTGAACTTCCATAATTCTATCTCCTTTTATATTTAGTCAATTTTGCTGCAAAAAAACAAAATGGATCCAGCTTTCTCTGCAGACAGCTGGATCCATTAATGCTAAAATAATTATTCAATTTTAATTATTTTAACATATTTATCGTTTTTCGTCAATAGTTTTAATGACAATATTTTAGAACAGTGTAAAGTGTATTTTCTTTGAGTTGTAATTCTTGAATTATATTGTATAATATAATCAGAAGCATTGGAGGTGTAGCAATTGAGAATACAATTTATTGGAGCGACTCACGAAGTTACAGGAAGCTGTACTCTCTTGGAAATAAATAATAGATACTTTTTGGTTGATTGCGGAATGGAGCAAGGCAAGGATGTTTTCCAAAACATCAGTCTTCCGATTGCCGCAAATCAAATTGATTCCGTTTTTTTGACACACGCACATATTGACCATTCCGGTATGCTGCCGAAGTTATATAA
>CAMFSU010000017.1 GCA_945983355.1 uncultured Clostridia bacterium | reverse complement strand
CCCCATATTTTACCCCACGTTTTACCCCATAATTTATACCCCATGTTTCACCCCATGTTTTTGAACTGCCCCATATTTTGCCCCATGTTTTTCTAATCGACTTTTTTACTCATACAAACAAAAAAAATAAGGCGAGGTGTGACCCTCACCTAAAATTTTTATTTATTCTTTTTTCCTCTTCGTTGGTAGTCTGCGTTAATGTCTTCGCTCCAGTCGGCGCTCAGCGGTGCACTTGCTCTAACATTGCAAACTGCTTTCGCAACCGACTCATAAAGAATATGCGTACCTTGACCGTCAGCGTTATAATTTACTGCTCTGTCTTTATCAATACCATAACGTGCCGCCGTTTCAACTGCATCAATGTTAGCACCGATGAACAGAAACTCCCAACCGTATTTTTCTTTCTGTCGTTCAATCATCTTTTTAACCTGTTCGCTTGTGTACTGGTGACTTGCGTTCTCCTGACCATCGGTTGTGATAACGAACATTGTGTGCTCAGGTACATCTTCGGTACGGGCATATTTATGAATGTTGCCTATGTGATGAATTGCCCCACCGATAGCATCAATAAGGGCAGTACAACCTCTAACGGTATAATCCCTTTCTGTCATCCTTGGGATATCGTGTAGTTTCACACGGTCATGCAGAACTTTGCTCTCATCATCAAAAAGCACAGTCGATACGAAGCATTCGCCATCCTGCTTTTTCTGCTTTTCAATCATCGAGTTAAATCCGCCGATTGTGTCGCTCTCAAGCCCCGACATAGAACCGCTACGATCCAAAATAAATACAAGTTCAGTAATGTTGTTTTTCATAATAAAAACCTCTCTTTCATTTGATGTCACCATTGTACACCAATAAAAGAGAGGTTAGGTCGCTTCGCATGCGACAAATTATTTATGGCTATTATACCACTTCATAAACTCAACTGTGTTTTCTTCGTTTACATAGTTTTTGTCACTGTTAAGAAGTTCTAACATCCTTTTTTCATCGGAAGTAAGATCTTTTTTAGAACTTAGAGACTTCATAAGCATATTTATCATAAACTTATTGATACCACGAAGCTTAACTTTGTTTATACCACCCTGCATCGTGAAAAGCGGTATATTTTCCGAAATAGAATTGCTTTTTCGCACTTCGTCTATCGAAGTACCCGTATCACATAATCCTACAGCACATACCGCCTTAATATTAAAATGTTTCGCTGCCTTCTTGTAGCCTTTTATAGTGTTGGCAAAAAGCCATCCGCAATAAATAATTTCTGTCCGACTTGGCAATTCTTTAAGCGAGGATTCCAAAGAATATGCAGACAAACCTGTTTTTTCAGAAAGAATTCTAACATACTCGATTGTATGTCCTGTATTGGTGGTAAAAACTATTGCTCTCATATCATTTAATACTCTCCCACTCGGTTTCTTTAAACCCTACAAACACAAAATCATCGCCTATTAGCAACGGTCTTTTAACAAGCATACCGTCAGTTGCGAGGAGTTTTAACATTTCATCCTCACTCATTTCAGGCAGTTTGTTTTTAAGGTCTAATGATTTATACAAAAGACCGCTTGTATTAAAGAACTTCTTAATTGGTAATCCGCTTTTGTTATACCACTCGGTCAATTCTTCAAATGTGGGATTGTCGAGTTTAATATCTCTTAACTCATATTTAATTTTGTTATCATCCAACCACTTCTTTGCTTTTTGGCAAGTGGTACATTTTGGGTAGCAAATAAATTTCAACATAGTAATCTCCTTATTCAACAACTTCAATCAAAAAACTTACCGGACGGAAACCGTCATTGCAGGAAATCATTGCAGATTTCGGGTTCTTCATCCATCCGTCATAGAAATTCTCGCCACCGTGAGCAAGTGTCATTACAAACGGTGAAACGCTCTCCCACGCACTATCGCAAAATCCGTCAGGCTTTTGCCAACCTTCGCAGATAAATACCTGACCTTCCTCTAAATCGCAAGCGTGTTCTATTGGGTTTTCGTACTTTTCAATTAAATCGTCATACCGTGCTTTTCGCATTACTGTTATTTTAATTTTCTGCATTTGCTTTCCCTCTGTTCATTAATATAAACGTTCCATAAATTACCGCAATAACCGAGATAACGGCGGACGTAATAATTTGCTGTGTGTTCGTAATATCTACGGCAAAGGCACTAAGCGAATTGATAACGGCATGTGCAATAATCGGTGCCCACAAGCTTTTAGTTTTATAGAACAAAGCCACAAACAGAAAACCTATTGCAATAGCCGATACAACCTGACAGATATTAGGTAAAAGCTCTGCACCGCTGCCATTTATAAGGTTCACAAAATGTCCGATACCAAAGGTAATGCTTGAAACTATAATTGCTGATTTCAAATTATTCTCCGCCATTGCCTTAAACAAGAAACCGCGGAAAATAATCTCCTCCAAAAATCCCACAAAGATCATACTGAGAATATAAAAAACTGTTATGTACCACTTATAATTCACCGTAACGCCGAACCACAGATTGCAGGAAGAAATAACGATAAGCGGAATATAGTATAGTAGACTTTTATGGCTAATCTCTGCTCTGCAAAGACCGAACTCACGAAACAAATCATTCTTTTTCATCCAAATAAGAGCAACCGCCGTCATAATACCAAGAAAAATGACGGTTATGCTTTTCTCCATATTCACAAGCCTTGATAACTCATCGGTACAGCTTGCGCCGATTACATAACTAATAATCCAAGTAAGAGCAAACCTGATTTTGCTTTTTTCATATAGATTTTTCATTCCAACCTACGCCTTTCTATTTCTCTTTATCAGTTTAATAATGCGCGGACGGTTATATCTTTGCATAACAACAAACATAAGGTCGAAGCCTGCGGATAAAACCGATGTTATGATAAAAACCGGCAGTGAGCCAAACCAAACGGCTGAAACAATCGGCAAAAAACTAAAGACAACTATTGTTTCGTGCACAATTTCCGACTGGCACATCGCCTGTGCGATTTCGTCCCACGAATGCTCGTCGCTGTCAAAAAGCGATTTGTCATAGGTTGGCATTTTGCCTTTCCAGTTCTTAACTTTAAGTCTGCTGTATAAACTCAGCTCGATTTTGCCGACCTTAAACCACTTTTTGTTATAATCTACTTTATTGTGCAGTAATGCATTTATAACTTCACCCACGAGTAACCGCATACAAAAATGGTAGGCTATTGTTCCAAAGGTTATTGCCAATGTGAGCAGAATATCATTTGTGCTTTTAATATGCAACAGCGTGCAAATTACCGTTAACACGAGCGATAGAATTGCTGTGATTTTCATTGTCTTTGCCATAGAATTATCCTTTATACATAAAACATTCTTCCTCATGCGAGGAAATAACGCCGATTGCTTGTAAATAAGAATATATTATGGTACTGCCCACAAATTTCATTCCACGCTTTTGGAGGTCTGCTGACAAAGCATCCGACAAAGGCGATGTGGTCTTGTCCACCTCTATAATCCGCTGTTCGCCTGTAAAAGCATTCAGATATTTACGGAAACTACCGTATTCTTTTTGAATTTCTAAAAAGATTTTTGCGTTATTTACCGCTGCCCGAATTTTCAGTTTGTTGCGGATGATATTTTTATTGTTTTGAAGCTCGGCGATTTTATTATCGTCATAAAAGGCAATCTTTTCAGCATCAAAACCATCAAAGGCTTTGCGGAAAGCCTCACGTTTGTTGAGCACACATTCCCAAGAAAGCCCTGCCTGAAAGGATTCAAGAATCAGCATTTCAAATAAATACTGCTCATTTAAATTTAGCACGCCCCACTCTTCATCGTGGTATTTTATGTATGCAGTATTTTTGATGTTGCACCATTTACAACGTTTAAGTTCACTCATTTTTATGCTCCAAAACTATTTTTTGCACTTTTTATTGGTCAGTTCAAAACTGACATCAATCAAAAAAGACAAGGTTTCTTCACTGACAGTTCCGTCAAGCAACACTGATATCCAACAGGTTTTTGACATATGATAGGCGGGAAAAATTCCTTTTTCCTGTAAAAATGAGCCCATCATAAGCGGGTCAATTTTAAGATTGATAACATCAACCTTTTCTTCTCCCGAAAGCCCGAACACCTTTGGCGAAACATTCAGAATAATGCCATACCACTTGCGGGTATCGTTATGCCGTAAAACCGCGGAATTATACTTATCGTTAAAGGGGTAATCAGGTTCGGTTCCGTATCTTTCTTTGCACAGCTTGAAAACAAATTCACGGTTCATGTTAAGCACCCAGTAGGCTTTGGTCGAAGGCGAACAGTGCTTCGTTTATTTCAAAGATGTTGTAATTGCCTTTGCTTATAAAATACTCAATTATAATATCAAACTTATTGCTGTGAGAAAGCGCAAATCCTGCCTTTTTGAGCATGTCTTCGGTTTCGGAAAGTGTGAGTTCAAGTGAGATAGCAAAAGCGATTGCGGTGGGTTTACTCGGCTTATAATGCACATCACTGCGGATTTTCGAGAACAGTTTGCGGTCGATGTTTGCTTTTTTATAGCACTCCGCATCAGTCATACCTTTTTCGTCAATCTTGCGAAGAAGCATCTGCGAAAAACTCTCATCAATCTGCTTGAGTTTGGCATCAAGGTCATCTTCAGCTGACATCGCCTTGCATTCGCATAGGTCAGCCTCAAACAAACCAACAGATGCCTGCATCGGTGCATTCATCCGCACGCTTTCACGGCAATAATCGGTATGCTGGTCCACATAATTATCATCTATGTATTCGGCGATATCCGAGAACAACTTCTCGCTGATTTTATACGCCGCCTTATCAAATATAACTATATAAACCTTCATCTCGTTTTCGAGAAGAAAGTCGCTGATAACTTGGATAGCAACCTTTAACGCTTGGTCTTTAGGGTATCCGTACACACCCGAAGAAATAAGCGGAAAAGCCACGGTTTCGCAATTGTGTTCTTTTGCCAATGCTAAAGACTCACGATAGCAGGATTCAAGCAAAGCCTTTTCACCGTGTTTTCCGTCCTCATAAATTGGACCAACTGTATGTATTACATACTTTGCAGGCAGATTGTATCCACCTGTAATCTTTGCCTTACCGGTCTTGCAGCCGCCAAGAGTTTTGCACTCAGCAAGCAACTCAGGTCCTGCAGCATAGTGAATCGCACCGTCAACACCGCCGCCACCCAAAAGCGATTCATTGGCAGCATTAACAATGGCATCCACCGTCATTTTAGTTATATCATTTCTTACAATTTCTAATGGCATATTTTAATTCCAATCTTTAGCATCAATTAAAATGGCAAGTCATCATCAACATCCTCAAATGTATTTATAGGTGCCTTGTAACTTCGGTTTATTATAACAGCCGTTGCATTATAAAACTGTTCTATGTAATCAGGATATTTTTTTAATACATCTTCATAAAGTCGCAAAGTTGCTTCAACGTTTTTCATTGGTATGCCTTTATCATCTGCTAATCGACCGTCTAAATCAAGCACTCTAAACGCAGGTATTGAGCATTCAAAGATATGGTCGTTAATAGTGCTTTTCAAACCACTAAAAACTATCTCCATATAACTTGAATCAACTTCTTTTTGTAATACAAAAGTGTTATACCAATTTTCATTTCCAAAGTAATCTTCATTAACATTCCATCTTAAAGCATCTATTACTTCTTCAATCTCTTCTCTTATTTTTGAAAAATCAGGCAAAACCTCAGATATCTTTACCGTCGGCTCGCTTTTTTCTAACTCTAACAATTCGTTGTAGTATGAATTGGGTTTTATTACGATTGTTTTTTCGGTGATTTTATTGAATTCTTCACATAAAAACGCTACATTGTTTTTAAATCCACCATCATCGGTTACAAAAACAACTTCCGACTCACCGTTGCTTTTAAAATATTCAAGTAATGATATCCATAATAAACAATCTTTGAAACCTTTATCACTGGCATCTTTTGCGGAAGAAAATGGTGGTATACGTTTATTAGCCCTATCTATAACCGTTGACAGAACTTCTCCGTCTTTTTTCAAAGGTATTACCTTATCTCCAAAATACTCTTCATATTTTGCTTGCATACCTGTTTGATAAAATTCACACTCTTCTTCAAACGATTTCTTGAATTCTATTGTTGCAAAATGGATAAATTTTGTCTTACAAAGCTCAGCTTCATCAAAATCTTTCTGCACATCGCGGCATTCTTGTGCAATTCTTTCGTCAATAGAAACTTGAGTTATATAGACTGTGAATTTTTCTTTTAATTTGTTAAGAGCTTCATCCAATTCTTTGTTTTGAATTATAAAATTAGTATCAAAAACAAAGGCTTTTTTATCTGCCATAATAGACCTCCGATGTTTCTTTTATTTGGCATTTAAATTGATACTATATCAATATTCCATTACAGTGATCAATTTCATGCTGAATTATTTGTGCAGACCAACCGGTAAAGGTTTTGATGCGAGTTTGAAACTCTGCGGTTTGCCACTGTACTTTGATAGATTTGTAGCGTTTACACGGACGGGGACCGCCGAGAAGAGAAAGACAACCTTCCTCGGTATCGTACGGTCCTGATTTTTTGATGATTTCAGGGTTAAACATAGTCATATATGTACCTTCATTATCAAATACAATAATGCGCTTGCGCACACCGATCATATTTGCCGCCATACCAACGCAACCGTCTTTGTTAGCAATAAGAGTGTCATATATATCCTGTGCCACCTGCAAATCTTCTTTTGTTGCTACTTCCGACTTAACTCCAAGAAAAATTGGATCGTGTATTAATTCTTTAATCATCAATTTGCTCTCCCATATATTTGATGTCAGACCCAGGTCCTAACGCATTTGCGACAAACGATACAAAGCCTGTTTCTTTTGATAAGTAACCAAAAGCCGATGAGGAATCGCAAGATTTCCCATCGGCTTTTCATATAGCCATATTTATTTGCAGTCTTTGCAAGAGTATTCGGGGACGGTGCGCTCGTTTATGACCGATTCATAGAGCCGCCAGCCACCCGCGAGGTTATAGCAATCATAGCCGTTGCCGGTGAGTATTCGGCAGGCAAGGTAGGAACGAAGTCCCGAATGGCAATGAACGTAGACAGGTTTATCTTTCGGAATTTCATTTATTCTTTGACGCAGGGAATCAAGCGGGATATTCACAAATCCGTCTATTTTGCCCTGCATCACCTCAAACGGTGTACGGGTGTCGAGTAAGAAAACACTGCCGTCACGAGCAAGATTTTCAACATCGTGCCAGAAGAACTGTTTTAGTTTTCCGCTGACGATATTTTCGGCAACGAAGCCGAGCATATTGACGGGGTCTTTCGCACTGCCAAAAGGCGGTGCATAACACAGTTCAAGGGTGGTAAGGTCGGTGATTTTAGCACCGAAACGGATAGCGGTGGCAAGCACATCCATACGCTTGTCCACGCCGTCAAAACCGACGATCTGCGCACCGATGATTTTAAGCGTTTTCTTATCCCAAAGCGCTTTTATTGACATCTGTGCAGCCCCTGGATAATAAGTGGCGTGGGATGCCGAATAGGTGTAGGTCTTATCGTAATCAATGCCTGCCGAAGTAGCCGACTTTTCATTAAGACCTGTGGTAGCAACAGTTATATCAAAGAGTTTTAAAACTGCCGAGCCTTGCGTTCCTGTATAAACGCTCTCGTATCCCGCGATATTGTCGGCGGCAATTCTGCCCTGCTTATTGGCAGGCCCTGCAAGAGGAATAAAGGCAGGTTTTTTTGTTATAAAATTCTCAACCTCAACTGCATCACCGACAGCATAAATATTCGGTATATTGGTCTGCATTTTGTTGTTTACAATAATGCTTCCGCGCGCATTGAGTTCTATTCCGCAGTCTTTTGCGATTGCGGTTTCAGGACGGACGCCCACCGACATAATAATCATATCGGCGGTAATCTCGCCGTTTTGCAAGACAACAGTATTTTCGTTTATAGACTTTACACCGTTATTAAGGTGCAGATAAATTCCTTTGGATTTAATATAGCGGTGAACGTCTGCCGCCATATCAAAATCGAGAGGCGCTATCAGATGGTCGGCAAGTTCTACGATTGCAACCTTTAGCCCTGCCTGTGCTAAATTTTCTGCCATCTCAACACCAATATATCCGCCGCCGATCACCACAGCCGAGCGAGGCTTTGCCGTATCAATATAATTTTTAATTTTTAAGGTGTCGGGAATGTTACGAAGTGTGAAAACGTAGCTGCCGTCAGCACCTTCAATATTCGGGCGTATCGGTTCAGCACCCATAGACAAAATAAGGTTATCATAAGGTTCTTCATAGGTTTCGCCTGTACGAAGATTTTTGACCGTAACGGTTTTGATGTCGGGGCTAATCTTAACCGCCTCGTTTAAAACTCTTACATCAATATTAAAACGTGCCTTAAAGCTTTCGGGCGTTTGTAGAGTCAAATCTTCGCGGTCAGTGATGACACCGCCGATATAATACGGTAGACCGCAGTTGGCAAAGGACACATATTCGCCACGCTCTAAAATAATAATTTCGGCTTTTTCATCCAGTCTGCGAAGCCGCGCCGCTGCCGTTGCGCCGCCTGCAACACCGCCTATGATAATGGTTTTCATTTGTGTGCCCTCCCCAAATTTAGTATATATTTACTTTACTTTTTCTATTGTCCGTTTTTACTGGACTTGTTCATTTATGCGACACTTTCTTTGATTAAACAAATTTGACTGCCGTTCCGTAGACAATTACCTCGGCTGCACCCTGCATAACCGCAGAAGATGCGTAGCGAATATTAACCACCGCATCTGCACCGAGTTCTTCGGCTTCTGCAACCATTCTTTTGGTAGCGAGAGCACGAGCCTCGTTCATCATTTCGTTGTAGGATTTAAGTTCACCGCCGACTAAGGTTTTGAAACTTTGGGAGATATCCTTTCCAATATGTTTAGATTGGATTGTGCTACCTTTTACAAGGCCTAACATTTCTAATTCTTTTCCGTTAATATAATCAGTATTTACTAAGATCATCTTCTTCACCTTTCTTTATTTCATTTATTCTTTCTACGCAAACTTTCAGCATAACAGCAGAAAGCGCAAGTGGAATAATGCCTAAAAGCCATTTCCAAATACCGTCTATTAATGCTATCAAAATGCTAAAGTAAACAACATAATATAATACTATTATTACCGAAATAATAATTGGTGCTAATATTTTTCTTTTATGTGATTTCATGATTTTTACTCCGAAATATTATTTGTCCATCCTCAATTCATCTGTTTTGCAGAGGGATATACTCGTTTTCTTCTTTCACATTTATATATGCGGGACGAATAATTTTTCCTGCGTTTTGTATTTCTTCCATACGGTGTGCACTCCAACCTGCAATTCTTGCAATAGCGAATATGGGAGTAAACAATTCGTAAGGTAGACCAAGCATTTTATAGACCATACCTGAATAAAAGTCAACATTGGCACTGACACCTTTATACATTTTACGCTTTTCAGCGATAATTTCAGGCGCCATTTTTTCTACGGTTTGGTACAACTCAAACTCATCGTGAAGACCTTTTTCCACAGAAAGCTGTTCAGCGTAATAGCGTAATATGTCGGCTCTCGGATCAGATAATGAATATACTGCATGTCCCATACCGTATATAAGTCCTGATTTATCAAATGCCTGTTTATCAAGAAGCCTAACGAGATAATCCTTAACCTCATTTTTATCTTTGATGTTGATATTGGCTTTCATATCATCAAACATTTGCATAACTTTGATATTTGCACCGCCATGACGAGGGCCTTTTAAGGAACCGAGTGCCGCCGAAATAGCGGAATAGGTATCTGTTCCGGAAGAGGAAACGACATGTGTGGTGAATGTTGAGTTATTACCACCGCCATGTTCAGCGTGGAGAACAAGTGCAAGATCAAGCAACTCTGCTTCAAGCGGTGTGTACAGTCCGTCCTCTCGTAGTATGTAGAGCAAATTCTCAGCCGTATTCAATTCTTTTTTGGGATGATGAATAAATAAGCTTTGCCCTTTGTGATAATGCTGATAAGAATGATAACTGTAAACGGCGAGAAGCGGAAATTCTGCTATTAACTGCAAACATTGACGCAGGATATTTGCAGTGGAAATATCATCGGGGTTATCATCATAAGCATAAAGAGCCAAAACACTTCTTGACAAAATATTCATCATATCCTTGCCGGGTGCTTTGAGAATCATATCACGTACAAAGGAAGGCGGCAAGGAACGGTAAAACGATAGTTGTTCACAAAAATAATTCAATTCATCGCTTGTTGGAAGTTTAGAAAACAAAAGCAAAAATACAGTTTCCTCAAAACCGGAACGTCCATCAGAAACAAAACCTTTTACAAGGTCACGAACATTGATACCTCTGTAATAAAGCTGTCCTTCGCAAGGAATATCATTTCCTTCAGCATCCTTTGTCTTGGCTTTTATACATGAAACTTCTGTGAGTCCGGCAACAACGCCATTACCGTCAATGTCACGTAGTCCACGCTTTACATCGTGCTTTGTATACATATCCGGAACAATATGGTTACTTATATCTGATTGAGAAGCAAGTTCTTTAATATACGGTGTAATTTCGGAATAGCTCATTATGTTTCCTCCTTATATAGCAATATTCTATAGAATATTATACCATATTTGATTAAAAAGCTCAACAAATATCGCAATTGAAATTAAACTTAAGTTGAAGTGTATACTTAATTGCTGTATAATAAATACATAGGAGGTGTTTTTAATGAAAATACAGTTTATAGGAGCAACCCACGAAGTTACAGGCAGCTGTACTCTCTTGGAAATAAATAACAGATACTTTTTGGTTGATTGCGGAATGGAGCAAGGTAAGGATGTTTTCCAAAACATCAGTCTTCCGATTGCCGCAAATCAAATTGATTCCGTTTTTTTGACACACGCACATATTGACCATTCCGGTATGCTGCCGAAGTTATATAAAGATGGTTTTAAAGGAAAAATCTACGCAACCGATGTAACCTGCGATTTGTGTGATATTATGTTACGTGATTCCGCACACATTCAAGAAACCGAAGCAAAATGGCGTTCCAGAAAAGCAGAACGAGCAGGCCTTGAAACCTATGAGCCTGTATATGATATGCAGGATGCAGTTGGAGCTATTTCACTATTTCGCAGATGCAATTATGGTGAGATAATATATCCGGCTGAGGGGATTGAGTTACGCTTTACAGATATAGGTCATCTTCTCGGCTCAGCTTGTATCGAACTTTGGCTGACGGAAGGTACTGTGCATAAAAAGATTGTTTTCAGCGGTGATGTCGGTAATACCAATCAACGAATTATCAGAGACCCACAGCAAGTGGCTGAAACGGATTATCTTGTGATTGAATCCACCTACGGTAATCGTGTGCATAGCGCTGACCGAAGCAATGTAATTTTTGAACTTGCAGGATATATTCAAAAAGCGTTAGATCGTGGTGGCAACGTTGTTATACCTTCGTTTGCTGTCGGTCGTACACAAGAAATGCTGTATGCTATTCGTGAAATTAAGCAAAAAGGACTTGTAAAGGGACATGAATATTTTCCTGTTTATGTAGACAGTCCCCTTGCTGCAGAAGCAACTGCAATCTTTATGCAATGCAATCCCGTTTGTTTTGATGAAGAAACTCTTGCTCTAATTAAGCAAGGCATTAACCCTATCTGGTTTGATGATATCCGTATGTCTATGACATCTGAGGAATCAAAACAAATCAACTTTAATAATGAGCCCAAAGTCATTATTTCTGCAAGTGGAATGTGTGAAGCCGGTCGTATCCGTCATCATTTAAAGCACAACTTATGGAAAGAAAACAACATTATTCTTTTTGTTGGTTATCAGGCAGAAGGTTCTCTCGGTCGAATACTGTTAAACGGCGAAAAAAGTGTAACCCTTTTCGGTGAAGAAATTTCGGTGAATGCGGAAATCTGCTCACTCCACGGAACAAGCGGTCACGCAGATCAAGCAGGTTTGCTTTCTTGGATAGAGGGCTACGAAACAAAGCCCGAACTTATCTTTGTGAATCACGGTAATGAAGATTCCTGCGAGGATTTTAAAGATTTGCTCGTAGAGAAAGGTTATCGTGCAGAAGCACCATTCAGCGGAACTGAATACGATTTGGCCACGGGAAGAATGACAATTTATACCGAAGGTAAACCCATTGACCGAGTGATAACCTACAAAGGCAATACTCGTGCTGATATAATTTTCAATGAGCTTGTCGCAACAGCCGAAAAACTATTGACTATTGCTAAAGGGCGCCGTGGTATGACAAATAAAGAAAACGCAAGACTGACTTCTCAAATTCGAGAACTTTGCGAAAAATATAAAGATTAGAAAAGAGGTACTCTAATGAGGATATGTGTATATGGAGCAGCATCACCAACTATCGATAAG
>CAMFSU010000016.1 GCA_945983355.1 uncultured Clostridia bacterium | reverse complement strand
TTACCGTTTTTCAGTATGTACGTTTATGATTAAGAAAGGGTGTGAAACAGCACAGTGAAAAATTCATCCTCATTTTTCAGAAATTTTGAATGTGATAAATTTCCGTGTCATAAGATGGCAGATAGCGATGGTTTTAACTGTCTGTTTTGCTATTGTCCGTTATATCCTTTAGAAGATTGCGGTGGTAATTATGCCTTCACCGAAAAAGGCGTAAAGGACTGTTCTGATTGCACACTGCCACATAAAGCGGATAATTATCAATATGTGATAGATAAACTGAAAAACATTAAATAATGCATGCCCCGTTGGGAGCGCAGTAATTTCTGCATTCCTAACGGGGCTTTTTTGTTTTTTCGGCAAAGGGAGTTTTATTGGGCACTAAAATATGATATAATTATTTTTGAAAAGCAGGAACAATTCGCCGTTGCTTGTGTCGAATAATAAATAGAGGACACTATAGATACATTGGTACAATTTAAACACAATATGTGTTTTGACGAAAACAACGGTTTTTGTCAGTTGAAAATATTGAGTAATATTAGATGTTTATGAGAAAAAGATCGCCTTTTCTATGTGATAGGCGATCTTTTGTCTATGTTTCTATTAGTTTTAATGTGTACTCATCCATTTTACCATCATAAAAACACTCTAATACTTGAAAAAATACCGAATTCTTTTCACTTATAAAAGCGAATAAAGTCATTGATGAACGCAATTTCATCGCATCGACATCGCCAAGTATATCTTCAATATCTTCGTTTTTATGTTCAAGTAAAGCTTCGCAGATTTCAATGAGTCTTGCCGATAATACCGGATGTTCAATATATGCTTTAGCTTCCTCAATTCCGTTAATTCCATAAGCATATGCCATCCGGCTTTTACCTAGTCCTCGTAGTTGAGGGAAAATATACCACATCCAATGGGATTCTTTTTCGCCGTTTCTAATTTCTTTGAGTGCAATCTCATACATACGTTCCTGGGCTTCTAAAAATCGATCTAAAGAATTAATATCCATTTTCTCACCTCACGGATATTATATCACAATTTTAGAATATTGGTAACCCGAAAGATAAAGGACTGCTTTTACGACAGCAGTCCTTTAATAAATATATTAATCAAATCAAGAAAACCATTTCACATGAACTTGTGTTTCGGCTACAAGTTCGTCTATTGGTTCTTCCAATCCCAAGGCTTTAACAATATAAATATATGTGGTTTTTAAGTCTGTTTCATATAACGATCTTGCAATAACGGACAGTATGTCGATATGCTTATCGGCATACTCAGCAAAAAGATTTGCGATAACATCAACAGGTAACATGTCAATAAAATAATATGGATGAGCTTTACAATAAAGATTTAACTCTTCATTATTGCATTGTTCCGGAAAACTTTCATTTACGTCATAACAAAGTTGGTTTAGTTCAAGCCATAGATTTAAGAAGTTTTTATCGCTAATAAAAGATTTATGATTTGCCCAACAATGCACAAAAATACAATAGAAATACTTAAACTGCAGCGACGTAAGTTTGCTTAAGTTTTTATATAGTGAACGATTGGCCACGTTTTCAAATTTTGAATCTAGCTCCATAGGAATCTACCTTTCTAAATAACTTGTTTCAAGGGTATCAATGTCAAACCTCGTATAATTTAGCAAATAAAATAAGCGCTGCATCGATAGGGATATACCTATAATGCAACGCTTGTTTTGTATTTTAGACAAACCTCCATAAACGTGTTCTGGTCTAGTTTGGAGGTATGTATTATTGGGGCAAGCCTGAGCTATACCGTGAGGTTAAAAGCGTATCTAACGGTGATTTTGTGGCCATTAACCCAGCGATAGTTCCTATCGAAACTCAAAGTTCGTATGGGTTTAATCTTCTTAACCATCTGACCGCCGATAGAACCAGCTTGCTTAGCGGTGAGGTCGCCGTTGTAACCCTGCTTTAAGTTAACGCCAACTTCGTTAGCAGCTTCCATCTTAAAACGGTTGAGTGCATCTTTTGCCTCAGGTACTACATGTTTAGCCATTTTAATTTCTCTCCTATAATTATTTTGCGTTTGCAATATTATTGTGTGTTTACTATTAATTTTTATTAAAGGTAAAAATTGCGAAAATTGTTAAAAAATGAAACAAAACAATTTGCCCATAGTACTAAATGGGCAGAAAGGAGAAACGTTATTCAAAAAAGATGTCGTAATGAACTCGGCGAAATTTCGTTAGAAGAGCGTTTTTCTTCCACTCGGCACATGTAATATCTGCATTATTTAAATAGCGAACTTGCAGTCCTATGAATATAATTTCGAAAAATTAATGTTAACGGCCTAAAATTAAATGTTTATGGGCAAAAAACCCCGTTTTTTCTATGTATTTGGAACAAATTTATTGTTATAATTAATTGTGAGTAGTTATGGAAAAATTGATTGATGGAATATTGTGTAAGAATAATAAAAAGAAACGTTTCAATTACTATGGAACATAAGCTTAGAAAAAATATATTCGAATCGTTAGAATACTTAAAACCATCAAAGACTTAAAGCGAAAGCTGTAAAACATATTAAATCAAAGGAGAGAAGTGATATATGCGAAAAGAGTCTTTGCAACAAGCGTTGCAAGTATACACAATTGAAAAAGAATGTATTGAAAAAATGGCGGACCATTTCGATGAAGAATCCTATTCAAAGGCGGTAGAACTGCTTAAAAACGCCGAACGTATCGGTGCGACGGGTTGTGGGCACAGCGGTATTATTTGTCAGCATTTTACACATTTAATGTGCTGTATCAATCAACCTGCAAGGTTTATTTCACCTGCCGAAGCAGTACATGGCGGAACGGGCTTTTTGCAATGTGGTGACGTTTGTGTATTTGCATCTCGCGGTGGTAAAACTAAAGAACTTTTACCAATACTCGATATATGTAAGGCGAAGGGTGTAAAGGTGATTACTATTACCGAAAATTTAGAATCACCCTTGTCGATTGGCGCTGATGTGGTGTTAAAGCAGTATGTAAACCGTGAAACCGATAAATACAACTGTCAGGGCACAACCTCATCAACATCACTTGCGGTTATTTTTCACGTGCTTCAAACCGCACTTATAGAAGAAACTAATTTTAAAAACGAGCAGTTCGCACTTGTGCATCCCGGTGGTGCGGTAGGCGAAAGGCTTAATAATAAATAATAAAAAATTTTGGAGGAAAATAAAATGGAATTTAAGTTTTTTCAGAAAGAGTTAGAATTACAGTCACGTGGTTGGATTCCCACCTTCCATGACATTTCAAAGGAAATTATTGAAATTGTAAAGGCATCAGGCGTTAAGAATGGTACTGTTACAATCGCATCACACCATACAACTTGCTCGGTAATGGTGCAAGAATGCTCACACGATATCGATTCTTTCGACCTTGAATATTTACAGCACGACCTTTTAGATATCATGAGAAAATTAATTCCCGATTACACAAACGAAGGCGATTATCGTCATCCCGGCCCAATTCACGCACAGTTTGGTCGTTACGTTAATGAACCGGGCAACTATACAAGCATGAACACCGACGGACATCTTCGCTCAGTATTCTTTGGCAGAAGCGAAACTATGACTATTAAGGACGGCGAACTCGACGGTGGCGAATTTGCACATGTTTATTTCATTGACTGGGACCATGTTCGTGCACGTCGTCGTCAGGTAAACGTAACCGTTATGGGTATTGGTGATGCTGAAATCGACAGAAAGTGGAATAACGGCGAAGTTATTAACACATTACGTAAGTTTACAGATGAAGAAAAGGCATATGACATTCATTATGACCTTCAACAGAAGAGATAAGAAAGGTTTAATCTAAATGGTTAAAGATTATAAAATTTCAACCCCCTTTTTTGAGTTTGGTCCTAAGGCGTATTTATATGGTGAAGAATTACTTGAACTTATGAAAAAGATTGACGGCTTTGCGCAAAAATATGATATGGATGTTATTGCTGACGTTCAAACCACCGATTTGCGCCTTATTGCCGAAAATACCTCAAGTAGAATTCACGTTTATTCACAACATATGGATAGTATACCTGTAGGCAGGGGAATGGGTACTATTTTACCTGAAGCTGTAAAAGCTACAGGTGCTGTTGGCGTGATGCTTAACCATGCCGAATGTAAGTTAACACTTGAAGAAGTTAAGGAAGCAATTAAGCGTGCCGATGAGGTTGGTCTTGCCACTATTGTTTGTGCCGATACTGAGGATGAAATCAAGGCAATTGCTGAAATGAATCCTAACATTTTGGTTGCAGAACCAAGTGAGCTTATCGGTACTGGTATTGCAGTTGGCAGAGAATACGTTGATGCTTGCATTGACCTTGTTAAAAAGGTTAATCCTGAAATAATGGTGTTACCTTCAGCAGGTATTAGCTGCGGCAACGATTGCTATAATATAATTATGGCAGGTGCAGATGGTTCGGGCTCTTCAAGCGGTATTTGCAAAGCGGTAGACCCTGCAGCTATGGCTGAGGAAATGATGGCTGCTGTAAGAAAGGCGTATGATGAAAGAAACAAATAAAAAGTATCTTTTAGGTGCTGATATTGGTACAACCTCGCTCAAATGTGCAGTTTTTGATACCGATGGCAATATGATAAAATCAGCTACAAAGGACTATACTCTTATAGTTTCGGGTGATGATGTTGAGTTTCCCGCCGATGATTACATAAAGCTTTTTAAAGAGGCGTACGAGGAAGTATCACATGGCTTGGAAATTTCAGCGTTTTCAATCGATACTCAATGTGAAACACTTATTGTGACCGATGAGAATGACGAGCCGTTAATGAATGCTATCGTGTGGCTTGATAATCGTGCATCAAAGCAAGCAGACGAAATTAAGGCGCATTTTGGCACAAAGCGTGTGTATGAAATTACAGGTCAACCTGAAATTACGGCCACTTGGCCTGCAGCAAAGCTTTTATGGATAAAGGAAAACAAACCCGAAATACATAGTCAAATTAAAAAGGTATTCTTGCTTGAGGATTATCTTTTATATAAGCTTACAGGAAATTTTGTAACCGAAAAAACCTTGCAGTCATCAACCATTTATTTTGATATTCAAAATGATTGCTGGTGGAATGAAATGCTCCAGTTCATCGGTGCTAAAAAAGAATGGTTACCTAAGCTTTGCGATAGCGGGGTAAAGGTTGGCGAATATAAAGGCGCTGCAGTTGTTACAAGCGCTATCGACCAAATTGCAGGGGCTATTGGTGCCGGTATTACCGATACAAGCGTTGTCAGTGAAATGACGGGCACTACAATGGTTGTTTTTGCACCAAGCGAGACCGTGCCTGAATTTAACCCCGAAAGCATTGTACCTTGTCATAAAAATTATGACGGTAAATATTGCTTACTTTCTTGGACGCCAACTGCAGGTATTGCACTTAAGTGGTTTAAAAACAACTTTTGCGAAAGCTTCGGTTTTAAACAGCTTGACGAGCTTGCAAAGGATATTCCTGCAGGAAGTAACGGTCTTGTATTTTTGCCTTATCTTTGCGGTTCTACAATGCCGAAATATAACCCCGAAGCAAAGGGCGCATTTTTAGGTCTTACTATGGAGCATACAAGGGGACACGCTGTAAGAAGTATTTTAGAAGCAGTTGCATGTATGCTAAAAGCCAACCTTGATTATTTGGGCGTTACTTGTGAGCAAATTCGTTCAATGGGCGGTGGTTCTTCGAGTCCGCTTTGGTGTCAGATTAAGGCAGATATGACAGGCAAGGAAATCGCAATACTCGAAAACAATGAAACTGCTTGCCTCGGCTCTGCTATACTTGCGGGTGTTGGTATTGGTGTTTATAGCGACGTTAAAAGTGTTTGCAAAAATATAGTTAAAATTAAAAAGGTATATACACCGTCGGGTACGGATTATACCGAATGTTATAATAATTTTCTACGTGCGGAGGATAAAATATTATGAGCAAAATAGCATTTATTGGCTTTGGCGAAGTAAATACACCTATTGACATTATTGTTAATAAGTGCAAGGCCGCCGAAGAATCTTTAATTAAAGAGGGTCTTGACCTTGTAAGCATTTATCCTGTAACTGACGATTACGAGGAAAAGGATATTGCTAAGGCATATAAGGCATTAGAAGGTCAGGATTTTGACTGTATGGTGGTTTGCATTGCAGGTTGGATTCCAACCCACGCAGTAGTAAAGATTACCGAAAAATATCGCCACATTCCTATGGTTTTATGGGGCCTTTGCGGTTGGAAGGAAGATGATAGAATTGTCACCACCGCTGACCAAGCGGGCACTACCGCACTTCGCAAGACCTTCCGTGATTTAGGTTATACCTTTAAATATGTTTACGATATTATCGGAAAACCTTCAAATTCTAAAAAGGTTGCAAGCTATGCTAAAGCTGCTACTGCCGCTAAAGAACTTCGTTTCGCACGTGTTGGTATGGCAGGCTACCGTGATATGAACCTTTATGGTACTTTATATGACGGAAGCTCATTAAAGCGTGAAATTGGTCCCGAAATTGAGACATTTGAAATGCTCGAAATTAAGCAAAGATACGATAATATTACTGCTGAGCAAAAGGCAGAGGTTATTGATAACGTTATGTCAAAGTGGAATTTCTTAAAGCCCGCAAAACGCGAGGGTATGGAAATGGCGGCAGGCTATTATCTTGCTATTAAATCACTTATTGACGAACGTGGCTACAAGGCAATTTCATTAAAAGACGTTGACGGTATGAAGAAGCTTCTTGGCTTTCCACCCGCACCTATCTTTATGTTGCTTGCCGACTGCGAGGGTGTTTCTACTATTCCCGAAAACGACTGCCTTGGCAACGTTACGCAGCTTATTGTTAGAGCACTCACGGGTCAATGCGGTGCTTATTTGGAATTTTATGAATTCTTTGAAAACAGCGTGCTTGCAGGGGTGCCCGACTATATCCCCAAGGAAGTTACAATGGGTGACACAACCGTTATGCCTGCAGCTTTCGGTGAACTTTCAGAGGGTATTCTTAACGTTTCAAAGGTAAAGACAGGCCTTCTTACTATGTGCCGCCTTTTCTATGAAGACGGTAAGTATTATATGCATATGCTTACAGGCGAGGGTAAAACTCCTCCCAAGTGGGAAGAAGCAGGATGGACACAGCCCGCACCGCAGCTTCCGGGTCTTGAAATCTTTATAGATGACGTAGAAAAGTTTGCACAAAACGTAATGTGTCAGCACTATATTATTTCTTATGGTGATAATACCGAGCTTATAAAGAATTTCTGCGATATTAACGGTATTGAAATTATTTAAGGCGAAGCGAAAAGACCATTCTCGAATTATAAAATTATTCCTAAAAAGGTAAGGTTTATGCTATAAGGGAGAATTAAAAAATGGGGAAAATTTTAATAGGATGGGCAGAAGAAAGTCTTGTACCAGAAAAAAAGGTAAGTCTTTTGGGACAGTTTTTTGAAAGAATTTCAGAATATGTTGAGTCGGAAATTTCGGCTACTGCTATGGCAATTGAGGCCGACGGAGATTGTATGGTTATGGTTTCCTGTGATTTAACAAACATACAAGATTATGTTTTGGAAATAGCACGCGAAAAGTTCGCTAAAATGTGCCCAAATGTTGACCCTAAAAAGCTTATATTGGCAGCAACACATACACATACGTCACATACACTTGGTAAGCAAAACAGTGATAACGGTGGTTTTTCTGACGTTAAAAGTTTATTGAACGAGTATTTGCCTCAAGAAAGTCAATATGAAGAATTGGTTACACCCGACGAAAGTGTTATATCTCCTGTAGAAGCTACTGAATTTGTAACGGATAGAATAGCGTTAGCTGCAAAAAAAGCATGGGAGAACAGGGAAGAAGCATATTATGCCAATGAATTTGGTAGAGCCGCTGTAGGTATGTGCCGCCGTGTTCATTATGATGATGGCACTTCACAAATGTGGGGTGATACCAATACCGCTAACTTTGTATCGCTTGAGGGCGGTAATGATTCGGGCATTGAACTTATTTACACATTTGATAAGGACAAAAGGGTTACCGGTGTTGTAGCCAATATCGCTTGTCCGGCGCAGATTTTAGAGCAGAGAAGCTTTATTTCCGGTGACTATTGGGGCAGAACAAAAAATATTTTACGTGAAAAGTTGGGTGAAAATATTTTTCTTTTAGGTCTTTGCGGTGCCGCAGGGGACCAGTGTCCACGTGACCTTGTCCGTTGGGTAGAGCCTGAAACTCCAATTGATGACCCGAACGTTAAAAGACCCAATGTTATTACCAGAAAAGCAGACCCCTCCATGTATGATATCAGCGGTTGTAATCGTGTAGGTAAGCGAATTGCAAATGAAATTATTTCGGTTTATGAGGAAATTACAGAACTAAAAGATGAAGCTGTTTTTATGCATCAGGTTAAGACTCTTGATTTGCCTTTACGTAAGGCAACTATGGCAGAATATAATAATGCCGTTCGTGAGATTGAATACTATGTTCAGCAGAATAAGGGTAAGGGTGCCTTTAATTTTGAGGATAAAGCAAAGCTTCACGTCCATTTAGGTACAATTCTTCGCTATCGCGAACAACAATTTAAAGAAATTTATCCTATCGAGTATCATATAATCCGTTTTGGTGATGTTGCGTTTATTACAAATCCGTTTGAGTTGTTTCTTGATTTTGGCAACAGAATAAAGGCGAGAAGTAAAGCAACACAGACCTTTATTGTTCAGCTTTGTTGTGGTGCGTCAGGATATCTTCCTACCGAAAAGGCTGAAAAAGCAGGTCACTACAGTGCATATATTTCGAGCGGTAAAGTAGGCCACGAGGGCGGCGACCTTTATACACGCTATTCTATTGAAGAAATAAATAAGATATTTCAATAGGTTAAATATGAATTTGTGGTAAATTTATATTTAAAGTAAGTGCGCTTTAGCCGTAAAATCTCGCACAAAACCAACAATTTATATGATGTATTTATTGATTATACTCGCTATAATTTCAGTAATACTTAATCTTTATATCACAATAAAAAACCGCAAGGTTTAAAAATTATATTTTTGGGAGAGTTATTTATGATTTATATTTTAGATACTGCCGATATTGAGGCAATAAGACATTGTAATGAATTTTATCCATTAGCGGGTGTTACAACCAACCCTTCAATTATTGCAAAAGAAAACCGCAATTTTTGGGATATTGTAAAGGATATCAGAGATATTATCGGCCCTGATAAAACCTTCTTTGCACAAACCGTTCAAACTGAGGCTTCGAAAATTGTTGAAGAAGCAGTTTTAATGAACGATAAATCAGGCGGTGATTTTTGTGTTAAAATCCCGATTGGTGAAGAAGGCTTAAAGGCAACTATGGAGCTTAAAAAGCGCGGCATTAAAGTTCTTATGACCGCTATATTTACCCCTGCTCAAGCGCTTATGGCTGCAAAAGCAGGCGCTGATTATGTTGCTCCTTACGTTAACCGTCTTGATAATATTATTGGTGACGGTTGTGAGGTTGTTGCTCAAATCGTTGAACAGTTTGCAATTTATGATTTACCCTGTAAGGTGCTTGCCGCAAGCTT
>CAMFSU010000015.1 GCA_945983355.1 uncultured Clostridia bacterium | reverse complement strand
TGCTTGGGGTTTTCGCAAATTACCATAATCTTGCCTTTGCGCTTAATAATTTTGCATTTTTCGCAAATCTTTTTAACAGAAGGTCTGACTTTCATTTGGATTTTACCTCCTTATAATTTCGACTTATTTTGAACGCCAAGTAATGCGTCCTTTAGTCAGGTCATAGGGGGACATTTCAACTGTTACCTTATCACCGGGAAGAATGCGGATGAAGTTCATACGCAATTTTCCTGAAATATGGGCAAGAATTTGATGTCCGCCTTGGATTTCTACTTTAAACATTGCATTAGGCATTGCTTCAACAACGGTGCCTTCAAGCTCAATCATGTCTTCTTTTGACATTTACGGTTCCTCCTTTAAAGCTACGGTGTCTTTATACACCGCAATGGCCTTTTTTAATTGTTTGTTTGTTTTCATTTGGTCTTTTGTTAAGGTATCAGCAGTTATTGAAATGTGCTTTATGTTTTTTCTTTTTGGGGTTTCGAGCTTGCGCTCTTTCCCGTCAGCAACGAAAACATAATTTTTATCGCAGTTTATAACCGCCAAATATTTGCCCATATCGCGACCTTTTTTTGAAATTACGATTTTTCCTACCATAATTATCCTCAAATTAAAGTCATAATTTTGGGACCGTCAGGTGTGATAACCACCGTATGCTCAAAATGGGCTGATAAAGAGCCGTCCTTAGTTAAGACCGTCCAACCGTCCGGTAAGACCTTTACATCAAAACCGCCGACATTAACCATTGGTTCGATTGCTAAAGTCATTCCGGGCAAAAGGCGGATTCCCCTTCCGGCAGTGCCGAAATTCGGAACCTCCGGAGCTTCGTGCAGCTCGGTGCCAATTCCGTGTCCGACATATTGTCTGACAACCGAAAAGCCCGCTGCCTCAACAGTCCTCTGTATAGCGTAACTGATATCGCCGATTCTGCTGCCCGCAGTTGCCGCCGCAATGCCTTCATATAAAGCATCCTTGGTGGTCTGCATCAGCCGCTTTGCTTCATCGGAAACATCCCCGCAAGCAAAAGTAGCAGCATTATCGCCGTGGTATCCGTTAAACATTGCGCCAAGGTCAACGCTTACAATATCGCCGGCCTTGATTACACGCTTCGCAGACGGAATGCCGTGAATAACCTCGTTGTTTATTGATATACAAGCGGTGGCGGGGTAGCCGTGATAATTTTTAAAATTAGGAACGGCACCCTGTGAACGAATGTATTTTTCAGCCAACCTATCAAGCTCGGCCGTGGTTACACCCGGTTCAACCGCTTTGCCTACTGTTTGTAATGCTCCTGCCGAAATTCTGCAAGCTTCTTTCATTATGCCGAGTTCTCGACTTGTTTTGAGCACTACCATATTTAATTCTCCAACGCTGCAAGTACAAGACGGGTAGTATCTTTAACCTCATCCTGACCTTCAACAATAAGAAGCTTGTCACAGGCCTTGTAATAATCTTTAAGCGGTTCAGTCTGTTCGTGATAAACATTAAGTCTGTTAAGAACAGTTTCAGGTTCGTCATCCTTACGGATAACAAGCTTACCGTCGCAGAAGTTACAAACACCGGGAGTAGCGGGCTTCTTATATTCAGTGTGATAGCTTGCACCGCACTTTTCACAAACGCGTCTGCCTGACATACGCTTAACGATTTCTTCATCTGCTACTTCAATAGAAAGAGCAGCGTCGATATCGAAGCCCATTTCGTCAAGTGCCTTTGCCTGTGGAATTGTGCGGGGGAAACCGTCAAGGATATAACCGTTTTGGCAGTCATCCTCGGCCAAGCGTTCTTTAATGATACCGATAACGATTTCATCAGGAACGAGATTTCCCGCATCGATGAATTGCTTAGCTTTAAGTCCCATCTCGGTACCGTTTTTAAGTGCAGCACGAATAATGTTGCCGGTCGAGATTGTGGGAATATTATATTTTTCGGAAATTATTTCCGCCTGGGTGCCTTTACCGGCACCGGGAGCGCCTAAAAGAATCAATTTCATCTTAAATTCTCCTTAATCAAGGAATCCCTTATAATGACGCATCATCATTTGAGATTCGAGACTGCGTACTGTATCAAGAGCAACACCAACCAAGATGAGCATTGAAGTACCACCAAGAGCGATGTTAATTTTACCAACATTACCAACAATAATCGGTAAGATAGCAACTACACTTAAGAACAGTGCGCCAAGTAATGTAATTCTTGACAAAATTTTAGAAATAAAGTCCGTTGTGGGCTGACCTGGACGAATGCCGGGGATAGCACCACCGTTTTTACGCAAGTTGTTTGCCATTTCAACCGGATTGAATTGAATTGTTGCATAGAAATATGCAAAACCAATAATAAGGAAGAAGTAAACAACAGCGTAGAAAATGCCCTGCACACTAAAGAGGTTAAGAACCTTAGCAAAAGATTCTTGGAAACCGGGCTTTGGTGTGCCCATAAATGAAAGAATCATTGTGGGGAGCATTAAAATTGAAGAAGCAAAAATGATAGGCATAACACCCGACATATTAACCTTAATCGGAATATGGGTGTTTTGACCGCCATACATTTTGTTACCTACAACACGCTTTGCGTATTGTACTGCGATGCGGCGTTCTGCGGCTGTCATCCAAACAACGAATAAAATCACTGCAAGGAAAATTATAATAACAGCAGCAACCTGGACATATTGTTTTAAACCAATCATACCCCAGAGGTAAGCCGCAGCATCAGGCGCACGGGAGATAATACCTGCAAAAAGTATCATTGAAATACCGTTGCCAATGCCCTTAGCATCGATTTGTTCGCCAAGCCACATTACCAAAGCCGAGCCAGCGGTAAACACGCTAACTAAAACGATACCCGCAAAAACGGTAGCAAAGCCGTCTTTAACAGTTAAGAAATTGCTTCTGTCAAGGTAAATGAAATAAGCAATACCTTGTATCATAGCAAGACCAATTGTTACATAACGGATAAGCTGTGCTAATTTCTTTTGGCCCTCTTCGCCTTCTTTGGACCATTCTTGAAGCTTTGTGAAAACAACAGTTAAAAGCTGTACGATAATTGAAGAGTTAATGTACGGGGTAACCGACAAAGCAAATATCGCACCGTATTGAAGTCCGCCACCTGTCAAAATTGAAAGGTAGTTAAAGAAATCATTACTGTTTGTTTTCAATGCATCTACATTGATGAACGGAACGGGAATAACCGAACCTACACGGAAAACTAAAAGAATGAAAATTGTAAAGAGAATTTTATTTCTAATCTCTTTAATAGCCCAAGCGTTTCTTAATGTTTTAAACATTGTTAAATCACCTCGGCCTTTCCGCCTGCAGCAGCGATTTTTTCAGCAGCGGAAGCGGAATAAGCATCAAGCTTAACGGTGAGCTTTTTAGTAAGCTTGCCGTTACCCAAAACCTTAACTGGAAGGTTTGCCTTTTTGATTATTCCTTTTTGTGCTAAAGCAGCAGCATCAACTACAGAACCATCCTCGAACACTTCAAGAGATGAAAGGTTGATTGCTATCCATTCTTCAGCAAAGATGTTATTGAAGCCACGCTTCGGAACACGTCTTTGTAATGGCATTTGACCGCCTTCGAAACCGATGCGGATGCCGCGGCCTGCACGGGCATGTTGACCCTTGTGGCCCTTACCGGCAGTTTTGCCTTGACCTGAACCGTGACCTCTGCCTATACGCTTAGATTCTTTAGTAGAACCAACAGCGGGAGCTAATTCATGCATTTTCATTGTTCGCACCTCCTTGCTTAATTGCGGAAAATTCCGCCTTGCCATATAAATGACTTATTTAGGCGAAATTACGCCTTAACTTCTGTTGCTTCAACGAGGTGACAAACCTTGTTGATTTTACCTCTGGTTTGTGCATTGTCGGGTTGAATTACTTCATCGCCAACCTTGCGAAGACCGAGAGCTTCAACAGTAGCAATTTGGTCCTTCTTAGAACCGATAGTGCTCTTAACGAGCTTTACTTTAAGGCTAGCAGCCTTTTTTGTTGCCATAATGCTGCTCCTCCTTAACCTACGATTTCCTTAACTGACTTACCGCGTGCAGCAGCTACTTCGTCAGCGCTACGTAAACTTGCAAGACCTGCTACGGTTGCACGTACTACGTTGCAAGGATTATTTGAGCGTAAAGCTTTTGTACGGATATCGGTAATACCTACCATTTCAACAACCGCACGAACTGCACCGCCGGCGATAACACCGGTACCGGGAGCAGCTGGCTTTAAGAGAACGCGGCCTGCGCCGAATTCGCCGATTGCTTCGTGTGGGATTGTTGTACCCTTTAATGAAACTTTAATAAGATTTTTCTTCGCGTCTTCGATACCCTTGCGGATTGCATCCGGAACTTCGCCTGCTTTACCAAGACCGAAGCCAACGATACCGTTGCCATCACCTACAACAACCAAAGCGGAGAATTTCATAATACGACCGCCCTTAACGGTTTTTGATACACGGTTGATGGAAACTACGCGTTCTTTTAAATCTAATGTTGATGCGTCAA
>CAMFSU010000014.1 GCA_945983355.1 uncultured Clostridia bacterium | reverse complement strand
GGGTGGATTTATATCATATCGCATTATACCGCAAGGTATAATATATCGCACAAGTTTTGCTTGTATATCGCATTTGCAAAGCAAATATATCGCTAATCAAGTTGGCAATTAGATGAAATTATATTGATATTTTGTAGAGATAACTTACAAATTTTCCTATGATATAACAATTTAGCTACGATTCTTCGTAAGCTTCCTTTGGTTTGTTTAAATCACGCACTATCATAACCGAAAGGGTTGCGACAACACCAAACAGCAGCGCCAACAAAACAATTACAACCGCCTTTAAACCACCAGTGCTTTTAAATTGCGAATTAAAAATTTCATCACAATAATCGGTGCTCAAATTAGCAGAGGTGTAGAAATTCAAAGAAATAATTTCGCTGTTTTTAACTGTAATATACCTTGTTAAAATATATTCCCCGCCGCTATCCTCACCTTTAACCTCAATTTTAAGATATTTGTAAGTGTTCTTTTCAATAACCTTGCCCTTTGCATTTTCAATGCCGCAAAGCTGATAGGTCAGCGCTAAAATTTCATCATTTTTTAGCACCGCCAAATTTTTAACGGTTTTTGAAAACTCGGTTTTTAAAGCAGTTTCACGAATTTGTTTTGTATTATCCTTATTAACAGCCAAAAGGGTGATATTATTTTCACCGCAATATTTTGTTAATTCGTCCACAGTCATTGAAAGCGACTGTGCAATTTTTTGGTTATCCCTGCCGTAAAGATAAAAGTCATCCGTTACCTCTAAGGCCGAGGCAACGCTTATAAGCATTACCATTAAGGCGATAACACATATCAGTATTTTTTTAAGCAACTTAATTCACCTTGTTTTGTTTTTTGGCGGCAGTAAGTGTGTTTTGCATAAGCATTGCAATGGTCATAGGTCCAACACCGCCGGGTACGGGTGTGATGTATGATGCCTTTTCGCAAACCTCACCAAAATTAACATCACCTATAAGCTTACCGTCAACACGGTTTATGCCAACATCAATTACAACTGCGCCTTCTTTTACCATATCAGCAGTTACAAAGTTAGGTCTGCCAACAGCCGCTACCAAAATGTCGGCATTTTGGCACACTTCTTTTAAATTTTTTGTTCTTGAATGGCAAATGGTAACTGTTCCGTTTTTATGAAGCAAAAGCATTGCCATTGGTTTACCGACAATATTGCTTCTACCAATAACAACACAGGTTTTGCCCGCAATTTCAATACCCTCAAAAGCCAGCATTTCCATAACACCGGCGGGGGTGCAGGGCACAAAATCAAAATCGCCCTGCATAATTTTGCCCACATTTATAGGATGAAAAGCATCAACATCCTTTTCGGGCAAAATCGCATTTATAACAGCCGTTTCGTCCAAATGCTTCGGAAGTGGCAGCTGACACAAAATACCGTTAATGCTTTCCTTTTTATTTAATGTATCAATAAGTGATAACAATTCTTCCTGTGTGGTGGTTTCGAGCAGGGCATATTCTTCTGAAATAATGCCAAGCGCCTCACACGCTTTTTTCTTGTTATTAACATAAACCTTTGAGGCGGGGTCTTCGCCCACGATTATAACCGCAAGTCCTGTTGTAATGCCTTGCTCTTTTAAAGTAGCAACCTCGGCTTTAACACGCTCCTTAACAGCGGCGGAAATTACCTTGCCATCAATCAGCTTGTACATCCTCTTCCACCTCTTCATCAAATAAATTTTTATATTCTACTTTATTTTCGGCAATTTTTTTGCGAATTACAACAATAGCTACCGTGCAGGCAACAAAAAGTAACGCCGCAAGCAGACAGGAAACGCGGATTTTGCCAAGCATTAAGCTGTCGGTACGCAAAAGCTCGATAAAAGTGCGGCCAAAGCCATACCACGCGCCGTACATTAGGGTGGTTTCACCGCTGAATTTACGCTTTTTGCTTAAAAAGTGAATTAAAACAAAACCCGCAATGCACCAAATTGATTCATATAAAAAGCAGGGGTGCACCATACCGTGACCCATTTCCATAATTGTAATATCACTTTGCATACCCCACCAGTCACTGCCTGTGAAGGTGCCGTATGCCTCTTGATTGACAAAATTGCCCCAACGACCAATACCCTGACCAATTAAAAAGCCCATAGCGGCAAGGTCGAACATATCCAAAACATTAACCTTGCGTATTTTACACATTATAAAGCCCATAACAAATGCGCCTATAACACCGCCGTAAATAGCAAGCCCCGAAAAGCCAGAGGAATCGCCAAAACCAAAAAAGTCGCCAAAGCTTTCAAGCTTTCTTCCGTCGAAAATGACATAATATGCCCTGGCACATAAAATTGCAACGGGGGTTGTGAAAAGCACAACATCAAGCACGCGGTCAATATCAAGATTAAAGCGTTTATAATTTAAATAGGCATAAATAAGAGCGCCCAAAAAACCAATGGCAATTATAATACCATACCAATAAATATCCCAACCGTTACCGATAGGTAAGGTAAAAGCAACCGGCTTTAAGGTGATATCTATGCCAAAAATTGTAACATCATAGCTCATTTTTTACTTCTCCTTTGGGGTTATAACTGACAAAACTGTGCAGTCATCATTTAAAAGGGCAAGGCGTTTATAAACATCATCAACCGTAATTTTTTTAAGATATTTAATTTCATCAAAAAGCCCTGTGTCATTCATTGCACAGTCAACAAGCCCCATTGTTATGCTTTCAACGCTGTTAAAGCTGCGAATTGCATTTCCGTAAAGCCCACTTCTTATTGCATTGAACAGTTTTTTGCTTAAACCTTCTTCTTTAAGGCGGTTGATTTCGGCCTTGATTTCTTCAGCAACCTTTTTCGGATTTTTAGATTCACCCTCGAAAATCACTGCCGAGTAGCCGTCGCCGTTAAAATATTCAAAAGAAAATTCATCATTTATAAGTCCTTCATTTGTAAGGCGCTTATAAAGTGGCGAGGCGTCACCCACAACCATTTCAAGCAAAACTGCGGTGCAAATACGCTCTTTAATAGTGGGCTTTGTTTGGGCGTTTTCCTTATAGCCAAAGCAAAACATGGGAAGTGCTACCTCTAACGCCTGCTCGACATAAGGGTTTAAAACTGTGTCGGGCTCGGTCGGCATAATTCTTGTAAGCTCTATGCTTTCTTTGGGCTTTATTGCCGTTTCCAGCGTTTTTAAAATCTTTTCGGTGTTAACATTGCCCGTAATGCACAAAAACATGTTTTGCGGATTGTAAAAGGTTTCATAGCACTTATATAAAAGCTTATCATCAATTTGTGCAATGCTTTCAACGGTGCCCGCAATATCAATGCGTACAGGGTGACTGTGATACATTGCAAAAAGCATATTAAACATTACACGCCAAGCGGGACTGTCATCATACATTCTAATCTCTTGCCCGATAATGCCCTGCTCCTTTTGTACCGTTGCGGCAGTGAAATAGGGGCTTTGCACAAAGTCAAGCAATATATCAAGATTTTCTTCAAAGTTAGAAGAACAATTAAAGATATAACAGGTTTTGTCAAACGAGGTAAAGGCGTTTGCATAAGCGCCTGTTTTGGCATATCTTGTAAAGGCGTCGCCATCTTCACTTTCGAAGAGCTTGTGCTCTAAAAAATGGGCAATACCCTCGGGCACCTCTACCCTTTCGCCGTTAACCGAAAAAACATTATCAATAGAGGCATATTTAGTGCCAAAAATAGCATAAGCCGAATTATAAAGCGGTTTTTCGCAAATAAAAACCTTTAAACCACAGTCTAAAACGCATTTAGCATAGCTTTCGCCGATTTCATTTTCAAAAACTTCTTTTAGCATATCGGTCCCTCCTTCGGCAAAAGCTTAAATATTGTGTGAAGCTTAACACCCTTTGCTGCGTAAATAACATCCTCACGGGTGATAAGTTTAATTTTTTCAATTATATCCTCTGGTGAATAGAGGTTATTGTTGTTGATTTTAAGGGCATACCACAAATCAATACCGTTTTGGCTGTCATAATGGCCTTTAAGTGAATCACAAATACTTTTAATTGATGATTCAAACTCGAAATCGGTAAATTCGCCTTTTTGCATAATTTCAAGCTGATTTAAAATTGCCTCTATCGCCTTGTCAGCGTTTTGCCACTCAACACCCGAATCGACGGTCAAAAGCCCTTTGTATCTAACACTTCCCGCCGCACAATAATAGCAAAGACTCATTTTTTCGCGCACATTGGTGAAAAGGCGTGAATATGGTCCGCCGCCGAAAATGTCGCACATAACCATTAGCGGCAAGGAGGCATCATCATCGCCGTACATATCACTTGAAAAGCCAAGCACCAATTTGCCCTGCTGAATATCCATTTTTTCAAAAACGGTTTTAACCTTTTTAGCGGGGGCTGTCGGCTTACAAAGGCGGTGGTCGGTGATATTTTCACGCTCAATCTCAGAAAACCTTTCAGCCACCGACTCGAAAAACCTTGGCGGTAAGCTTTCGCCGATAACCTGCACCCTTACAAATGCGGTTTTAAGCATATTGACCCATGCCTCGTAAAGTGCTTCGCCCGTAATTTCTTCAACCTGTAAAACAGTACCGCATTTTGAAATGCCGTAAGCGTCACCCTTATACATTTCACTTATAAGGCGGTTTTTGGCATAAATACGCTTTTCGGCCATTTCACCCTTTATGTGTTCAATGGCTTTTCGCTTTTCACGCTGTATATCTTCTTCAGTAAAGGCGTTGTTTTCAACATTTGGCTCAAAAATCAGTCCCAAAAGCATATCGCTTGCCGACCGCACTAACGAATCACTATCAAAAGTAAAACGGTCATTTATTACCGAAATTCGCATTCTTAAAAGCTGACAGTCGCCATATTTTTCGGCCGATGCATCAAGCCGTGCACCATATAATTTATTAAGCTTTAAATTAAGGGCAGAAAAATCAGGGAACTCCTTACTTGAAGCCGTCAAGATAAATGGCAACAGCGCATTTTTAGCCACTGTTTCCTCCTTTAAGGGTAAATAAAAATTATACGAAATGCTTGTTGTGTTAAAGCGGTCATTTTTTATAAATAACCCCTCAACGCCATTTGTTAAAGAAACAATTTTATCAGACAATTAAAATTCTCCGTTTCAAAAGTTATAATTATAGTTATTATACCATATCCGCCCCCTATTCGCAAGATATTTACTGCACAAATAGGAGGTTTTAAACAAAATACTCCTCACTTTTAATGGCTTGTAATAAAAAAATTTCGTTTTATAAATTTCCTTGACATTTTTTAATGTTGTATATATAATTATATGGCAGTTAAGTGCGGAAATTAAATATATCGAGGCGTGGCTCAGTTTGGTAGCTTTGAGTTTGAGCGCATCCTGTGGATGATTGAGCGAAAACGAAAAGGCGCAGCGGTCGACAAGCGAGAAACGGTAGTTTCGAGTCGTCGGGCACCGCAAGAGTAAGCTGCGTAGCAGTGCGAAATGACCCTCGCCACTTTAATTTCAAAACAATTTAATATTTATATGTCGAGGCGTGGCTCAGTTTGGTAGAGCGCTGCGTTCGGGACGCAGAGGCCGCAGGTTCGAATCCTGTCGCCTCGACCAAATAAGCACGATAGTTTGGATACCATTAAGGTTGCAACTGTCGTGCTTATCTTTTTGCAAAAATCCCTTGAAATCAACGGCTTTTCGGCTTTGAGGTAATTTCATAAAGTTTCATTGTGGCTCTTGAATGCTCGTTTTTACGGGTGTCCAAGAGCCTTTTTTGCTTTGTGTGAAATTTGCAATGAAACTCTTGAATTGATAAAGTTTCATTGAGAAAATAAAGTGTCTTTGCAAAAATATAAAGTGTCATTACTAAAAAAGACTTCCAAAGCCTCCTGACCTTGGAAGTCTTTATGTACTTATAAATCAGCTATTTTTGCAAACTTCAACAGTTCGGACTCTATATCTCTCCAATCAGCATCAAGATTAATACCCTTGAAGAAAACCATACCTGTTGCAATGTTTCGCTTGCTGTCAATAACTCTGCATACTGTTGGGTATAGCAATGCGCCTCTCTTTGTCCCAGAAAATGTGCTGTTTATCATATATGTCATTACTTGAGAAATATGGTCTCGCCTAAATTTCTCCGCATCGCTGTGATGAGATTTCACCATTGCTTCCCTATAATACTTGGCATCAATGATGAATTGGATTCCGCTTTCCTTGTTTTCTATTACAATATCGCTTCGCAATTCAGGCATATAATCGCCAGCATCCTCATAATCGTCAAAAATATCCTCCACTGAAGATTTCAACCACACAAACTTGGGTGCGTGTACACGATATTTTGTTTTATCAAGATGTGCCGCATAGAAATTAAGCAAAAATTTCTCATACACTTTTTGCATATGCTCTTGTCTAAAGAAATCCTTGAAGGTTTCCTTGCCATCTTCCTCATTAACTGTGGTATTATCATACAGCATAATGGCAACACGAATCAGCAGTTTATAGGTTACGTTGTTTCTGTTGAAAACAAGTTTTTTCCTATTGGATAAGGTTGGTGCTGTTTCGCCAATTCCTGCAAAAAACATTTTTTGTTTCTTTAATTGCCGTTTGATTGATATATCTACGTTAGGATTTTTAATCAATGCTGCAATTGTGTAGTTCAAAATCTGATTGAAGATATCGTCGGTAGAATACTCATCATACGAACACACCAACTGCTTTCGTTGCATCGAGAGCCTATTTATGCTTTCCTGTACATCAATTTTCCCTCGGAGTGTGGATAATTCCTCCTCCATAGGAATATACGACCTGTGGAAGCCAGAGCGAATGATTTTTCCAATACCATGAGAAAAGACACGAGCCAAGAGATTATATGCATCGTTATAGTCATCAGAACCAACAAGCATATCGTCTTTTATAGAGAGAACATCCCAAGCATAGCAAAGCATATAAAACAAATTCTTTATAGGAATTGGTGTCTTTGTATCGCTCATAATATCTCCCTTATCTCTTCAATTCATTAATGCACTCATCAGCCCTATCCTTATCATCCCACCAATATTCGTATAGCAACGGAGAGATTTCGTATTCGATAATAGCATCGTACCATTCTTCGTCGCTTTGACCCTCAACAGGCGGAACGCAGAAATAACTGTGTCCAATGCAGTATCCTTTTCCCAAATTGGAACTGTTCTCATCTGCAATCTTGGCATTCAAATCTTTGAATCGGCTTACTACTTTATCCGCTACCGAAGCACCAACATATTGCAGAATGTGATTTTTGAAGGATGTGCGGTCAAAGGCTGGCAATACATCAAAGAAAGAGAATCTTCTTCTTAACGCATAATCCATCATCGCAAGGCTTCTATCAGCGGTGTTCATCATACCGATAATAAATACATTTGCTGGAACATAGAACAATTCATTTTTGTAGGCAAGCTTTATTCTATTCTTTATGCCTCTCTTATCACCTTCAATAAGCATCATAAGCTCACCGAAGATTTTACTGAGGTTACCTCTGTTGATTTCATCTATGATGAAAAAGAACTTGTTTTCGGGTTCGCTTTCGGCCTTCTTACAGAAGTTATAGAAAACACCGGGTTTCAACTCAAAGCCTTCGTCAACGGGTTTGTACCCCATAATAAAATCTTCATAGCTATAGTTTTGATGGAATTGTACCATTTCAATATATCTATCATCCATTTTTTCGATAATAGAATACACGAGTTTTTTGGCCAAATATGTTTTACCAACACCAGGTGCGCCTTGCAAAATAACGTTCCTTTTGTAGAAAAGCAATTTCTTAAGTTGTTCGTACTCATCTGAACTCATAAACACATCTGCAAGGAATTTTTCCTTATCGTATGCCTCCACCGTGGTTTCCGGCTCAAGAACCTCGGGCGCAAACATCTCATCGAGATATCTTGTGTACCACTTCAATGCTGACGTGAGATAACGATTAGAGCAAGCCTTATCTACCTCATCGTAGTTGGGGTTAGCTTTAATAATAGACCTTACGTCATTAAATGTGTCAATATTTGTGATTTGGAAAATACTCTCAAGGTCGGGATATTCCACGATATCCATCAACTGACAAACCTTGTTTAAGGCACCGCTGTTATTGCTAATCATACTCGGTGTACAAGGCTTTCCTGTCTGCGAAGTTTGAGTAGCCATCCATTCACGGAATCGTTTTTCGTTTTCTTTATAATCTTGCAACATTTCGTCAGCATCTCCTGCAGTTTCTCCTGAAACCTCGCCGGATTCTTCAAGCAAGGATTTCACGATTTGATATAAGTCGAGGTTAGGGATTCCCAACTCTTTTGCCAGAACAGAGAATCTACCACTTTGTGTGTACCAATTTCCAGAAAGTTCAAGTTGGAGCGTGGTAAACACTCTATTAAGCCACCCATCCTTTTTTAGAATATAATCAAACATATTCATAAACAAGTGGGGATACAACATTGCAAGGTGCTTCTTAAAGCGCGGTTTATTATAAAGGTCACCAAGCACTTCTTTGAGTTCTTGGTCTAATTCTTCGTAACCTTCGGCATTAGTCAGTTTTCCTTGAGCATCGTATTCCTCGATTATTTCAAGTGCGAGAACAAGGTCTCCAATAAGCAATTCCGCTTTTTCAATCGCTTCTTCTTCGGTTATGTTAGTGATGTCGGAAGCGCTGGTGCAGTATTGCCATTGTCTACCCTCAAAACAAGTAAGTACGTTTGCCCAGCCATAAGCGCCACGACAAGAGCCAAAATCTGCATATTCTTTGCCACGTTCAATAGCATATGTCAAAGATAGGTTGTCCTGTGCTTTTGTGCCAAATATTCTATACAACAGCTCTTTGCCCGATAAAGCTTTCAAGGCATCCTTTCCGTACAATCCCTTAAAGGTAGAATAGGTTTGAGCTAATCGCTCTCCCTCCATATGAGGGTAGTCACCCGTTTCATAACGTTGCTTTATCATCGAGAAAATATCAGATGTAGGCATAACGACATTGTCATTCGTTTCATCCATAACATTCTTGTCAATGTTATAAATTTTTAAGTTCGTTATTCGCTGCTTATATTTTGCAAGCACTTTAGGATTGATGATAATGTGCTTGCCTCCCGTTGAATTATCGTCCTCAGCCAAAAAGCCCCACCTAATAAGAACCATAATTGGCTTAGCGTCCGTATATTTTGTTGCTTCTTCGGGTAAGTCAAATATCATACGGCTACGCATCGAGCGAATCTCTGCTTTTGCATCAGTATAATTGCCACCGCAATCTTCTAATTTCCACAACAAAAATGCAAATTCTTTGTATGTTAAATATCCCAAATCAACAATTGCGCGAATAAAAAGAATTGGCGGTTCAACATCCGAATCGCTGTCAGGACAACCAAAATTGTTACGACCGAATGTGGTTTTTTCAAGAGACAGCATCAAATCTTCAAATATTCCATCGTAGTTTTTTGCGAGAAGGTTCTCATAAAAAGATTTACCTCTTGTTGTAATTCTACGAAGTGAACGAACATTGGAAATGTCTTCCCACTCCGTAAGTCCAAAGTAGGAGGTTATTTGTGCTTTTTTAGTATACGAGGACGCGTACTGTCCATCACCAATCATTGCCATCAACTGACGTTTATATTCATCATTTGATAACCAACCTCCGGCATCATAATATATCTTAAGTACTGCTTCTACTTCTTCGAGTAAAGCACTGTTTTTAGGCATTACGATTTTTGCCATAATAATCCTCCTTTACAATTGTTTTACGAGTGCCTCTATTATGGCTCTTACAAGTTTTGAAGGTATCCCTTCACCGAAAACTTTGCGGACAAATGATTCACCCGCCCAGTCTGGAATAGGCCAATCAAGAGGTAAAGACATAACAATAAGCAATTCATATATTGTAAGAACACGCGGGTCAGAATATAGAGTTTCGCCATTTTCTGCTTTATAAGGATGCCCCGGATGAACACAAGCGAGAGATGAAATAACGCCGTTGTTCTGCGTAATGGTTCTACACGGCATATCCCACTTCAGCCTACGATAGTGGTTGTGATGGGCTTTTACTCTCACACCGTCAGCTTTTTGCGGATAATAAACTTCATTGTAGATAGCAGACTTTCCTGTGGGTGTGTGTAACATCCACTCTACTTGTTTCCAAGAGTGCGTGGGTGGATAGTGCCATTTTGAAACTTTTTTAGCCTCTTCTGCTTTTTTTCTAAAAGCAGGAAAACGTCTTAATGTCTCATCCATACCTTCTCTCAATAGCGGGTCCAAGGATGGAAGGTGGCCAATAGCATCTTCAAGAGTAATTTCGGGCTGCTTTTCAGGAAACTCCCAAACGATACCCATATCTTTTCTAACAAGAAGGAAAATGTTTCTCTCTCTCAATTGCGGAACTCCGTAGTCTTTAGCCATTACAAGAGTTTCTTTATTGAAATTATACTCGTTTCCAAGTTCCTTTTTGATGTAGTCCGGGATAAGAACCACCTCGTCGCCAAACATTATTTTTGTTCGCAATTGTTGAGGTACATTCTCAAGCATTATAAACTTTGGTTTTACTCGTTTGATAACATCTATAGCATATGAAATAAGTTGATTTCTTGGGTCGAATTGTAATCTCAACCCGGCTTCACTCATTCCTTGACAGGGCGGAGTCGCAATAATAAAATCGACTCCCTGTGCAAGGGCTTCGTTTACTATGTGTGTGCGAGTTTCGTCATCTGTTATATCACCACATATCATATTGGTTTCTGGATACACATCTTGATAAAAACGCGCTCTGTCAACATCAATTTCGTTTGCCAATTTTATATCGACACCCAGCTCTTTCATATAAGCTTCGGCTATACCAACATTTGCAAATAAAGACAATCCATTCAATTTTGCCATTTTAGTTTCCTCCTAACAATGAAAGAAATGCCTTTTTAACAAACAGTGACGGAATTCCTTCACCAATTATGCGCCGTAAAAAAGCTTCCGAAGTGCGAGCTGGCACAGGCCAATTTTCCGGCAAACTCATTATAATCATTATTTCATACAGAGTAAGCGTTCTTGGATCTGAATAAAGAACATCACCGTTTGAATCGTATCCAATAGGTCTGCCAGGGTGGACATTGTTTTGTGATGATATTTTTCTATTGTCCATTGTTACAGTATAGGCTGCAGTGTCCCAATTTTGACGCTTGTATGTGTTATGATAACCTTTAACAGGTGTACCATCTTCTTTTTTAGGATAGTAATATTTATTGTCAAATGCAGTACAACCCGTCGGTGTATGCATCATTGCTTCTACTTGTCTATATATGTGGTGTGGAGGAGTATGCCAAGGAGAAATGGCTTCTGCCGCTGCCTTACGTTCATAGTAATGAGGGAAAAGTTCAAGAAGTTGGCTTTCGCTTATATCGGTAACGAAAGGGTCAAGAATCGGTAAATGGCCAATGGCATCTTGCATAGTCACCGAAACTGCATCTTTACCTGGCAACAGCCATTCCTTTTCACCTTTTCGTGTCATTAATATGATTGCTCTTTCACGGGTTTGAGGAACAGAATAATCCTTGGTGTTGATTACATATTTTCGTATCACATACTCGGATGACAATTCTTTTTCTAACAGTTCGGGAATAAGAACCCTCTGGTTGTCGACCATAATTGAGGTGTTTAAAAACATCGGTACATTTTCAAGGAAAACATATTTAGGAAGGATATCTTTAATAGCTCGAATCACTGGGCAAATCAAAGTGTTTCGATAATCATCTTCAGCCTGTTGTCCGGCGGTACTCATTCCTTGACACGGGGGTGTAGCCATAATAATATCAACACCTGCAATTTGAGAGGAGGAAACAATTTTTCTGTATGTCTCCTCTTCGGTGATGTCGCCGCAAATCATTTTGGTATTGGGGTATATTTCAGCATAAAGCGTTGCTCTGCGTTCAATTAATTCATTCGCAACAGCAACGTGAAAACCAAGTTCTTCCAAATATGCTTCCGCAACCCCAATATTAGCAAACAACGAAAGGATTTTATGTGAAGTAACATCCTTTTTATAGCTGGCATCTCTCATCTTTTCAAAAGATAAATATTCAAAATACAATTTTACAGCACGCTTAATCTGCGACCTAACAGAAGTAGAAAGGCGCTGATATGCTTCGGATTTTTCAAGGCGAAACAAATAGACTTCGTCATCAAACCAGGGCAGCAAAGAGTCTGCGCGTTTTAGTCGAGAAATGGTATTACTGATGGTGGCTTTTGAGTATTCAGAAGATGTTGCAAGCCAGCTCTTAAAGCCGTTCAGTTCAATCATAAAAAGTTACCGCCTTTCCAAAATAGCAAAAAGTATGCTATAATATTATAGCACAAAAAGACGGCGGCGTCAATAGATTGACGCCAATTTTGGGATAAGTTGCGATTAAATTAACAAAACGGTCACATTCCTTATCTTTGCATAATCAATCGTATTCTTCGTTCCACCTTTTTCTCCGTTAAAAACAGCAATAACACGCGCAGAATGGTCGACCATCCACTCGTTCCGAAATTGAAAACACGCTCGGCTATACCCCGGACAAATAAACCTAACCAGGTCTGCTTTCTGCATTATAGTGTTATATCTTTTCTGCCAATCTGCACTCCATTTGGCTTCAAATCCCTCATAAGGACTTGCACAAATGAGTTTTATTGGTTCTCCAACATCACGTAACGAAAGCACTATCTCCGCCGCCCAAATATCCACTCCTCGTGCCATTCCCGAAATAAACACATTTAATCCGTCAGCAATAGCCTGGCGGATTTCTTTTGTCAGCTTTTCTACTACAACGTGTTCCGGCTGCGATAGCTTTTCTGGGCGATGCCCTGTGAAGCAACAGCAATGTAGCCGTTTTTCCTCTTCTGTCATTGTATTCACCATTTCATAGCCGGCTCAAGAATAGTAGTCGGCATTTTCCGGGACCTCCATATCACGCAAAAAATTACTGTTTGCGGTGATGGGAGGTTCAACCATTTTATAGCCTTTCCATTTCATAACACGGAATTTGAAATCCAACAACTCTGCCGGCACCAACAGTTCTGCGGCTGCCGAAAAGAATGTGGTGTCTTGGTTAAGTACATCAAGCACTTCTTTATCCTCCAAGAGATACTCGGCAGCAAATAAGTTGGCGTCCTTTTCAAACTCGCCATTTTGGTCGAATAAGCCTACATCGTGAAAGGCGTGAATACCGCTTTTGCGGTGAAACTCTGCGTGGCATATTTCGTGAGCCACGATTATTCTTTGAATGACCTTCGGAAGGTCACTATTAACGGTAATAGTTCTAATGCGATTACTTTCCAGGAAGAATCCCTTAACCGCATCGGGGTCTTTGCCCATTGCCTGGAATATCAAAATAATGCCCATCGCACGGCATAAGCGAAAAGGGTCGCGCTCGTCATACTTCTTTTTCAGCTTTGCGGCCGCTTCGCTGATTTCTGCATAGGTCAATTATCACCCCTCCTTATATGAAAGCAAATAACTGCTGTTTATTTTCCAAATATTCTCCTTTTCCTTATGACATAACCAACGTGGTACGGCAATCCCGTTTCCATATCATCGTACTTTGTTGAATCAAGCACAAGGCCTTTTCTCCATGCGGAAGAGCGAACCTTATAATCAAGTTCAAACAGGTAATCCATATCCTCCCATTTCTTATCCAAAAGTTCCTTTGCAATTTCAAAAGTTGTAACTTCTGTTCCCTCCGGGAGAGATTTAATGTATGACAACACCTGTGCCAAGTCTTCTCTTTTAACTAACTTTTTCATTTTTACATGATATCCTCGACGTTATTATCGCAATCAATGCAATAGCCAGACTCGTCCACGTCGTGGTTGCCGGGGTCGTGGTCTATATAACCATCGTTATCCATCCGTGCCCACATATCCTGCTTTTTCTCTTTTGGCCTTGTCAGTTCATCAATAACCGCAATAGTGCCAACGGCCTCCCAAAACGCAGCCTTCCGAGCCTTCCGTGCCATTCTTGCTTCTTGCATCTCTGCAAAAGTAGGCAATGGCGGTTGGTTCTTTCTTTTTTCTTCTGCACAATGAGGGCAGCCATAGAATTTTGCTTTTTCATATGTAGTTCCGCACTTTTTGCAGGTTTTCGTACCTTCACGGAAAAGGTTTAGAATCGGTTTCTTTCCTTTTATCGATTGAATAATAGACGCAACTACCAATCCAAAGAATGTGGATACCACTAAACCGACAATGCCAATCGGCAAAAAGATAAATAAAGCAGGGATAGTGCAAATAACGAAGAAGACCTCACACGGCAAAAAGAAGCATAGCAGTGCTATTTTTCCACCTTTTTTCATGTGATTTCACCTCCAAAAATCCGATTTTTAGGGACCTTCCTATATTAATTCTATCATAGCATATGTCCCATAAAACGGACTCAAGCCTCATCTTTATGTTTGCGACCAAACTTTTTCTTTGCTTCTTCCTTAGAAGTAACATAAGCGGTCATAACAGCCTCAAAGAATGCATCCTTCTGCTCCTGGGACAATTCACCGCCGGCGAAAAGGGCTGCGTTATCCGCAAGAAGCTCATTCATATCACGAACACCCTTTGCACCATACAACGCACGTGCCTGCTCAATGTATTCGTCCTTTTCGATATCTTCCAGAGGGTCAAGGCAATCATCGTTGGAAAGGTACTTCACGGAAACCTTGAGGGCGGCAGCCAACTTTTCAATGGTGGCTCTTCTGGCTTTGGCACCATCGGATTCATAAGAGGCTATCGTTCTCTTGGAAACACCGACCTCATCAGCCAACTGCTGCTGGGTCATTCCTGCTACTTCTCTGGAGCGTTTAATTTTGTCGGAAAAAGTCATAATTTGTTCCTCCATAAAAAATTCACATTTGAAACTTCATCAACTTCAGCAAACCTATTGACAAAACTTCATTTCGTGTTTATACTTAAAAGTGAAGTTGATGAGGTTACGAACTCATTATACACTCTGCAACTTCACCTTGTCAAGAGGTTTTGATGAAGTTTTTGTGAAATAAATCATTTTAGCCGTGGTGTGTGGCTGATTGTAGCACTTCACGCTTCTCCAAAAACACATGACAACGAGATGCTGGGTGTCAACTTTGCATTTACTTGCGAATGTAAAATATTTATTGCACCTATTGACAAATCGTGCAAATGGTGGTATTATATTATCACCGAGATGCGAAAGGAAGGTATCATATGGCTAAAATTAAATTATCCGAAACAAGACTCAGCGAAATCGATGAGAAAGATGTTATCCGAGGTTTCATAGCAACCGCCGAGCTGGGTCTTTGTAATAAAGATGAGATACAAGAAAAATATAATCTTGTAGTAAGCGAAATAGACGATTTGAATTCCAGGATAGGAGAACTCGAGGCTGCCGCCCAAAGATGGGAACACATAGACGAGTCAGCAGACTCAAAAGAGGCATATACTCTTGCCGAGGAATATGGAACACAAGAAGATATAGTTGCACGTTGCGAGGCACTTAAAAAGGAACGCAATCGATGGGCAAGCTATCTTACTCAGTTGGAGGCACTCCTCGGCGAATACAAGAACTTCAATAAAACTCTTTGTTTTTCCAACATTCGTGAATTGCTCCGACAGCACCCAGAGGTTAAAATCGGCCAAATTGAAAAAGAAGCCGGAATCCGCCTCGGTTATATGTCACGTCTTGAAAAAGACGGCAACACCGCTGAACCAAGTATGGAGTTTATTGTCACCGCTGCAAAACTGCTCAAAGTTAGTATCGACACCCTTATATCGATTGACCTCACCGGTCTCACTCCCACAGAGCAGTACATTGTCAGCTTTTTCGATAAGTTGAAAGCCGACACTCTTAAGGACAAACTGGATTGGTGCAGAGAATCTGCTTTTAATCTTAATAGAATAGAGCCGGATATAAACGGATATATTTACCACCCTCTGTTCTCCGAAGAAACTTTCTATGAAGAAACCGATTGTGAATATCCGCAAGAAGTAACCCGTATTGTGTTGAACTCAAAAACCTTCGGCCCCCGCACCTACATTAGCGGTGACTGTTTTAATCTGAGGTTGAAGAACGGTACAACACTCTATTTGATGGATATTGAAAAAAGCGTACACAGAACCGATGATGCATCGGCACATGCTAAAGAGGCGTGGATGTATGTCCCCAATAAAGGTTGTCAACTCTTACTCGCATCACAAGACGATACCCCCGTTGCTCCTCTTCTCGAAGTGTTGTTCACCGTGGTAAGAGAGCGAATGGAACACCCAAAGGTAAATAACGATGTGATGTACGCTATTGATTCCTTTATGAAAGACGATATAACCGATGACGACATCGATGCAGATGACTTGCCATTCTAATTTGAAGGAGGATTTTGAATGATAGAACAAACCACCGCAACAGCGAAGACCGTAAAACCCACACAGCCACAGTCCTCCTCTCAAGAGGATTCGTCCATTATGAAAAAAATCCGCATCATCTGCGGACGCGGAAACAATGCTGAAGTCAAGCAGAAAAAGGACGGTACACTCACCGTTATGGAAGTAAAAAAGAATATCGTATAATCCATCAGTAAATCGGTACTGATGAAGAGCCAATTGGGGCTAACGGAACAGGAACATTCCTGCTCCGTTAGCCCCATATTTTTTTGCCGAAAGGAGGAATGTCGATGGAAGAATTCCGCAACCTTAACGGGAAGCGAGTGTGCGATTGGAGTAAAGACCACAAGGTCGCAGAGATTGTTCAGAAAAATTGCATCACCCGTATCACCGCAAACCCCGACGGAACGCTCAATATTGAGAATGTTCCACTACCCACAGCAGCGTAAGTAAATAACACAAGGTAATCCGCCAGAACGCAAGACGGCAGTGCGGGACCTAAATTCTCCTACGGGAGAGTTGGGTCTCACCCTGCCGTCTTTTTCTGTTTATAGCGGATTGTCGGCTCTGGACGGATTGTAAAACCGAAAGGAGCCAAATTATGACAAATAATGAAAACACCCGTTATATCTACATCCGTTCCACCAAGGAACGCATCCCTTGCACCCAGGAAGAATTCGATGCCTACTACCACGACATCAACCTTTACAGGCAAAGACAGCAACATCACGGAAAGTGCGTATGCCCCGCTAACAAACGCCTTGATTGCGATATGGATTGCGAATCTTGTCCGTTCCGCAGAGCCGGAGATTTTCGGTCCCTTGATATTACTACAACAGACGATGACGGCAATGAAACGAGCTGGATTGACAGTATTGCAGACACTTCTCCTCAAATCGACGACCTCATCGCATACAACGAAGAATCCGCAAGTTTAAGGATAACAACGGCTCTTATATTTGGCAGCCTTCCTACAAGGAGGGTGAGCCTGACCGCATCCTCGGCTACAAGGTTTATACTTCCCAGTTCGCCCCGGAAGATGCCATTGCCTTCGGTGACTTCAAGTATTACAACATCGGTGACCGTGGCACTCGTTCCTTTGCCGAACTCAAGGAACTCTTCGCCGGAAATGGTATGGTCGGCTTCGTTGCCAAGGAGCGCGTTGACGGCAAGCTCATTCTCCCCGAGGCTGTTAAAATCCTCAAGCTCAAGGCAGAAACTACCACTGCCTAATGAAAGGAGGTGGCGGTGATGGATGAACTTCTCGCAAAGGTCAAGCAAAACTTAATACTGGAACACGAGGCTGATGACCCCTTACTGAAGGGATACATCACCGCCGCTGTTTCCTATGCCGAAAGTTATCAGCACATTCCAAGCGGATATTACTCCGAAAATCCTATGCCGCCTACAACGGAACAAGCCGTAATAATGCTGTCATCCCACTTTTACGAGTCCAGGGATGGCAGCACAGGCGGCTTTTTCCAAGACAATCCCCAGGCGGCACAGCAAGTATGGAACACGGTCAATCTTCTGTTAAGGCTCGACCGAGATTGGAAGGTGTGATATGAGTTTCGGTAAAATGAGAACCCCCGTGGACATCGTTATTATGCGAAAGGAAAAGGACGAAGAAGGTTTTTCCACCACAGTTTATGATTGTTTGGCTTCTGTCCGTGCTTATCGTGAAGGTCGGCACGGCTCACAGCGGTGGGCAAACCTGGCAGCCTTTTCGGAGGCTACTGACCTTTTCCGTTTTCGCTGCATACCCGATCTTAATATAACCACCGACCTTATTATCGCCTGTGATGGTGATAAATACGACATCACCTCCGTGGAGGATGTCAAAGGTCGTGGGATGTATATTGAGGTTCTTGCAAAAAAGGTGGTGTCGACCAGTGGCAAAAGCTGATATTCAAATGCCGGATGATTTCCTTGAAAAGCTATCCCGCCTGGGTAGCAGAACCGATGAAATCTCCGAGCGTGTTTTGGAGGCTGGCGGTGAGATTGTTTTGGCAAAAACCAAGAGCAACCTTGCCTCTGTCATCGGTAGCGGTACAGCTTACGATTCCCGTACCACGGGCGAATTGGAACGCTCCCTCGGTCTTACCCCGGTTAAGGTGGATAAAAACGGCAACCACAATATCAAACTTGGCTTTTCCGAGCCTCGTTCTGATGGTGGTAGCAACGCAAAAATCGCAAATATTCTCGAATACGGAAAAAGCGGTCAACGAGCAAAGCCGTTTTTGAATCCTGCCAAATCCGCAAGCAAAGCGGCTGCGGAAGATGCTATGAAGCGAAAATTCCAAGAGGAGGTCGATAAAATATGAGTCTGCTTAAGGATATCAATGCGGTTCTCGACACCCTTGGTATACCCTTTGAAACGGGAGTGTTTAAAGATACGCCCCCGGACAAATATATCGTTATTGAGCCTTTGGTGGACACCTTTGCGGTACACGGAGATAACCGCCCCCTTGCCGAAGTGCAGGAGGCACGGCTCTCCCTTTATGCAAAGGATAGTTATACCAAGGAAAAGAACGCAATTGTCCGTGCCTTTCTCGGCGCGGATTTTACCATAACCGACCGCAGATATATCGGTTATGAAACTGAAACGGGCTACTTCCATTATGTCGTGGATGTGGCTAAAAACTATGAAATGGAGGAATGACCTATGCCGAAGCAGATAAGCTGTGGAATGATGCTCACTTCGGTGGAACAAAATTCATCGAAATAACCTCCGATGATGTCAAGGTACGAGCAACCTTCTTCTGTGACCTCATCGACACTACAACAAGAAACAGCCTGCTCGGCTGAATATAAGGAGGATTTTCCTATGAGTAAAGCACAAGGTCAGTTTACGATTATTGACTACAATGACGCCTTAACCCTCACAGGTTATATTGGCTCAAACCACGTGAAGTCGCAGATGTATAACCCCGACAATGCGACCTACACTCCCGACTGGTCAAAGACCAACCTGGTCTTAACTCCCAGCCTTTATGTTATCGGTACAACTACCGACCAAATCACATCCGCTGCGGTTACCTCTGTTAAGTGGTATGTGGGTAGTTCCACTACCGCCATTACAAGTTCCGGCAACTATGCTTTGAGCGGTGCAAAGAGCCATATTTTGACCGTAAAGGCTAACGTGATGGCAGGTTTAACCGGTATTGATTACCGCTGCGTAATCACCTACAAGGATGCATCTACGGGTCTTTCCATTACTCATCCGCTGACAATTTCCTTTAGCAGAGTTGTCAACGGCGGTGGTATCGTTGACCTGCTCGTAACCACTCCCAACGGTAACGTCTTTAAAAATACCGAAGTCGCAACTCTTACTGCAAAGGCAGAGCTGTGGCGCGGTTCTACTGTGGATACCACAAACGTTACCTACAAGTGGGCCATTATGGATAGCACCGTTACCGCTACCACTTCTTCCGGCTATGATGCCTCTTTTGGCATCGGTTGGAGAAAGCTCTCCGATACCACGGGCAAATATACTGGCACCACCACGGCAACTCTTACTGTGTATGCGGCTGCCGTTGACAGCTATGCGGTGTTCCGCTGCGTGGCAACCGACTCGGATTCCACTTCCAACACCTACAACAGCACCTTCACCGATGTTGCGACCTTCATCGACAACTCCGACCCCATCCAGGTCATTGTTACCTCCACGGGCGGCGATGTCTTTAAGAACGGCCAAGGTTCTACGGTGCTTACCGCAGTTGTTTACCAGGCGGGTGCGGAAATCGATGCCGAGGGCAAAGGCACCTATACTTGGACGAAGTATAACAAGGACGGTGCTATCGACACCTCTTGGGGAACTTCCGGCTCAAAGACCGGCAAAACGCTGTCGGTTTCCACTTCCGATGTTTCCACAAAAGCAACCTTTATGGTGGTTGTAACGCTGTAAGGAGGGACTTTTATGACGGCTGTCGCACAGTATACCATCATTCATATCAACGATGTCGTTGCGTCCGATATGCCGCCGGAGAACCCTTACGAAGGTCAGTTGTGGGTTAACACCGCTACAACCCCTCCCGAAACGATGGTGTGGGACGGACAAGGCTGGGTCGTGCAGAACAATTTGGATGACCTACGAGAAACCGTGTCCACCCACACCACCAAATTCGGTGAGTTTCAAAACAGCGTAGATGGTCTTAACTCCTATGTCGGTACGCTGACAGAAACAGTTGAAACCTTGGAGGATGACCTTGGTAACGAACAATCCAAGGTGCTTGAAATGCAGAGCAAGGTTTCCGAGCTTGAGCATTCGGTTGACGGCTTGTCCATTACGATGCAGGAGCAGTTCGCAGGAGGTATCAATTATATCCATAATTCTTCGGGACTTAATGGTCTAACCGATGATTGGATTACCTCCGGCACAGTTTCCACCGACAGCAGCACCGATGCCCAAAACAACACAACCGCTAATTCTTGCTTTGTTTTGAGTGATTCTTCAACCCTCAAGCAAGTGGTAACGGGGGCGGTAACGGGAACTTCCTACACCATTTCACTCCGTGCCAAGAAAACGACATCGGGGTACAGTTCGTATTTTTATATCAAATACAACGGCTCAAAAATAAAGTACCTTTTCAGCACAACCTCCACCTTCGATTGGACGGAATATTCGGCTGTTATCGACGACGTTCAAGACGGCACTATTACCATTTACGCATATAACCGACTTGCGAGTTTGTATATTGCCGACATCATCCTTGCGGAAGGTACGACAGTTCACAAGTGGACTCCCGCTCCTAATGAGATTTATACCACAGAGGTTAAAATCGACCGCCGTGGTATTGAGGTTTCCAATGCAGACTCCGCACAGAGGACGGTTATCAACAACACCGAGTTCTCCGGCTACTACAATGAGGAGAAGATTTTTACCCTTAATAAGGACGAAACCATAACAAAAAAGACCACGGTTGATGGTGAATTGACCGTTGGCAAAACCAAGTTCGTGCCTATGCCGACCGCTTCGGAAGGCTTGAACATTGTAATTCTTGACTAAGGAGGTACAGCTTTATGGCATTAAGCGGTTCTTTTTATAAATATCCCGTAAACAACTTCGGCCTGTACTGCACCTGGTCTGCGACCCAAAGCGTAACGGGCAACTACTCCGATGTAACCCTCAAGGTTTATTTGAAGTATTACACCATTTCGGTTGGCTCTCGTTCCGACTCTACGGTATCCATCAATGGCGTATCCGAAACCTATACTGCCGCTGCAATCAGCGATGATGTGGCAGGATATGATACGACCTTGCTCAAAACCTATACTGTTCGTGTAAACCACAACAGTAATGGTACGAAAACGGGTGTGGCTCTGTCGGCATCCTGGCGATTCAGCGGTACTTACAGCGGAACTTCCATCGGCACAATTACCGCATTGGGAGTTTGTAAAAGTTTATACCGATGAGGGCATTTCCGGCACGAACACTAAACGCCGTGAGGGCTTCAATGAAATGATAGCCGATGCCTTGGCAGGCAAAATTGATTTGATTGTAACTAAAAGTGTGAGCCGTTTTGCCCGCAATACTGTCGATAGCCTTGTTACCGTTAGAACCCTTAAAGAACACCACGTTGAGGTTTTCTTTGAAAAGGAAAACATTTACACCTTTGACAGCAAGGGCGAACTTCTCATAACCATTATGTCGAGCCTTGCCCAGGAGGAAAGCCGTAGCATTTCCGAGAACGTTACCTGGGGTCAGCGTAAAAGGTTCGCTGATGGCAAAGTTACGATGCCGTTTAGCCACTTCCTCGGTTATGACCGTGGCGAGGATGGACAGCCCGTCATCAATGAAAAAGAGGCAGAGGTGGTTCGGCTGATTTACAAAATGTTCCTTGAGGGCAAAACCCCGTCCGGCATTTGCAAGCACCTTGACGCCCTCGGAATACCGACCCCAAGCGGTAAAACCAAATGGAGTCAAAGCACCATCTTGAGCATCTTACAAAACGAAAAATACAAGGGCGATGCATTATTACAGAAGAAATATACTGTGGACTTCCTCACGAAAAAGCAAAAGGTCAACGAGGGTGAAATACCCCAATACTATGTCGAGGGCAGCCATCCGGCAATCATAACACCGATGGACTTCGATATGGTTCAGAACGAGATTGCACGAAGAAAAAGTCTGGGGCATGGTTATAGCGGAATGAGCATCTTTGCAAGCAAGCTCATCTGCGGTGATTGTGGTTGCTTTTACGGCAAAAAGACCTGGCATTCAAACGACCCTTACCGCAGAGAAATATGGCGCTGTAATCACAAGTTCGGTGGTGAGTCAAAGTGCGAAACACCGACACTCGACACCGAAACCATACAGCAGATGTTCCTTAAAGCATACAACACCTTAATGGCTGACCGAGATATACTCCTTAAAGCCTGCGAGGCTATGAGGTCTTTGGTGTGCGACTGCACGGAGCAGAATGCGGAAATCGATAGGCTGAACGAGGAACTCCAGGTAATTGCCGAGCTGGTGAGCCAATGCATCAAGGACAATGCCTCAAAGGAACAATCCCAAGAGGAATACACCAAAAAATATAATAGCCTGGTTAGCCGATATGAAAGGACCCAAAAACGGCTCAAATTCGTAACCACAGAAAGGGATAGCCGGATGCAGCACGACCGAGAATTCCGCATTTTCATCGGCACCATAGAAAAACAGCCTCTCGTCCTCGAACACTGGGACGAAAAGCTGTGGATTTCACTATTGGAAACAGCAACAGTTCACAAGGATAATAGAATTACCTTTTTATTCAAGAATGGAACGGCAATTGATATATCTGCCGTGTAACGCAAACAGCACCCCCATCGGAGTGCAGATGCGCCTTGGTGACCCAGTTGCATTTATTTTGTAATTTTGTATCTTCGAAGAAGCTGTTTCAATGCACGCATATTCTCTAAAAGGATGTGACTTTCTTCTTGCGAACAATCAAACAAAATATCCATTTCTGTTTCCGTGCTATCCGTGTTCGAAGAAAGTAGATTCCCGGCAAGTAAATCATCCGCAGATACACACAGTGCATTGGCAATATTAAGTATTACCTCCAGACTTGGGGTTGCCTCCCCACGTTCAATGTTACTAATGTAAACCCTGCTTGTTTCGGCCTGTTCAGCAAGTTCTTCTTGCGACAGGCCATTTTTTCTTCTGTGGCACCGTATTCTGGCGCCGATGCTTTCGCAATCTATCATTTAGTCCTCCATTCTCTGGGGCCATCAAGGTCATCATATATTAACTCTAACTTTTGCACATAGCAACGCTGTATATTTCAAGAATGCAAGGTGACAATGCAAATACTCTCCCCGCATTTTGCAACCTTGACAAAATGTAAATTACTACTATACACATCGCAAAAAATGTAAGTTGTGGTTTATGGCAAAAAGCAACGATGCAGTTTAAAATATGAATGATATTACCAAAAGGAGCGAAATTTGGCGTTTCGGGAAGGATAAGACGATGCTTGATTTATGTGACGGTCAGTTGAAACTTTACAGTAGTATATCGGAAACATCAGTTGACTGGCTGTGGTATCCGTATATCCCTTTTGGAAAAATCACATTAATACAGGGCGACCCAGGTTGTGGCAAATCCACCCTTATGATGAATATTATTTCCGCTGTTTCTAACGGAACGGCTGCTCCTGACGGCAGAAAACCGAAAAAACCGATGCACGTTATCTATCAATGTTCTGAAGATGGATTAAGTGACACAATAAAGCCTCGTTTGACAGCTGCTGGGGCAGATTGTTCCAATGTGGCTTTTTTAGATGAGGAAACAAATTTTATAACCCTTAATGATGACTCTGTCCGTAGGGCTATTGCTGATTTTAATGCTAAACTTTTAGTTATCGACCCCATACAGGCATACCTTGGAGAAACCGATATTGCAAGCGTCTCTCGGCTAAGAAAGGTGCTACGACAGCTTGCTTTATGGGCTGCAATGTATGATTGCGCCGTAGTCTTAATTGGACACCTTAACAAAAAGCAAAGCTCAAAGGAATTATATCGTAGCCTTGGAAGTATAGACCTTGTGGCAGCAGCTCGAAGTGTAATTCAAGTTGAGCATTTGCAGGACGATTCAATTTCCGTTATTCACCATGTAAAAAGTAGCCTTTCTCCAAAAGGTAAAGATTTGTTTTTCTCCGTTGATGCATCACGGAAATTAGAGTGGTTGGACATTAACCCCGATAAATACGAAGGTTCTCAACTCTCATATGATATACAGGAGAAAACCACAAAGCAGGCACGAGCAGCCGATATCCTTCGAGTGATACTTGCCGATGGACCGGTTGCCGTTTCGGAAATTCGCACTATGTTCAGTAAAGAAAATATAAGTGAACGAACTATTATGAATATAAAAAAGCAGATGGGTATTAGGTCGATAAAGAAAGATGGTGGCTGGTACTGGCAGTTGCCAAAAAGTAGCACAGATTAGTAAGAGGGCGGGATTATGGCAAATACGCAAGAGCGAGAGCAACTTCGACAAATTTATCAAACGGTAGATGAAAGTAGCAGAACATTTATTCCTGCGAAACCCAAAGCCGATTTATATAGTGAGGGTCACATTTATCGTGTATGTGCATATTGCCGTGTTTCTACGGATAACGATGAACAGTTATCCTCCTTTGAACTTCAGCAGGCACATTATCGTCAACTCGTAGAAGACCACCCTAATTGGGAGTTAAGGCACATCTATGCTGATGAAGGCATTTCGGGTACTTCATTGAAAAACAGAGACCAATTCAATGAAATGATTGAGGAGTGCAAACGCGGGAAATATGACCTTATTATAACAAAAAGCGTATCTCGATTTGCGAGAAACCTCGTTGATTGCATATCACTTATTCGTATGCTGAAAGGTCTTAATCCTCCCGTTGGTGTATTTTTTGAAACTGACAACCTTTATACTCTTTCGGAAAACACCGAATTTATGCTTTCCTTCCTTGCAACCTTTGCACAGGAAGAGTCGGTAAAAAAGAGTGAAGCCATGAATTGGTCCCTTCAACAGCGGTTTAAGGACGGCAAGTTGCTGACACCTGCTCCCTTGGGGTATGACAGACCAAAGGACGTAACCGGCAGATATATAAAATACGCACCCCTTACCATAAATGAGAGTGAGGCTCGAATAGTCCGCTTTATCTATGATGCCTATCTTGCCGGATGGTCACAATCACAGATAGCCGATATTCTCACGGATATTGGCTGCGAAACAAAGTCCGGCGGCACAGGATGGAACAGCGGGTCCGTGGGCTATATTCTTACAAACGAGCGTTACTGCGGAAGTGTTCTTACTTGGAAAACCTTCACGGCTGACCTATACGAACATAAGCATAAAAGAAATAATCAAGACCGAGACCAATATCTTTATACAGGTCACCACGAGGCTATAATTTCTGTTGAGAAGTTTGAGGCTGTACAAGTGCTGTTGCAAAACCGAAAGCATCATATGCGTGGAGGTCTTCCGCTTCTTCATGTCATTGATGAGGGTATATTTACGGGCTTTATCCCAATAAACCATCATTGGATTAATGACGACCCAGGCACCTATTATGACATTTCCAATAGTGTTCGCCAGCCACGTAGCACTAAAAGTATTAGTAAATCTGCTTTTTGTGCATTTGACCTTGATGGTTACCAGGTTGTCCGCAGCCACTTCCTTCAGCATCGATACGAAGGCCCCGTTATCAATATTTCAAACGAAAGAATTTCATTTAATAAGTTCTGCGTTCAAAAATTCGATAACATCGCATATATTCAACTTTTGCTGCATCCAACTGAACGGCGCATTGCTATCCGCCCGTGCAAAAAGTCGGATACGCACAGCATAAGATGGCGACCCGACCCGGAAAAACCTATCTATTCAAAAACCTTAAACTGTCAGCACTTTGGCAATGCTCTGTACAGTATTATGAGCTGGAATCCAGAGTATAGTTACAAAATTCGAGGCACTTGGGCATTTCGTGGCTCAGAGCAGATTATTGTTTTTAATCTGCCCAATGCCGTACCCGCCACACTTCTTACGGTTAATGACGGGGATGCTTCAAGTGTAAAACGCCGTATCGAGTTTTGCCCCGAAGAATGGGACGGCGATTTCGGCGAAGGATTTTATGAACACGCCCTTGAGAATGGTTTTTATTATATAGCACCGAAAACCGAGTGGAACTCACAAGCACAGAGTATTCTTGCACCCGGTATTGAACAATTTACAACTGCATCTCCTGAAGAACTGCAATTGTCGATGGAGAAACTAACGAGAGGAATTGATACAGACGATGGACACGACACAGACTGAACACTATTTTAATAACAGCGTTCCTTTGGAGGGGCAGCCGGAGGAAACGGAAGAGCTAATTAACCTTGCCGGATATCAAGTCACAAAGGCAGAGTTATTTGCCCATTCACGTGAGCCTGCCATCACTATTTGGGACAGCAGAATCAAATTTAATATGGCTTGCTTGCGTAGGTTTCCGGGGGTAACGCACATTCAAATTTTAATTCACCCCGAGCAGAAAAGATTGATTATTCGTCCGTGCGAGGCAGATGCACCCGACTCCCTCCGCTGGGCACGAGGTGGCGGAGAAAAAGAACTGCAAAACCGAGATTTGCTCTGCAAAATCTTTGCTGCTAAAATTTTCGACCTCATGGGGTGGGATGCCCAATATCGTTACAAAATGATGGGTAAACCTGCTGTTTGCGAGGGTGAAATGCTATACCTATTCAAACTTTCCGATTTTGAATTGTTCGTCAAAGGCGGAAAAACAAAATCGTATCTTCCCGGCGAATGGCGTGAATATTTCGGCACACCGGTCGAGCATCATGAGGAAACATATAAAATCGACCTTGCTGACGGTTACATTACAACAGATAAAACTTAAGGGGGTATTCAAATGTCTACAAGCATCAATCCAATAGAAGAAATGTCGTTAGATGGCTTTCAAATCGTATCTTCCGATATGTTTGTTCATCTTCCGAGGAAAAACGAGCCATCGTGTTCTATTTGGCCTACAAAATTGTCCTTCAGTAAACTGGTACTTACCAGCTTGAACAACTGCGAATATGTACGCATTGAGGTAAATCCAAAATCGAAATGTCTTATTGTTGTCCCGGTCAACTCGGTAGATAAGGATTCTATTCGTTGGATTAAGGGAGGCAAAAATTTATGCATCCGAAATATGGAGTCCAAACGCTTCGGAGACTTAATATATGATGCCTGGGGATTAGACCCGAAATTTAATTACCGTGCCAACGGACGCCTTGTAACTGTCAATAAAAAAGTAATGATGCTTTTTGATTTTAGTGATGCAGAGCATTGGGTTACTAAAAAGGACGGTAATTAATGTGATGGACACCTATTTATCATTTTACCTCAAAAATAACCGTATTCATATATTTGTTAAGGCACTTCGAGAAATTGGCTGCCCGAAGTATATCTGTTTTATGCTCTCGGAAGAAGGTAATTCATTATTGTTGGCCCCGTATGAAAGGAAAGATTTTCACTCCCATCGAGTTCCCGCAACTGTATATAACGGAAAAAGTAGCCTGGAACTGACAAGCATTCGTCTGTGTAGGCTTCTTGCTACGGAGTTCGATTGGGATTGTGGCAAATCCTATCGTGTCCCCGGAAAGGTTAGTAAGACGCACGGGGTGATTGCTTTTGACCTCAATAATGCCCGTGAAATCGAAAAGAGCTGAATCTCGATGATAGCCATTGAGGTTCAGCTCTGTTTTTCTGTTGTTTTTGAGGGGTACAAAATCTGCAACGGCTACAAGAGAAATCTGCTACGGTTAAAAGAGAAAAGTGTAACCCGCTGTAACACTACCCCTTGGTAGCCATATTATAAGCCTTTGCCATAAAAACAAAGACGGCTTTGTGCCGTCTTTATTTTTATTATTGCGGTAATATTCAAATTTGCTGTATCAGTCCCGAACGCGGTGAGGGACGCAGGGTTGAAAAAGCGAGCGCGTCCGGTGGACGATAAAGCGAGTTTTTTCAGGCGCAGCGGTCAAAGTTTATAGGCGCTACAAGCCGTAATAAACTTTGTCACCGCAAGAGGGCCGCGCGGGTAATATATTAAAATTTTATAAATGCTTTCCTGTCGCCTCGACCATAAAAACAAAGACGGCTTTTTGCCGTCTTTGTTATTATAATGGTAAGTTATGTTTATGATTGTGGTTTTCGCTATCGCTACCATGCGTATGAATATGTGTATGAACTATATCGCCGTGAGCGTGTTCGTGGGTGTGCTGTAACGAGATTGTATCCTTAACCATAAAATAAGTGCTGATAATCATAATAACCAATGCAACATAAAACTGTATGCCCGGTCTTTCGCTTAAGAATAAAAAGCTGAATACAACGCCTAAAAAAGGTGCAACCGAATAATAAGCGCTTGTTTTGGCGGCGCCCAAATTCTTTTGTGCCATAATGTAAAAATGTATGCTTAGACCATAAGCCACAAATCCCAAAAGCAATATACACAATATCCAATAAATTGCAGGTATACGCTCGCCCAAAACAAAAGCACAAATTAAACTGCCAAGCCCTGAAAAAGTGCCCTTAATAATTACGATTTCGACCGAGCTTTTATTGCTTATCATTTTGGTGCAGTTGTTTTCAAGCCCCCAACAAAGACAAGCGCCAAGCACAAACAGCGAACCGCTGTTAAATGTAAATGACTCAGCACCTTCAAAACTGAGTATAGCACTTGCAACCGTTACAAGCGCAATTGCAAACCACAGTTTTTTAGATATTACTTCCTTAAATACCACAAGAGCAATTATGGAGGTTGCCACAATTTCAAAATTGTTTAAAAGCGACACATTTGCAGAATTGGTTAAAGAAATACCAAACATTAAAAGTATGGGTGCGGCAATATCCAGCACCACCATTGCTATAGTGTACGGCAATTCTTTTTTGGTTAATGGCTCTCTTTTAACTTGTTTGCCGAATGCTTTTTCTATCAAGCTGTAAATAAATAATCCTATACCCGCACCAAGATACAAAAATGCCGCCATCATTGTAGGTTGGGCATAATTTAACAGCAGTTTAGACAATGGCACATTAATCGCATAAAGTGCCGCAGCCAAAACAGCGTAAACCGTGGCTATGTTTTTAGTTTTCATTTAATTCTCCGCCATCCTTGTTTTCCTTATACACTCAAAATCAAAGTATAAGCTCCATCCCAACCTTTTGGGGTGCAAGGCCTTGCGCTTCGTAAAACCGCATGGCAGAGGGGTTACAGCTCCACACATTTAGTGTAAGATTATAGCATCCGCTATCCTTTGCAAGCTTTACTGCCGCATCATAAAGCTCTTTACCGATATGTCTTCCCCGCATTTTTTCATCCACACACAAATCATCAATATAAAGGGTTTTAATATCGGTCAAAATTGAATTTTCTTTATGCTGCTGAAAAATGCAAAAGCAATATCCCATCACTTTATCATTTTCATCAGCCCAAACAAGAATTGGGCGTTGCTCATCACAAAGAAGTGCCTCTAATTCGGCAGAAGAATACTTTGTGCCGATTTTGAAAATATCAGGTCTTCCATTATGGTGAACAAGGCAAACCTGTGAAAGCAGGTCCATAATTTTGGGGATGTCTTTTATATTGGCTTTTCTAATCATATCAGTTACATTTTGCTAAGCATTTCATCAATTGAAGCATCGCTGTTAAAATCAACCTCGCCGGGCTTTTTGTCAAGCGACCAATATTCTGTATATTCGTGGCAGTCGCCGTTTTCAACCGCCTTAATAGCTGAAAGGGTTTCAACCTCTATCATAACATTGTCGGTATAGGTTTCAAACGAGCAATTTCCATCGGGGTAAGGAAGCTCACCATGTTTTGCATTGTAACGCTTTGTGAAAATGTCATCACCCAAAACATAGTGTACAACACCTTTATTTAAATCAAAACCTATCTTTAGCGGAGTTGTGGCGTTAACATCTTGCTTAATAACGGCATATTTTGCACCAAAACGGATGCGCTTGTCGCTTAAATCGGTATAAGGCCAAACCGAAATTGAACGGTTATGTAAAAGACCTGTGTCGTTAGTGTTCATTGGGATAATTAAATTACCACCCGCCTCACAAACACTGATTGCCCAAACTGAAAACTCACGTTTTGCACCACTAATGTTTTTAACATTCATTTTAACGGTCATTTCAGCAGCTTCGGGTGCCATTTTAACAGTAAGTGTTTTGGCCTTGCCAACCTCGGGCTCCTCAACCGAAGTAAACACAACACTGTCGTCATTTACAGAGTAAGTCACGGACTTATCATCGGGGGTATAGGTTTCTGGATAACTTTCAGGGGTTACCCAAACCCTGTGACCGCCCATGCTTTCCCACGCTTTGCCCTTGCCAAACAATGCTTCATATTTTTCGTCGGTCAAGGGTGAGAATTTCTCGCGGTGGTCATTTAAAATGTTTTGCTGTCCAACAAAACCGAATCTAATGATGCGGGGACCCAAATCAACCGTAACATAGGCCTCAATCACGCCGTTTGAAATGCATACGCATTTACCGTATTTTTTGTAGCTTTCAATAATACTTACATTTACCATAAAAATTAACACTCCGTTTTAATTAAGTTTGCTTTATATTCAAGCCCACATTCCTGTGGCTTTTTTAATGATAAAAGATATAAATCGGTTGCGCGGTTTTCAAGCGCAAACATTTTTTCGGCATCAGCACCAAAATTTTTAATTTCGGTCGCCTTTAACACCAATTTGTTACCGTTTTGCTTTCGCTGTTGGCTGATGATTTTCTTGCCGTTTTTATTGAAGCCCAAAACCCGTATATACGGCGGTGCTTTCATAAAAAATGTGTTATCAAGCCCTAAAAACGCCGAAAGCACAATTCTTCTGACACGCGCCAAGGTGTAACGCTTGCTTTTAATTTTATTATAAACATCACAAAGGTCAGTTGCAACCCTTATTGATGACAAAAGTTTGTTTTCAAGCCCTTCGCTAACATCAGGTAAATTTTTAAAGTCATTTAAGCTTTTGGTGCGAAGTGTGGCTAAAATCGCCCTGTCTATTAAATTGATATTTGATACATTATCCTCACTTAGAAGCGAAAACGCCGATTTTGGCATATATTTTTGCGCAAATGAAAAATCGCCCAAAAGGATTTTTTCGCGGATGAGGGAAGCTGAGGCAAAGCCACCCAAAATATCGCCGCTATCGTGGTTTGCACCTAATCTTTTAACCGTTTTAAAACTTAAATTTGCACCAAGCATTTTTGCCGCCAAAATATATTCTATTGCCAAATTATTATTTGCACCCTCTAAAATACCTTTGGTTGCGCCACAGCTTTCGGCAGTTATTTGCCTTGCCTTTGCAAAGGTGCGGCCGTTTTTTAAATTTTGACTTAACTTTTCTTTAAACTTATTTGAGCACAAAATTTCGGCAGTTTTTAAAAGCGGCTCAATCTCCCCCGTCTCACTGCCAAACATGATTGTGTCACACCCAGCCATCACAAGAGCACTAACACCGCCAAAGGCAAAGCTTTGTGCAGTTGACATTGAATAGCAAACGGGAAGCTCTAAAACCAGGTCTGCCCCACAGTCAAGCGCCATTTGTGTGCGTACACGCTTTTCACAAATTGCGGTGTCGCCCCGCTGAACAAAGTTAGAGCTTATAACACACACAACCTCGCCCTGTTTTTTTGCCTCATCTATTAGATACTTATGCCCTAAATGCAAAGGGTTAAATTCTGCAATTATGCCTATTCTTGACAAAAAATCACTTCTTTTATAAATAAACTTGAAAATAGGAAAAATTTATTGTATTATATATTAGTTAATATAGCATATTTTATTTTTTAATTCAATACATTTTGACGGAGGCAGTAAAAAATGAAAATTTTTGTTGTAAACGCAGGCAGTTCATCACTTAAATATCAGCTTATTGATATGGAAAATGAACAGGTTTTGGCAAAGGGGCTTTGTGAAAGAATCGGTGTTTCAGGCGCTATCACCCACAAGGCCGCTGATGGCAGAGTATATTCGGCTGAAACCGCAATGCCAACCCACAGCGAAGCATTTGAGGCAGTAGTTTACGCTTTAACCAAATCTGACGCAAAGGTTATCGATTCTTTTGACGAGGTTTCAGCTATCGGTCACAGAATTGTGCAGGGCGGCGCAATTTTCAAGGGCTCTTGCCTTATCGATGACAAAGCACTTAACGACATTGATGAGCTTGGCGCATTAGCACCTCTTCACAACCCTGCTCACGTTCTTGCTATTAAGGCTTGCATTAAAACCTTTGGTAAAGAAAAGCCACAGGTTGCAGTGTTTGACACATCCTTCCACCAAACAATGCCTGAGCATGTTTATATGTTTGCGCTTCCTTATGAATATTATGAAAAATACGGCGTGCGTAAATACGGCGCACACGGCACAAGCCACGACTTTGTAAGCAACCGCTTGGCTGAGGTTATTGGCAAAGACCGCAAGGATATGAAAATCATCACCTGCCACCTTGGTAACGGCTGTTCTATCACCGCTGTTAAAGACGGTAAGTGCTTTGACACTTCAATGGGCTTTACCCCACTTGATGGCTTTATGATGGGTACCCGCACAGGTACACTCGACCCCTCTGCTTTGACCTTTATTGCCGAAAAAGAAAACCTTACCCCCGCCGATATTAACCACATTTGCAACAAAGAATCGGGCGTTTTAGGTGTTTCGGGTGTTTCTAATGACAACCGTGACGTTGCTGCGGCTGCTGAACAAGGCAACCACCGCGCACAGCTCGCAATTGATATGCAACGCTATCAAATTTTAAAATTTGTTGGCTCATACGTTGCAGCTATGAACGGTGTTGATGCTATTGCCTTTACAGGCGGTATCGGTGAAAACGATGGCGAACTTCGCAGATATGTTTGCGAAAACCTCGCATATCTCGGTGTTGAGATTGATAACGAAAAGAACACTATCCGCGGTGAAGAGGTTAAAATTTCTACCGACAACAGCAAGGTTGACGTTTACATTATTCCAACCAATGAAGAGCTTGCAATCGCACGCGATACATTGGCAATTATTTCAAAATAAGGGTGTTTTAAAATGAACATTACTCAAATTAAAAATAAAATTCAAAACGGCGGCTTTGATAACGATTTTGTAATGCTTTACGGCGATGCCGAAAAGGCAAGGGCACGTTATTTTGACGCAGTTTGCGAATTCGAAAAAATATTCCCCACACAAAATGATATACGCCTTTTCTCTGCCCCCGGTCGTACCGAGGTTGGCGGCAACCACACCGACCATCAGCACGGCTGTGTGCTTGCAGGCGGCGTTGATATGGATGTTATCGCCATTGTTTCTTTGAATAATGATAACAACGTTCGCATTAAGTCAAAGGGTTATGATATGGATGTTATAAACCTTGACGAGCTTGAAAAGCGCGAAAAGGAAATTGGCCGTGCCGCTTCACTTATTCGTGGTGTTTGCTTTAAATTTAGTCAAATGGGCATAGCACTTCAGGGCTTTAACGCTTACACCACCTCTAATGTTTTAAAGGGCTCGGGGCTGTCATCCTCTGCCGCGTTTGAGGTGCTTACCGCAAATATTTTAAACGGATTGTTTGCTGACAATAAGGTATCTCCCATTGAGATTGCAAAAATCAGCCAATTTGCTGAAAGAGAATATTTTGGCAAGCCCTGTGGTCTTTTGGACCAAATGGCAAGTTCATTGGGTGGCTTTACATACGCTGATTTTAACGACCCCGCAAACCCTGTCACCGAAAAAATTGACCTTGACATTAAAAAGTTTGGCTATACCCTTTGTGTTGTTGACACAGGCGGAAACCACGCAAACTTAACACAGGATTATGCCGACATTACCATTGAATGTAAGCAAATAAGCAATGCCTTGGGTGTTGAATTTTTGCGTGATGCAAACACTAATGAGTTTTATGAAAAAATTGCCGAGCTTCGCAAAGAATTTGGTGAACGCGCAGTGCTTCGTGCTTTCCACTTCTTTAATGAAAACGCCCGTGTTTTAGACCAGCGTGACGCACTCAAAGAAGGTCGCTTTGAAGACTTTTTAAAGCTTGTTAATGCATCGGGTCAATCATCATTTGACTATTTGCAAAACCTTTATTCTACCACCGCTGTAAAAGAGCAGGGCTTATCACTTGCCATCGCTTTAACAAAGCAATTTTTAGGTGATAAGGGCGCTTGCCGTGTTCACGGTGGCGGCTTTGCAGGTACAATTCAGTGCTATATCCCGACCGATTTGCTTTCTGATTATAAAACAATGATCGAAAAAGCTTACGGCAAGGGCAGCTGCAGTGTATTAGCAATTCGCCCCGTTGGTGGATATGAAATTAAATAATAAATAATAAATAATAAAATAGCACCCAACAAAAGTTGGGTGCTATTTTTATTCGTGCCGAAGGCACACATTATTTATTCTTTTTTAATTCGGGTAATTGTGCAGTAATTATTGCCGCAAACATTATTATACAACCTATAATTTCATTTTTAGAAAGTGTGCCCTTTGAAAACAGTACACCGCCCAAAACGGCAAAAACACTTTCAAAGCTCATAGTAATTGAGGCAACTGATGGCTCGGCAAAGCGTTGACCGACAATTTGAAGTGTATAAGCAATGCCGCTTGACATTATGCCAAGATATAAAATTGGCAAAGCGCCGTCGATAAGTGCTGAAACCGACAGGTTTTTAAGGTCAAAAATCAAGGCACAAATGGTGGAAATTACACCCACCACAAAAAACTGCATTATCGAAAGTTTAACCCCGCCCGTAAAGCCGACATATTTATCCACCGCCAAAATTTGAAGTGCAAAGGCAATGGCACAGCAAAAAACAACCAAGTCGGCAAGGTAAAAGCCCTCAAAGCCCTTTGCAAAGCAAAGCATATAAATGCCGACAGTTGCCATTATTCCGCCGCCGAAAACCAACACACCGATTTTCTTTCTTAAAAACACTGAAAAAAACGGCACCAAAATCACATAAAGTGCGGTTAAAAACCCCGAATGTGCCTCTACTGCCGCAGTTTTTGGGTAAAGGGCTATGCCAAACTGCTGCAAATTCATTGCAACTGCCAAAAAGCCGCCGCACGTTAACGCCGCCGCAAGATATTTTTTGCGTGTGGCTTTATCTTTTGGGATGAAAGTTTCCTTTGATTTTATGTTGGTAATTTTCCAAAAAATTAGCAGAAAAATTACCGCAATAAAGGAACGAAAAGCGTTTATTGTAAAGGTTGGCACGCTGTCACTTATTTGGTTTTGCGCCACAAAGGCCATACCCCAAATAAATGCCGCAATGCTTAAAATTAAACTGCCTTTAAGGTTATTTTGCTTCATTTAATTTGTCCTTTCGCATAGTTAAGGAAATGCGTTTTTTATTAACATCTACTGAAAGCACCCAAACCTTTACAATGTCGCCCACCTTTAAAACTTCGGCAGGGTGTTTTATAAAGCGGTTTGTAATGTGGGAAATATGCACAAGTCCATCTTGGTGCACACCAATATCTACAAACGCACCAAAGTCGATAACATTTCTAACTGTGCCCGTAAGCTCCATACCGGCTTTAAGGTCCTCCATCGACATAATATCGGTGCGAAGAAGCGGTGCGGGTAATTCATCACGCGGGTCACGACCGGGGCGTTCGAGCTCTTTTACAATATCCAAAAGGGTGGGCTCGCCCACGCCGATTTCGTTTGCAACAACGCTTACACCTTTTTCATTCACCTTTTCAGAAAGGTTGGTTAAAGCGCCTTTTTTCAAATCCTTATCAGTATAATCACAAAGCTTAATAAGCTTTTCGGCGGCATCATAGCTTTCGGGGTGAACCGAGGTATTATCAAGCGGGTTTTTACCGTCGGTAATACGCAAGAAGCCGGCACATTGTTCAAATGCCTTTGGCCCCAATTTTGAAACCTTTTTAAGCTGACTGCGGTTTGTAAAGCGGCCGTTTTCTTCACGATATGCCACCACATTTTTGGCAACCGCAGGGCCAAGCCCTGAAACACGAGCCAAAAGTTGAACCGATGCAGTGTTAAGGTCCACACCAACCGAGTTTACACAGTCTTCAACAACGCCGTCAAGTGCACCGTTTAATTGGTTTTGGGGCATATCATGTTGATACTGACCAACACCAATTGCCTTGGGGTCGATTTTAACAAGCTCGGCAAGTGGGTCTTGAAGTCGACGGGCTATAGACACCGCACTGCGAAGTGAAACATCATAATCAGGGAATTCCTCTGCAGCTAATTTTGAAGCCGAATAAACACTTGCCCCCGCTTCACTTACCACCATATATGAAAGCCCATCGTTAAGCTCTTTAATAACCTCGGCGGCAAAAACCTCGGTTTCGTGACTTGCAGTGCCGTTGCCGATAGCAAAAACCTGTACACCATGCTTTTTAACAAGCGCTTTAACAATTATTTTTGCATTTTCTATGTCACTTTTTGGGGGTGCGGGGTAAATTACACCTGTGTCAAGCACCTTGCCTGTGCCGTCAACAACCGCAACCTTACAGCCCGTTCTATACCCGGGGTCAAGCCCTAAAACCACCTTGTCATTAACAGGTGGTTGCATTAAAAGCTGATGCAAATTGGTGGAAAAAACCTTGATAGCCGAGGTAGATGCACGGTCGGTAAGTTCTGAACGAATTTCCCTTTCTATTGACGGGAAAATTAAACGGCTGTAAGCATCCTTTGCGGCCGCTACCACAGTTTCGGTAGCCGGGCTGCCCTCTTTAATGTGGTTTTTAGCAATGATAAACATCGCTTTTTGCTCATCAAAATCGATAGAAACCTTTAAAAATTCTTCCTTTTCGCCACGGTTTATTGCCAAAATTCTATGGTCGGCAATTTTTGAAAGAGCTTCGCTGTATTCCTTATACATTTCATAAACATCAAGGTCGTCCTTTGTGCCCTTAACATTTAAAATGCCGTGCGCCATACAAACAAAGCGCATACGCTTTCTTATGTCGGCATCGTCTGAAATTTTTTCGGCAATTATATCCATTGCGCCTTGAAGCGCATCCTCGGCAGTTTCAACACCTAATTCGGCATTTATAAAATCGGCAGCCAATTCAATGGGTGGTTTACAGTCGGGCGCTTGTGCGTAAATAATATCCGCCAAGGGCTCTAAGCCCTTTTCTTTTGCAACGCTTGCCCTTGTTTTGCGCTTTTTCTTGTATGGTCTATAAATATCGTCAAGCTCGGTAAGTGTTTGCGCCGCCTCAATTGCCGCAACAAGCTCATCAGTTAAAGCGCCTTGCTCTTCAATAGATGCCATTATTTTTTCGCGTGTTTCATCCATATTGCGAAGATAATTAAGGCGTTCAGATAATTCACGAAGCACCTGGTCATCAAGCGAGCCGTGGGCTTCCTTACGGTAACGCGCAATAAAGGGTATGGTGTTACCCTCGTCAATAAGCTTTACTGTGTTTTCAACCTGAAAGGGTTTTAGTGAAAATTCTTCGGTTAATTTTTCAATAATGTTAATAATAATCACCTGTTTTTTCAGTTTTTATTTCAATTTCGCCGTTTTCAATATAAAAAATTATATCGCCGTGATAATCGGTACGGTAAATTTCGGCATTAGCTTTTTCAAGGGCGGTTATGCTTTCGCTGTGCGGGTGGTTGTAGGAATTATCCTTTCCCACTGAAATAACAGCATATTCGGGTGTGGCGGCTTTTAAAAATTCATAATTTGTGCTTGTTTTACTGCCGTGGTGCGCCACCTTTAAAACATCGCAGTCAATGTCCTTTGTTCTTTTAAGCAGTTCGGTTTCGGCAATAAGCTCACCGTCGCCCGTAAACAAAAACTTTTGCCCATCAATTTCGGCCATAACATAAACCGAACGGTTATTTTCGTCGGCAAATCCGCAATATCCCAAAACTGTAATCTTAAATTCGCCAAGCATAAAGTTTAGCCCATAAATCGCCTCATAAAACCTGCCACCGCCCGACAGCACCGTTTCCTTTGCCTTTTGGGCGGCTTCAATGTTATGGTCACTTACCTTTGGACCTAACATATTTTTAATTTCAAACCTGTTTGCCACATCGGTAAAACCACCAATATGGTCGGTATGGTAATGCGAAATAATAAGCATATCAACCGCATTTATTTTACAGTCATTTAAGGTGTCAATTATACTGTCGCTAGATGGGGCAATGCCCATATCAATTATTGCCGAATAGCCGTTGCTGTAAATAAGTGCGCTATCCCCTTGACCAACATCGATAAACTTTATAAAATCGTCATCATAATCAAAGATGTAATGACTGCCACTTCGATCTAACAGTGCGGGATTTCGGGTAATAAACATTAAAACAGTGAAAACAACGATGCAAAGCATCGCTGTAATCACCGTTAAAATTCTTTTTGTGTTAATTTTGGGCATTATTCGTCACTTTCGGTGGCTTCCATTTCCATCAACTGGTCGGAAGTGATAAGCACCTTGCGCGGCTTCGAGCCCTCATATCCGCCGACAACGCCACGTGCTTCCATTTCATCAATAATGCGTGCAGCACGGGCATAGCCGAGCTTTAGCTTTCTTTGTAAGAGTGAGGTTGATGCCAAACCGTTTTCCACAACAACCCTTATGGCTTCCTTAAGCATTGGGTCTTCATCGGGGCCGTCTTCTTCAAGACCTGTGCGTTGCTTCTTTTCGATAGCGGCCTGACGCTCGATTTCATTCATAACATCTTCATTATAAGAAGCGGTACGGTCACCCTTAACAAAGTCAACCACTGCTTTAATTTCTTCGTTGCTTACAAAGCAGCCCTGCAAACGACTTGGCTTTGAGGTGCCAACAGGGTTAAACAGCATATCACCACGACCAAGAAGCTTTTCAGCACCCGCTTGGTCAATAATGGTGCGGCTATCGATTTGTGATGAGGTTGTAAGCGCAATTCTTGTTGGGATGTTGGCCTTAATAACACCTGTAATTACATCAACCGACGGGCGTTGTGTTGCCAAAATCATATGTATGCCGGCAGCTCTCGCCTTTGCGGCAAGTCGGGCAATGTGGTCTTCAACCTCTTTCGATGCAGTTTGCATTAAATCAGCAAACTCATCTATCATAATAACGATATAAGGCATTTTTTCAACCTCTGGCTCGTCGGTAAGGCCCTCGACCGCCTCGTTATATTCTTCAATATTTCTAACCTTACGGTCGGAAAGCATTTTATAACGCTTTTCCATTTCGCCAACCGCCCAGCCAAGTGCACCTGCGGCTTTGCGGGGGTCGGTTACAACCGGCACCATAAGGTGAGGTATGCCGTTATATGGCTCAAATTCAACTGTTTTGGGGTCGATAAGCAACAGCTTTAATTCGTCGGGGGTGTTTTTATATAAAAGACTTATAATAATTGAGTTTGTGCAAACCGATTTACCCGAGCCGGTAGCGCCCGCAATAAGACCGTGTGGCATTTTCGCAATATCGGTTGTAATAATATTACCTGTGATATCCTTGCCAAGTGCAACAGTAAGTTTAGATTTTGCCGATGTAAATTCGGGCGCTTCTAAAATTTCACGAATACCAACGGCGTTCTTTTCTTTGTTTGGAACTTCAATACCAACCGCCGCTTTGTTGGGGATTGGCGCCTCAATTCTGACATTACCTGCCGCCAAATTAAGCGCGATGTCATCCGCCAAGGCGGTGATTTTGCTGATTTTTACACCTGCACAGGGCTGAAGCTCGTATCTTGTAACGGTAGGACCGCGTGAAATATCAACAATTCGGGTTTCAACACCAAAGCTTCTAAGAGTTCTAACTAAATGCTCGGCTGTGTCAGAGTTATCCTCGGCAATAAGTCCCGCTGTACCGCGTGTGTCCTTTAAAAGTGTGGTGGGCGGGTAAACATAGCCCTTGTCGGATGCGGTATCGAGATTTTCCTTAACCTCTTCGGTAAAGCTTTCGGTTTCGGCCTTCATATCAATAACAATTTCTTGCTTTGCGGTGTCAAGTGCGGTATCAAGCTTTTGACCATCCTCTGTGCCGTCGGGAAGTGAAACATTAACATCATCGATGCCTTCGTCTTTATAAGCGCGCACTAAACGGCGACTTTTAAGGGGAAGCTCGTTTTGTTCTTGCTGTCTTTCCTTAATACTGCCGTCGACAGGGATATCAACATTAAAGCCCTTAATAACCTTAATTTCTTTATCGTCTTCTTTTGATTCTTTCTTTTGATAAGCGCTTTCAACCTGCTCGGCAACCAATTTTGCGGGCTTTTTAAGCATTTTGAAAAGCTGGATAAGCTTTGTACCGGTAAGCACCATTATAAGCACGAATATAAGCAAAATAACAGTTATTGCCGCACCCGTTTTGCCAAATAAAAGATATATCGGTTGCCCGATTAAAGCACCGAAAAAGCCACCGCTTTTAAGTGCAGTACCCGTTGTGTAAGCATTAGCAAGATGTGCCCAAAACGAAATGTCGGGGTTGTGCTTTGAAAAAATGTCAATAATTGCGCCAATTAAAGCAATTAACACACCGCCGCCGATAATTTTTGCCAATGCGGTGCCGCTTAATTTTTCCATTGCAAGCAAAACCGACACAATGCCGATAAAAATCGGCACTACAAAAGCGGTAACGCCAAAAATACCAAATGTAAAGTTATGTAACCAAAGCCAAACATTTTCACCCTTGATAAAGACAACACAAAGCATAAAAATTGCCAAGGCAAAGCCGATTATAGAATAAAGCTGTTGCTTTGCCGCCTTTGACTGCTGTGTTTCCTTTTGGGTAGTGCGTTTTGTGTACTTCCTTTTTTTAGTTGCCAAAAAAATCTTCTCCCTTAAAAGTGTTATATGTATGGCTGAAAAATCAGCCGTTATTATCAATAAGCTTATAAAGCCCGTCAATTACTTGGGACAAATTGCCAATTTCATCAATCAGCCCCACCTCAACCGCCTTTTCGCCCGACAGCACACTGCCGACATCGGTCACCATTTCGCCTGTGTTCATCATAAGCGAATTAAAGGTTTCGGCATTTATATTTGAATTTCGGCAAACAAAATCGCTAATGCGGTTTTGCATACGCTGAAAGTGGTTAAGCATTTGCGGAACACCTATAAAAAGACCGTTGCTTCTAACAGGGTGCACCGTCATTGTTGCCGACGGCGCAATATATGAACGCTTTGCCGAAACTGCAAGCGGCACACCGATAGAATGACCGCCGCCTAGCACAAAGGACACGGTGGGCTTTTTCATACCCGAAATAAGCTCGGCAATGGCAAGGCCTGCCTCAACATCGCCGCCGATAGTGTTTAAAATCACCAAAAGCCCGTCAATTTCGGCCGACTGCTCAACCGCGACAAGCTGTGGAATTATATGCTCGTACTTTGTGGATTTGCTGTTTTCCGCCAAAACGGTGTGGCCTTCAATTTCACCAATTATAGTTAGGCAATAAATTTTATGCTTGCCGTCACTTGCCACAACCGAGCCAAATTCCTTTACTTCTTCGCTTTTTTCATTTTTAAGCGAATTGTCATTACTCATTAAAATCACCCATAATTATTATGGAAAGATTTATTTAAAAAATGCATACACATAAATTATATCATATAAACCTAAATTTAACAAGTTATTTAATTTTAAAAAAATATTGCGATTTATAATCTTTTATGGTATTATTAGTTTACAATTTATTCACAAAATCGACAAAAAGAGGTAAAATATGAGAGCAGACGGAAAAAGACTCCGCCATACTGACCCTATGTACAGGGTTGCGGCACATATTATGGATAAGCGTGTTGACTCGATGAATATGATAACCATCGACATCCCTTATGACCCAATTCAAGAATACATAAACAAAAAGCGTAAAGAGGGTATCCGCATAAGCCATATGGCTTTGGTTATTGCGGCTTATATTCGCACTATGGCTGAATTCCCCGAGCTTAACCGTTTCGTTGTTAACAAAAAGATTTATGCAAGAAACGAAGTTGCTGTGGGAATGGTGGTTTTAAAATCACTTGAAGACCATAACGGCACAATGTCTAAAATGTATTTTGATAAAGCAAATACCGTTTTCGAGGTTAACGACATTATCAACAAATATGTTGAAGAAAACCGCGATGTGCCCGAAAACAACAGCACCGAAAAGCTTATTAAAATTTTGCTTAGCATACCCGGTCTTTTAACCGTTGGTGTAAAGGTGTTTAAGCTTATGGACCGTTATGGCCTTTTGCCTAAAGCCATTATTAACGCATCCCCTTTTCATATGAGTATGGGCATAACAAACCTTGCATCTATCCGCACCAACCACATTTACCACCACTGCTATGAATTCGGCACCACAAGCTTGTTTATGGCAATGGGCAATTTGCGTGAGGTTGCAAAACGCAAGGGTGATGAAGTTGTTTTTGTTCGTTCACTGCCTATCGGCGTTACTATGGACGAACGCATTTGCTCGGGCAGTTACTTTGCCACCGCTTTCAAAGCACTTAAAAAATATCTCGCTAATCCCGAGCTTTTGGAGGTTGCTCCCGAAAAAGTTATTGAGGACAGCGACAAATAATTAAAATACACAAAAGTCCGTTAAAATTTGCTTGATTTTAACGGGCTTTTAGTATACAATAATAAGGATAAAAATATTTATTGGAGGAATTTCAAATGTTAGTATCTGCAAAAGATATGCTTCAAAAAGCAAAAGCCGGCAAATATGCAGTCGGTCAATTCAACATCAACAACCTTGAATGGACAAAGGCCATTCTTTTAACCGCACAGGAGCTTAACTCTCCCGTTATTTTGGGCGTTTCTGAAGGCGCCGGCAAATATATGTGCGGATACAAAACCATCGTTGGTATGGTTAACGGTATGCTTGAAGAATTAAACATCACCGTTCCTGTTGCACTTCACCTTGACCACGGCAGCTATGAAGGCGCCAAAAAATGTATAGATGCAGGCTTCTCATCCGTTATGTTTGACGGTTCACACTACCCCATCGAAGAAAACATTGCAAAAACTAAGGAGCTTGTTGCTATTTGTGACGAACTCGGTCTTTCACTTGAAGCTGAAGTTGGCTCTATCGGTGGCGAAGAAGACGGCGTTGTTGGTGCAGGCGAATGTGCTGACCCCAATGAATGCAAAATGATTGCTGATTTAGGCATCACAATGCTTGCAGCAGGTATTGGTAACATCCACGGTAAATACCCTGAAAATTGGGCAGGTTTAAGCTTTGATACATTGGATGCTATCCAACAATTAACAGGCGATATGCCCCTCGTTTTACACGGTGGTACAGGCATCCCCGCTGATATGATTCAAAAGGCAATTTCACTCGGCGTTTCAAAAATCAATGTAAACACCGAATGTCAGCTTGCTTTTGCTGCTGCAACCCGCGAATATGTTGAAGCAGGTAAGGATTTAAGCGGCAAGGGCTTTGACCCAAGAAAGCTTTTGGCTCCCGGCTTTGAAGCAATTAAAGCAACCGTTAAAGAAAAGATGGAACTTTTCGGTTCTGTTAACAAGGCATAATAAAGCATTAAAAATTAAAGGCAATCGGAAAATCCGATTGCCTTGTTTATTTTATACCGCAGGCATACTTCATAGCCAAAGGTGACTTTATTCTTCATGCACTGTAAGGTGCGCTTCATTGCACCAAAATAAAAAAGCACTTCCGAATGCATCGTACCCTTAAGGACAATAACTTAAAGGTACGAGCATTGCAGGGCAAGAGAATTGAGAGAAGTTTAGGCTTCTCTCTTTTTTCTTGGCCTTTTTCTATTTATGGCGGTACATTCGACTATCTAACCGCCTTTGAGTACAATTATGGTAGAAAATCAAAGGAGGTAACAATATGGGCAAATTTATAGAAGAATTTTATTACGGCAACATCGATCCACAGGCACGAAGCACTAAGCAGAACAAAGCTGTGCAGAAACAAATGGAGGTTTTGATGCTCAATGAGGACTTTCTGACTGAACGGCTTTCCGGCGAAAACAAGAAAAAGTTTCTTGACTTTGTAAATGCGTGGAGCGTGGTAAACGGCGAATCCAATCTCGACAGTTTTATGATAGGTTTTCGCTTGGGAGCAAACTTTACATACGATACCTTTGTTGCAACCGATACCCCGTTTCAAGACTTGCTAAAGGAGTGACCGATATGCGAGATAAGAAGTATTACATAGCACTTGACGATTTTGAACGGCGGGTAGTTGTGAACTGCTTGAACGAAATGCGGAACAGTTTGATCGCCAACGGCAAGCACACCGATGCTGTGGACGAGGTTCTGCTAAAAATCATTGATGCAAAACAAAAGAAATTCAAGGTAATCTACAAGGAGGCGTAATTATGGAAAAGGTTATTTATGATGAAAAGAACGGTCTTTGGTACGAACTGCAAGGCGACTATTACATTCCCTGCTTGAAGTTGCCGGAGGAAGAACAACAGCCTATCGGAGTATGGGGACAGCGCCATTTGCGGTACATTAAGCAAAACCGCAAAGTGTTGTATCTTAATCTGCTGACAAGCGGCAAGCTGAATGAATACCTTGCAGACATAGACAAGCAGGCGGAGGATATGTTTTCTCGGCTCGTAAAGCAGATAGCAGAGCGTGAGGGCGTAACCGAACAACTTAAAGTTGATAATCAAATGGAGTGGGTTGCTCAGATGAATAACATCCGTAGCAGAGCCACAGAGATTGTTAATCACGATATAATCTATAATTAAACGAAAGCGGCGACAGAGAGAAATAAATCTCCCTGCCGTCGCGTTTTTTATGCTTCGTAGCAAAACAGCATTTTTACAAGGTCATATAAAGGACGTTTATTTTTGAGTGGATGAACAAAACCGATGGAATACACGAAAGATGCAGCATCCATAGATGCCTTTGGATTCCAAACCTTCTTTGCGGAAATATCGCCATACTCACATTTTTCGGAGTCGGCAACGTATTTCAGGTGCTTATTCATCTCGGCAATTTTAGGATCGCTGTCGTAATTCTTCAAGGATACGACTGCAATGCTGCATTTTTTATTTTGAGCCTTAATAACCTTGATCAGTTCAAGATACTTATTATCAAACTCGGTAGGTTTCTCTGCGAATATACCAAGATCTGCCTCACCGATATGTATCATTACAGTTTCGGGTGCAAGAGGGGCAATAACTTTTTTATATATACTTACGGCCTCGGTGACGGAAAGGTTTTCAAAACTACGGTTATAAATCTTTGATTCTACAGCAAAAGCCTGACGGATTTCACCTGTGGGAATATCCTTGTCAGCACCGCTACCGAAGATGACAATACCGCCTTGTTCGGCAAGTTCGTTAAGTTTTTCGTAGCTTTTAATTTCTGCTTCTCTCATTGTTATGCCTCCGTTTCTTGCAAACGCTTTTTATCAAGGGAAACGTTGCGGAAATATACGATTACATTTAAGGACACGATTGCCAAGTTCAAAATGTAAGCAATCAGCACATAATTGATCTGCCCCGAAATAAGCTTTGCGGAAATGCCTGCTATGTAACCGGTGATAATAAGCAAAATAAACGGCAGGCTCGTTCCTTTTGCGGTTTTTGCTCTATATGCTTTAATAACGTTTAGCGGCCAAGAAAAGCCGAAGCACACAAGCATAACTGTCTCCAAAATTGATCCCATAATCATTCTCCTTTGCATTGGTTGGACTTCGCAGATAGAATAGCACCGCCGCCTACAAAAGACAATTTTTTGAAAAATAGATACATAAACAGTCGTTTTTACTCACTTTTTTTACTTTCAAAAGTCCTTTTGAAAGGTTCGGAAATTGAAAAATTCATTAAAGTGTGATAAAATGATTCAAACTCAGGGATTGATATCAGGGATGGAAAAGGTATGAAAGCAGGAAAAGAAACGGCTGATAAACCAAGAATATCGCTCAGCGGTATTCAAAAATTGTTCTTTCGCACACAGCTCATTTTGATTATTTCATTGGCACTGATTTTAGGTGTTGCGGGAACGCTTATCAATATTCATTTTGAAACGGAGAAGCGTGACCAAAATCTACAAAACGTAGCCGAAGCGATTGCTAATTCTCCAATGATGACGGGTAAGAGCATCGAAGAAGAGACTGTTATCGTTGAATATCTTGATACCTTGAAGGATACTCTTGACGATATTGACGTTATCTCCGTTGTAAACAAAGACGGCGTTCGTATGTATCACTCCAACCACACTTTGATCGGAACAAGATATGACGGTAATATGCCCGACTTCAAAAGCAATACGGACGGCTACTATGCGGTAGACGAAACCGGCCCTTCAGGTAGTCAGCGCCGTGCTTATGCTGCCGTATATGACGAGGACGGAGAATACGTCGGTGTTGTAATGGCGATTATGCTGACGAAGAATATAAAAGCCGAAACGGTGCAGATGCTATTCATCTTTCTCCTTATTACCGTGGTTGCGATTTTAATTGAACTGATCATTGCGGGAGAACTTTCGGGAAAAGTTAAAAAGAGTCTTATGGGATACGAACCTGATGTATTCACGGCGATGTATAAAATGCGTGACAATATCCTTGAAACCTTGGCGGAAGGTATCATCGCTTTTGATACAAACGGCGTCATACAGTTTGCCAATGAATCCGCAATCCGTATGATTTTCGATCGTCCGCTGATTAACATTGTTGGACAAAGTGTGGATGTTATTGGTGATGATATTCTTTCCCGTAACATAAAAAGCGGCGACAAGGAAAGGAATATCAATCTTGCAAAGGCAGACATTATTCTTGACTGTGTACCGATTAAAGAAGATGGAATGACTGTGGGAACGGTTGCTATTCTTCATAACCGAGCCGAATATACAAAACTAATGGAAGAACTTTCAGGAACACGGTATCTTGTGGACTCTATGAGAGCAAACAATCATGATTTCACAAATAAGCTACACGTTATTCTTGGTTTGATACAAATGGGGATGTATGATGATGCAAGCTCGTACATCCAAAATATCACAATAGTACAACGTGAAAATATCAGTAAGGTTATGAACGCTGTCAGCGAACCTGCTGTTGCGGCACTCCTCATCGGAAAAATTGCAAGAGCCTCCGAACTCAATATTAATTTTGTACTGCGTGAAGGATGTTATTATTCTACAGCAGATATGAATCTTCCTTCCGAAATGCTGATAACCGTTATCGGCAACCTACTTGATAATGCCTTCGATGCGATGAATGAAGGTTCTGACTACAAAGACCATAAAGAGCTGATGTTTGGAATTTACTCAAAACCCGGTGCCGTGTTGATTACCGTTGACGATACGGGCAGCGGTATCAAGTCGAGCAATTTGGAACTTATCTTTGAAAACGGATTTTCTACCAAAGGCGAAGGCAGAGGCACGGGACTATATCAAGTAAAAGCAATGGTTGAAAATTTCGGCGGTAAAATCACGGTAGAGTCTCAGGAAGGCGTGGGAAGTTCTTTCTCGGTAAGTTTTGTAAAGGAGAAGGTCAATGTATAAGGTTTTGATTGTGGAAGACGACCCAATGGTCGCCATGATAAACGAACAATATATAAAACGAAACAAAAATTTTGAAATCGTCGGCAATTGTAGTGACGGTTTGAGTGCTCTCGAATTCCTTGAAAATAACACGGTAGATCTCTTGATTTTGGATGTGTTTATGCCAAAAATGGACGGTTTTGAAACACTCAGACAAATCCGCAACAAGCAAATTGCCGTAGATGCCATTATGGTAACGGCGGCAAACGAGCGTGAGTCTTTAGAAGAAGCGTTGCACCTTGGTATTGTGGATTATCTCGTAAAGCCCTTTACCTTTGACCGTTTCCAAATGGCACTTGAAAAATATATTGCCCAAAACAATGCGCTTAAAGATATTGATACGCTGAGTCAGAAAAGCATTGACCATATTATCGACAATTCACGTAAAAAGAGCGACGACCTTTTCCCGAAAGGTATTCAGGAAAAGACGCTTGAGCTTATTATGGAATATCTGAAAACCAATAAAAACACGTGGTTTACCGGTGATGAAATTGCCGAAAAGGTAAATCTTACGGGCGTAACCGTGCGCAGATATATGAACTATCTTGCCGAATCGGGAAAAGTGGTCGGTGAAATGAATTACGAAACCGGCGGCAGACCGTGTATGAAGTATCGGGTGGAATGATTTTTGTTCAAAAAATGTTGAAATTTACATATTGAAAAATATTCTTATCTGTGATATAATTATTAAAATAAAATATCGATATAAGAAGATACGGTTTGAAAAGTTGTTAGCTGAGTAAATGAAAAAGGGAATCCGGTTCGAATCCGGAACAACCGCCATTACTGTATTTGACTGAATGGAAACACTAAATCCATTGAAGTGTTGGGTAGCAATGCCGGCACTTTGAGAAGGATCGTTTCTTGGCAATTTATATTGCCGCATCATAAGTCAGGAGACCTGCCGTGTCTTTTTAGGTTCAACACAACTTTGGTGAGAAGAGTGCAACCGATTTATCGCCGCATTGCGGCTTTGGGTTTGCATTCTTTTTTATTTTTGTAGAGCCAAAGCCTTTCTTCGCTATGCCGTGTTTTAAATCTGTTGTACTCTTTTGACCTATTTGGTTGAAAGGGTATTTTTTATTTGTAAAGGAGGGTTGATAAGTGACACAAGATGAGAAAAAGTCCTGGGCGGAAGAACTTTTAAGAGAGAAGCACAAGGAACTCGGAAGACTGCCACGTAAGGATGATTTTGATGAACCGACTCGGTCACGAATCAAAGCCTTCTTAGGACCTTGGCCAAGAGCTTTGGAGGCGGCAGGACTGAAAGAGCCGAGACCGATTGCCCCAAAATCGGCAAAGCGCAAAAAGTCGGCAACCAAATCCAAAAATCAAGCCATTTCGGCACATCAAAAGCTGGAACGGCGCAGAGCAAAACAGGAAGAAAGCAAATCTTCCAAAAGTGACACTACAAAATAAAAAAGGAGAATTTTTGAAA
>CAMFSU010000013.1 GCA_945983355.1 uncultured Clostridia bacterium | reverse complement strand
ATTTTAGGTAGTGCCGAACTCCGCTATCGATGTAACAATGGAGTTGGATGCCCTTTTCCCAATTCCGTTCATCGTACTTTTTGGCACCGTCTTCGTAGTGCTTTGATATTTCGAGCATAGCGGTTTCGAGGTTGTCAAAATCGCTCTCGCTGAAAGCCATAACGACCTTGCGAAGACTGTCTTCATCACCCGTTCTGATATAATCGTTTATCAAGGGCAAAATAGGGTCATTGGTAATAGCACCAACGACATCGAGCGGCAGCAGGTCGCATCGACCTTTGCCATCGGCAATATCTCTCACCGCTCCCGTGCTGAACCTGCGGCGTTCGCCGCTATCCTTAATTGGCATAAATACCACCTACTTCCTGCAAATAGTTTCACTCTGCACTTCTCGAATGATGTTGATAAACTTAGAAAGAGAGCGAGGGCGGTACTTTTGACCGCCACTCGCCTTTAACTTTCGGTTTACAATATCTTCCCCGAACTCAAACATAACAAACTGTCCGTTGATACAGGCGAGAATGTTGGATTCACTTTTCTTATAGTAAATACCCTCAGAGTTCAGGTATTTAGCACACTCACTCAGTAACTTAACCGAGGAGGTCATCAAGATTGATGCCACCTGTCTTGCTTGTTACAGGAGTACCATTTGCCTTTGCAGGAGCGGTCTTTTTGGTAGTAGGAGGAGTAACCTCTGCTTCATCAAAACCATAGGCAGGAGACTTGTCTGCGAGACGGATAAAGGTAACATTCTTATCGGGGTTCTTATTGGAAGGCTGAACATCGTGTTCAACGACACATTTCATATAGCGACCCACGAGGTCGTTGTGGTCGATTTCGGTCAACTCGAAGTCATCGAGGGCGGTCTTAGCGAAGAATGAGAAAGCGTTCATAGCACCCTCGTTAGGCTGACCGTTCTTACCGATGAGAGAGAATCTCTCCGTGTGTTTGAGACCATTTGCAGTCTCCATCTTGACCTCGATTTTACCAAAGGTCTCCTTGTAAGTAACCTCTGTTATTTTGAAGATATGAGTACCTTCGGGGATAACAGTAAAACCCTCACTCAATGCGATTTTAGCCATTTTTCTTACCTCCGTTATGTTTTTTGATTTGCTTGTTCATTTTGATATTTGCAACAATCGCCGCAATGACGATTCCTACACAGATTGTTCCGATGGTCGCTCCGACCCCGGCGAAGAAAGAACCTACACACATACGCTTATTCCTCCTCGATAAGTTTGGTGGTGATGCGATAACCGACTTCGGTGGTGGAATACTTTTCAAGCAGTCCATCGGCTTTCAGACCATCCTTGTTGATTTTGGTGGTAGAGGTCTTAGAGACATCCCATTGGTAGCGACCGCCACTCATAGAGACCTTTTTGTCTCCATCACGGAACTGCGAGATAGCGTGTTCCTTAACGATGTCCTTAATGACCTTTAACCTCTTTTCGAGAGGGGCGATAGGAGCAGAGAGTTTCTCGATTTCTGCTTCGAGTTCTTCACCCTCACGGAGAAGTGCTTCGATGTCGGTCTCCGGGCTGAGAGTATTGGTACGCAGAACTTTGAGAATATCTGCATCCTTCTTCTCATCGAATACAGGAGAGACACCACCCTCAACGCAGGTCTTCCACCACTTCTCAGCCTTTTTGACATACTTATCGAAGTTCGGGTATCTCTCGCTGAGCTTGAACGGAACTACGATGGTGTTCTTTGTGGAAGGAACAAAGGCTTCGGGGTTCTTGTAGTCCTTGTCTTCGAGGAAAGAAGCAACCATCATAACAGAATCAACACCGAGCAGATATGCGTAGAGTGCCGCCTGTAATGCGTAGTATTCGGGAATGTCGTTCTCCCAATCCTCACTACGCTTAGTGGTCTTCATTTCCAAGACAGTCGTAGGTTTGCCGTTCTCATCGCAGAGCAAATAGTCCCACATACCACCGAAGACGGGTTCATCCTTGAAGAAATCACCGAATGTCTTTTGGAAGTAGTTCTCACCATAGACATCTGTGGGAGAGACGATGTTCGTCATAAAATACGCTTTCTTCATATACTCAGCCTGTTTAGGCTCGATTGCCTTACCTGCTGCCGTATAGATGGTCTCCTCGAAAGGTTCTTCGTATGTACGAGTGATTTCGCACCAAGTCTTAAAAGGAGTGTTCCAAGCGTTGAGACCCATAATGGCGGCGAAACGAGTACCCGTTACCTTCTTAGGTCTCTTCGGAGGGATAATTTTCAGTTGCTTAGATTCGAGCCATTCCATACCTTATTCCTCCTCAATGTTATAGTTCTCAATCATCTCGCCGATGGTGAGAATCAACTGCTCACAGGCACTCTTCTTAATAACGGTGAAGCCTTCGGTTTTGAGAGCAATCTGCTGAATGAACTCTTCCTTAGACGGGTCGATTTCTCTCAAATTACGGAGAGCGGCTTTCAAAGCGTTAATCTGAAGCTCGTCAGCGTTGGCTTCGGGAGAGGTCAGTTCCTGCTTGATTTCCTCACGCTTTTCGGCGGTAACGGGTTTCTTCTTCGTGGTGGTAGGAGCAGGAATATCGTCATCTTCGGTCTTCTTGCCGGACTCACCATCGAAGTCATCTGCAACCACGATGTCGAGGATAAGGAAGTACAGGTATCGTCTCATATAGGTAATTTCTGCACCGAGACCCTGTACCTCGTTCATACGGAACTTCGCAGGTTCGGCAATGGAACGAGCTTCAAACTCGACTGTGATAATCTCCTCGATGTTGTCAAGGTTGACGAGTTTACCGACTGCCTTACCTTCGGGGAAAGTGGTTAAGAACACGCAGTTGTACTTTGCGAAAATGTCCGTTGCGACCGGCACGATGTCCTTCAACTCGAAGTAGGTAAATTCAGCGTGAAGATTTACGCCGGATTGCTTGACCTTCTGTTTCAAGAAATCCATCCTTGAAGCGAGAAGTTTTTGCCACACATTCATAGTGGCGGTTTCGATAGGGGTTTCTGTTTTCTTAGTAGCCATTTGGTTTATACCTCCAATAATTTTAGTGCTTGTTTTGCGAGTGAGTTAATCTTACGAGTATTTTTCTTCGGAGGTTTGATTCCGAGGAAGTCGTTAATATACCTCTTAGCGAGTTTTATATACCACTTCTTATCCACTCGTTCGATACTCAACTCATTGTTATTGTCGATAAGGCAATGCTCCGGCAGACCGCCAATTTTCACATCATTGCCTTTTTCGGAATGGGTCTTGACGAGAGTTCCGTATTCCCGTTCTGTTGTGGCGTACACACGATTGCACTTCTGCACGAGAACCTTTTCACCTGCAATAATGTGATACGCCGCCGCATATTTACTCGATGCTTTTGCGATAAGTTGGAAGGAGAGTAGGTCGTTACAACTTTCGATTGTCTCTTCAACCGAGACTCCTTTTGCAAAATAATCGAGTAGTGCCTTTGCCACGATGGTCGCATTGTTGTTGATATTGAACGCACCTGCCGGAGCGATACCACGCACCAACTGACCGCCCTTTATCTTTGTGCTACCATCTATGGCAATCTCAATGTAGTTGTTTACATCCTTTTGGATGATTTCAGAGATGCAGTCTTCTTCCAACTCGAAGCCCGTTCTATCCTGCCACTCTTGACATATTTGGTCGTATGTTTCGAGGTCGCAGTTATCAAGAGAAACCATAATACCATCGGTGTTCAACTGAACGATTTTGAGTGTAGGACAGTCGGCAACGAGGTGGTTAGCCAACTCTAAGAGTCTCAACTGCCCCGTGATACATACCGACCTACCCATAAGAGGGTCGTACATATCGTTGTACTTGTTCAGCATAACGCCGTAGGTCGTATTGGCTACGAGCTTCAAAGCGTTTGCGAGTGCCTTGTCTCCCGATTTCTTCGCCTTCATTCTGCGTTCCAACATATCTGCATAGACCTGTGGGTTCGGCATATTACGAGAGCAATAACCATCGAGGGTCATAAGGTGAGGATAGTAACTCGCCACATCTCTGTTTCGGATAGAGCGGTTATCCGTGGACTTCTCCCTGTATGTCGGGATAGCCCCGTGGATTCCACCATAACCGATTGTGCATTGGCAGTCTCCGATGTTGAAATTCAACTTACTTGAAAAGACCTCGTAATCACTTATGGTCTTGTCGTGTAATCGGTCGAAGAACACGAATACATCATCGGGGATATACTGCCGTAGCAGGTTGGTCGGGTATTGATACTCACGCTCATCGTTATGCTCTTTCATTTGAGCATCGAGGTATGCTGCCGTGAGTTTGGCATTTGTCATATACAAGGCTCTGCCATCGTCTATACCCTTTGCACGACCGAGGAAGAGTTTATTATCGAGGTAGTTTTGTCTGAGGTAATAGAGCCGCTCTGTCGCATCGACATCGTGCTTACAGTAAAAGATTACCTCCTCGATTTCCTCTTCGGTGAGCGGTCTGTCGATAGTGAAGTCAACAGTTGTCTCTCGAATATCCATTCCGAGATGAGCTTCTATGGCTTTCAGCGACAGACCCATTTGGCAATCATCGAATAAATCGAATTGCTCGAAGTAGGTCTTACATTCACGAACGAGAGGATGTTCCCATCCGTTCCCGTCTTGCTCGATTATGTAATCGTTGACCTGCTTTATCTGCTGAGGAGTCGCATCTGCGAGTACCGCTTTGAGAATGAATTGGTCGTAGTGCTTATTGTTGAAACCGCCAAGCAGAGGGTCGATTTTCATAAACTCAATGACCGCTTCGTTATCGTTGTGAACTACGGTGTACTCCTTTATTTCGAGGTCTTTGAAGACGAAAAACCAATCGTAAGCAAAAACCTCGCAGTCGAAAATCTGTATCATACACCCACCCCCATAACGCTTTCGAGCCAACGGCGAGTGAGTACCTTGACACACCCTTCCATTACATACATCACACAAGGTAGAGCCATTCCGTTACCCCACATCTTGTACTCAGCACTATCAGAGTGAGGTATGTCATCGCACCACCAATCGGGCATACCATCAAGTCTGCCGCACTCGATAGGGGTTAAGCGGCGAAGTTCTGTAATGAGTCGGTCAAGAATGAGGACTCCTTGATGGTGTCCCGGATTCGTGCCGTTACAGATGGTCGTTGAGACCTCTTCGTATAGTCGAGTGTTTTCGGGTCGAAATCCAAGCGGTACTCCGAAAGCCACCGCACCCGGACCTTTCGCCACGAGAGTTTGGGCGATGCCGCTATCATCGATGCCGATGTCGTATTGGGCGTTGATGCCTTGATTGAACGATGCTCTGTCAAGGGCATAGAACATTACGGGCTGATTATTACCGCTCATTCCTGCGGAAGCCGTAATTGTGGGACAGAGGTCAACGGCTATTTCCGAGCCGCCCTGCTGAGTAGCCATTACGATTATCTCGTTGACACGAGCTTCGCTCATATCGTTTATGTTGAGACAGTTCGCAATGTCCTTATCCTCCCACACCTGTGCTTCGTCTTTGTTGTGAGGGCGTGTACCTTTGCCGTAAATCGCAACGCACGGGGAGTGGTTGTAATCTCCATTTGCGGCACACATCGTCATTGCTTTATCACCCGTAAGAGACTGATTGAAGCAATCGACCCCTGTAACAAGGATGTTGGTGTAATCGGTTATTCGGTTTTCGTGGTCTCCTGTGATAGTGGAACAAGTCTCGCCATCGCCATTTCCACGGGCATCCCACACTTTTGCATCAGAGCGACACGCAAGAGAATGGGTAAATCCTTGCCACGCCTGTCGGCTCTCCGCAAAACTCCTTGACAAGCCTTTTCGCTCAAAGAGTATTTCTCCGGCACATTGTCCTCCAAAATCGACCACAAGGAAGATTCTTCTACGGCGTTGGGGTACTCCCCAAAATTGAGCATCGAGGACTCGCCAAGCGATTGAAAACTCGTCTGCCAAGATAAGTCCTGCATCGTTCCAAGCAGGTCTCCCCCCCCCGTTTCGGAGGTCGAGGAATAGAGGTGTTACCTCCTTTAATTTTGCAGAGTTCTTCGAGGACAACCCGGAAGTCTTCTCGCTCATTGGAACTAAACGCACCGGGAACATTCTCCCATATTGCGATTTTTGGGTACTCTCCATTGGTTTCACCTCGCATTTCTTTGATGATTCTTACTGCTTCCATAAACAACCCCGACCTCTCACCATCGAGTCCTGCTCGTTTACCTGCAACAGACAGGTCTTGACAGGGTGAACCAAAGGTGATGATGTCAACGGGTTCTATGTCGGCACCGTTGATTTTGGTAATGTCTCCGAGGTGTTTCATCTTCGGAAATCGTTTGCTTGTTACGCTGACGGGGAAAGGTTCAATCTCACTCGCCCATACAGGCTTCACGCCGTACTGTTTACCTGCGAACGGGAATGTACCTGCTCCGTCAAACAAACTTCCAAGTCGTATCATTTTGCACCTCCTACGAAATAGCAGCCGTTCTTTTTGTAGGTCGTGCATCTCTTCTTATAAGCCTTGATGAGATACCCGATGTCATCCACAAAGTCAAAGCACACGGGGTCTTGCTTACCCTCAAAGGTTCGGGCGATACGACCGATGCTCTGCGTGATAACGGCATAGTCTTTTTGTGGCGTAGTGAGATACAATCGTTCCAATCGAGGAATGTCCAAACCCTCTTTTGCGAGAGAATATGTTGCGAACAGGTATTTCTTCTTACCCTGTCGCATATCCTCGATAGCCTGTTCTCGCTCAGCCTTGCCTTTCTTCGAGGTCATCTTACCGCTTATCATTACGGCTTGTTCACGCATCGAGCGTGGGAGAGTAGCCATAAGTGCTTCGAGGTGTTCGAGCCTGTCTGAAAGGATGAGAGACGAGTGTTCTGCTTCCGACACTATCCAAGAACTGATGAGGTTATTTCGGTATGAGTTCTCACAGAGATAAGAAATGAGCTTCGTATAATTCAGCGTTCCATCCGTGTTAAGGCACTCACGGGAAATCTTCACACCTGTACTCGTAGGTCGGATGCCGACTGTCATAATCTTGTCAGCAACGGCTTCATCGGGAACTGTGTAAATCACATTACCGAGTAGAGCGTAGGTCGCTCTTATCATTCCATCAGAACGATGCACAGTAGCAGACAGTCCGTACTTATGACGAGCCGAGAGGTTGCTTAGAACCTTTGAGAACTGCGATATTGCCGTGGGAGTACCTGCACAACGGTGGCACTCATCAACGATGATTACATCCCAAAAGTGCTTGTAATATGGCAGGTCTAAGCGGCACATCGTTTGTACTGTCGCAAAGGTGATACCGCTTCCGATATTCACCTTACCGTTGGTAATCGTTCCAATGGTCTTAGGGTTCATATACATTTTTGCTCGATTCATACTCTGTGTAAGAAGGTCCTGCGTGTGAGTGAGCCATAGGGTTCGGCAACCGAGCCGAGCGGCAACGGCAATTCCCATTTGGGTCTTACCGCTACCTGCCGGACTTTGAAGGATGCCATAATGCTCCTTGACTACTTCATCGACTGCGACCTGCTGATAGTCATACAGAGGAATGTCGCAACTGTAATCAACCCTGCGAGGTTCTGCGAAACTCTTATACACTTTCGCTCCGGCAATCATTGGGAGTATTTCTCTCAGCGTACCGAATGGAAGGATAAGCGTATCTCCGTCAACCTCGTAAAGATATAGGTCTTTCGGAGTATTCCCGACCCACAGGTGCATACGAACCTTTTTGGTGTAGTCGGGATTCCGAAGTATCAGATTGCTTTTGCACCAAGACACCAATTCTACTGACGGGTCTTTGACTGCTATGGTGCTGCCGATTGTTACTTGCATTTCTTCACCCATTTATCAAGCGGTTTTCCGTACTCGAATATCTCTTTCGGGGAAAGATAGGCTTGACTATTAGCAAAGGCTTCTATGGTGAAGTGAGGTATCATATAGACGATTCCTGCGAGGAGAATGGCGAACCATCCGTCTCCGTTACCGCACTCCTTCCACAGAGTCATCGCAAGTTCTTGATTTTCTTCCATACGGGAGAGGGCGAAGCCTTTGTTAGTGCTACACACCTTGCAGTCTATGAGGTATGCCTTGCCGTTACGGGCGGCGATAACATCGGCAGGTTGCCCTTCGCTTTTTACGGCGAGATTATGACACCAAAAGCCGTAGAGACTAAGCATCTCACAGAGTTCGGCTTCAAAGTCATTACCGATTTTTTTGTTGCTCATCGGTCTTCGCTCCTTTCTTCGGAAGAAGAGATTCCCAACATCTCTTATGGATAAATACGGGTGGATAACCTCGTGATTTGCTCCAATAATGTTCCTCTTCTCCGATGAGTTCTCCGCACTCAATACATTTCGTGCTATCCGTGGGTTTAATCGTTCTCATCGGAAATTCCTACGAGATGTGCCTGTCGGCACAATTTAAGATTCTGAGATGAGAATAAACAAGCCGGGGCAACACCGTTACTGTGGTACGCAATGCTGCTGTAGACATTGCCCGCGGTATACACACTACGCACAATGCTCGAGTACGAGGTGTTGCAACTCCACGGAGTAAGAGTCCACATCCATTCCTCGAAGAGCGGTACGATGTCTCTGTACTTGCGGTATTGGTCGCAGGAGAGAATCGTTACATAGTCCTCGCTCGTACCATATGCCTTATCGCCGTTATCTGCGATGAGGTCGGAAGTCTGCATTACGAGATGCTTCTTATCGAGCAGTTCGAGGAAGTCGGTGTTAAGAACTCTACGAAGAGAGGACTTACGCCAATCGTTATGATTGTTGGTATCAAAGGGAATCTCAGCCCACGGCTTTGCGGTCATAGCGAGGTAATTCCCGTCAATAATATCGAGACAGATAAACTCGATTCCGTTGTAGATAAAATGCTCACCAATATTGAGCTTGTCATTAGAAAATGCCATTAGTATTTCCTCCTAAATCTGAATGAATTGTTGAAGTCGTTTTCTTTGCGTTGCTTCTCACGCATTGCATCCCATTCTGCTTTCCAATCTTTGTAGTCTTTGCAGGTGGAATGACAGGTCGGTGTTCTCTTCGGTGGAACACAATGTTTACAAGGGTTAGTCTTCATCGCTTTCTTCGGGGAAGGTATAACAACCTTCTACACATCTGTCGCACCATTTCTCATCGTTGACATCGTGTATGCCCTCTCCTTTGTGGATTTCTCGACCACATTGGCAGCACAAGCAAATTACATCGCACATTGACTTTTTCGCTCCTCTGTGTTATAATTTCGATAGGGTTTATACCTATGCCGCTTTCGATGTTGCACCATCGGGGCGGCTTTTTTCTATGTAGGACTCATAAGCGGTCGTTATCTTTTTGGTGTAGGATGTTTCAAACACGCCTTTTTGCCATAAACGATAAGCACCCGTGGGACCGTTGTTATATCTCATTAGTGCCTTAGCAATATCGCCATCGGTCTTTTCGAGATGCCCGGACAGGATATAAACGCCACATAGAATGTTTTGGTATGGGTCGAGGAAATCGGTAACACCGAGTTCGTCTTTGAGCCATTCGTGATTGCACTCGTTAATCTGCATATACCCGTAATCACCTGTGGAGCTTACAACAGATGGTCTAAAAGAACTTTCGACCTCAATCATTGCGAGGATGAGTTCTTCGGGAACGGAATACTCCACACTCAGCATCCGTATATAGTCCTGCATCGCTTCGGAAAGCGGTACATCCCAATACACGAGTACGGGTTCTGTTTCCTCTTTTACGGGGTCGGTGTTAAGTGCAGGTTGTTCGGAATCAGTTGCTCCGATAGTCTCATTCGAGGTAGTCGCAGATGCGGTTTCTTTCGGGCAATCTGAATTAGATGGTAGAGCGTGTCCGATAACCACACCTACGCCCATACTCACAAGGACAATCGACAACAGAATGAACCAAAACAGGTTCTTCCTAAACCATTTCTTTATGGGGTTAGAGCGTTTGCGGTTGGGTATCATTTAATCTACTTCCTTTCTTCCAAACATACTTTTTGCCATAGGTTTTTTCGTACCACGCTTCAAACTCACGGCGATGCTCTTTATCTTCAAAATACTGTGAGACTGTACGAGCGAGAATACGACCAAGACTGTTTCGAGTTGGACTCTCTATATGAGCCATACTCAGTCCCTTGCTCCCGGAAAGCATTTCTCGTAATAATCGAGAATCTCCACGGAAGTCTTTATGATGCTCTCTGCTTTCGCTCCCTTACGAACACCACGAAGGACAGAACTCATCTCAGTTTTTTCGGTGTTAATGCCTTTTTCTTCGAGACGATTTACAAGCCAAGCGTTTGTAAGGGTGTTCCGATAGAGCATCAATCGGATTCTGTCCCTTTCTTCTCTCATTGGGAAACCTCCTCTCTTTTTTGAATTTGTATTACAACAAAGGTTGACAAAAAGGAGATTCAATGGTATAATGGATTCGCTACAATACATAAGACCATTGGAGACAACTCCGACAGAAAAGTAACTGCTGGGGCTTCCTTTCGTGTTGCCATTTGTTGTTTACATTACTCATTATAATCCCCAATTTAGGGATTGTCAAGAGTTTTTTATAAAATTTAGGGATTTATTTTTGAAATTTTCCCGAACTTCGGGATTTGGAGGTATCATTATGGTGTTTTCAGCAAGACTTAAAGGACTTCTCTCAGCCAAAGGTGTTAATTGGCAGCAGGTAAGTAAGGAGCTTTCTATCGGAAAGAATCAACAGAAATATTGGGAGGATAAGGATTCTGCACCCGATGGCAAAACTCTCGTTAAGTTAGCACAATACTTTGGTGTATCGACCGATTACCTTTTGGGTAACGATGACCTTATGAAACGAGCTTTGAACATAGTCAACGAGAGCCACGATACTATCGAAAGAGAAAGGTATTCCAATCTCTCCGAACAAGAAAAAGCCCTCCTCAGCGTTTTTAGAGCAACGACAGAAGAAGGTAGATTGTTGATGATTCAGAACATCCTCAATATCCGTGATACCATAGAAAAAAAGAATACAGGAGAGAATACGGCTTCTGTTGGCTGAGCCAACGGACCGTAAGGTCATTCCTTTTGAAGTGGTTCAGTTATACGGAAGATTGAGGGAGTTAGAATAATGGATGTTTGTTTATATATGAGGTATAGTAGCGACCGGCAGACAGAACAGTCCATAGAGGGTCAGCGTAGAGTCTGTATGGAGTTCTGTAAACGAGAGGGCTACAATGTTGTCGAGCAGTATATCGACAGGGCTACATCGGCGTTCAAGGACACCGACAAGCGTACTCAGTTCCAAAAGATGATAAAGGATAGCGAGAAGCAGTTGTGGGAAGCGGTCGTGGTTTACAAGCTCGACAGGTTCGCTCGAAACAGATACGATTCTGCCACCTACAAGGCGAGACTCAAAAAGAATGGCGTTCGGGTCATCTCTGCCACGGAGAACATATCGGATAACCCGGAGGGCGTAATTCTCGAAGCAGTTCTCGAAGGTATGGCTGAGTTCTACTCTAAGGAACTGTCCCAAAAGATTACGAGAGGTATGTATGAGTCTGCTCATAAATGCCATAGTATCGGCGGTCATATCCCGTTGGGTTATCGCATCGAGGATAAGAAACTCGTCATCGATGAAGCGGCAGCAGTCATTGTAAGAGAAGCATTTGACCTCTACGCCAACGGTGCCACAGTTGCCGAGATATGCGAGAAGTTTAATAACAAAGGGTACAAGACCGCAAAGGGCGTAGATTTTAACAAGAACAGTTTCAAGTCGATGTTCAAGAATGAGCGGTACATCGGCATCTATAAATATAAGGATATGCGTATCGAGGGCGGCGTTCCTGCCATCGTAGATAAAGAGACATTCGAGATTGTGCAGAAACGGCTCTCAGTCAACGCACAAGCCCCTGCGAGGGGAAAGGCTAAGGTAGATTACCTCTTAGCACAAAAGCTCTTCTGCGGTCATTGTGGGGCTTCTATGACAGGTGAGAGTGGAACGAGCCATACAGGAGCAAAGTACAACTACTACACTTGCTCCACAAGGAAGAGATTTCGTTCCTGTGATAAAACACCTTTGAAGAAAGATTTCATTGAGAGAGCCGTGGTCGAAGATGCTTTAACAATCCTCACGCCCGAAGTCATTGAGGAACTCGCAGAAGCCGCCGTGAGACAGAACAGAATCGACATTGAGAATGAGAGCCTTGTTCCGGCACTCACGCAAGAACTTCGAGAAATCGAGAAAAGCATCGCCAACCTTATCAAGATGGTAGAGAAAGGTGCAGATTCCGATGCACTCACCGCTCGTCTGATAGAATTAGAAAAACAAAAACGAGCCACCGAAAAGCGACTCGTTGTTGCACAGGATGATATTATTGTTTTAGAAAAGGAACATATTATATGGTGGTTGACTGAGTTCTGCAACGGAGACATCGAGGATGAGAACTTCCGTAGGCACATTATCGACCTGCTCGTAAACTCCGTTACTGTGTGGGATGAACCCGATGGGTGGTTCAAGATAACCTCTATCTATAACCTCACATCGAACAAGACCAACACTTTTCGTATCTCTTCGGGGCAGGGTTCGGATTTGAGCAATCTTGCTCCACCAGAAACGAAAAACCGACCTTTATGGTTGGTTTTTGTTTTTAATAAAAAATAAGGGGATTCGAACAAGCCGTTAAGCCCAACAGTCTAGTGGACTGTTGGGTAGGCGCGGCAACGAGCGTAAGCGAGGCGGAAGGCGCGTCGCACCTGAATAATCCCTATTCCCCAGCCAAAAGAAAGCAGCAACCCTTAGTGGTTGGTGCTTTCTTTTTTGTTTCAATAACAGTTATATTTTAACCGTATTAGACACGGCAAGCTATTAGTGTGAATTTTGCGGGGCATATAATGTAATAATATATAATACTTGAAATTAATAATTACAAATGGTATACTATATAACGAATAACTGTATTGTGCGAATAATTATAGGAGAAGATTTTATGCGAAAGTATGACTATGTTATTGTTGGCGGTGGACTTTTTGCGGGAACCTTTGCCCACGCTGCTGTGAAGCAGGGTAAAAAGTGCCTTGTAATTGAAAAAAGAAACCACTTGGGCGGTAATATTTATTGTGAAAATATTGAAGGCATAAATGTGCATAAATACGGTGCGCATATTTTCCATACAAGCAATCGTAAGGTGTGGGATTTTGTCAATTCCTTGGTGGAATTTAACCGTTATACCAACTCTCCAATAGCAAATTATAAGGGTGAAATTTACAATATGCCCTTTAATATGAATACCTTTTCAAAAATGTGGAGCGATGTCAGAACACCTGCCGAGGCAAAAGCCAAAATTGCCGAGCAAACAGCTAAAATTAAAGGCGAGCCCCAAAATTTAGAGGAACAGGCAATAAGCTTAGTTGGTGAGGATATTTACAAAAAGCTTGTTAAAGGGTATACCGAAAAGCAATGGGGCAGAGATTGCAAAGAGCTTCCTGCTTTTATAATTAAAAGACTTCCTGTCAGATACACCTATGATAACAATTATTTTAACGACCTTTATCAAGGCATTCCGATAGGTGGATATAATCTTCTCATAAACGCCCTTTTTGAAGGATGCGATGTCGAGCTTAACACCGACTATAACCAAAACCGTGAAAAATATAATGCGCTTGGTGAAAAGATTCTCTATACCGGCACGCTTGATTCTTTTTTTGATTATAAATTCGGAAAGCTTGAGTACAGAAGTCTTAAATTCGAGTCGGAAATTTTAAACGAAGAAAATTATCAGGGCGTTGCGGTGGTTAATTACACCGACAGGGAAACACCCTATACCCGTGTTATCGAGCATAAGCATTTTGAATACGGCACACAGGAAAAGACTGTTATCACCCGTGAATATCCTGCTGATTGGCAGGAGGGGATGGAGCCGTATTACCCCGTAAACGATGAAAAAAATCAGTTGGTTTATAAAAAGTACGCCGAGCTTGCGAAAGAACAAAAAAATGTAATTTTCGGCGGCAGACTTGCGGAATATAAATATTACGATATGGACAAGGTTATAGAATCGGCCTTTTCACTTATTGAGAAGAGCTTTAAAGAGGAGAATTAAAATGCCGGAAAATAATGTAAAAATCAGTGTAATAATGCCTGTGTACAGGGTTGAAGATTATGTAGGTAAGGCGATTGAAAGTATTCAGGCGCAAACCCTTAGCGAGTGGGAGCTTTTTGCAGTGGATGACGGCTCTCCCGATAACAGCGGCGCAATTTGTGACGAATACGCTAAAAATGATTCTCGCATTAAGGTTATTCACCAGGAAAATGCAGGCGCACCCGCAGCCCGAAATGTTGCTATTGATTTGGCGGTTGGCGAGTATATGTATTTTATGGATTCTGATGACTGGGCAGAGCCGACTATGCTTGAAGATATGTATAACATAGCCCAACAAAATGACCGCCAGCTTGTTGTGGCAGGTTATTATATTGATACTTACTATACCGATGAGGAAAAGTTTACTCAAGAACAGGTTGTGCCGTCGGTCGTTTACAAAACCCAAAAAGAATTTAGAGAAAATGCACACAAGCTTTTTGATAAAAATCTTCTTTATACACCTTGGAACAAGCTTTTCTCTTCTGAATATATAAAGGAAAATAAGCTTTATTTCCCAAATACCTTTTGGGATGATTTCCCCTTTAATTTAAGTGTTGTAAGAGATATTGAAAGGGTTGCCGTTACCGATAATAAGTATTATCACTTCATAAGAAAGCGTGCCGAAAGCGAAACTGCACGTTACAGAAGCGATATGTTTGATAAGCGCGAAGAAGAAAACGGTTGGATGCGTGACCTTTATGCTCATTGGGGCATTATGAACGGCGAAATTGATGAATTTATTTCAAGAAGATATATTGAAAGAATTATCGGCTGTGTTGAAAATGTTACCAACAAAAATTGCGACCTGCCAACTAATGAAAAGAAAGCACAAATCAAGAACATGATATGCTCTGAAACTGCACAAAGGGCGGTTAAACTTGCAAAGCCTGGCTCGCTTTATATGAAGGTGCTTCTTTTGCCAATAAAATGGAAAAGCGTTTGCCTTATGTATATGATGAGCTGTGTTATTTCAAAGGTAAAATCATCAAACACAAAGCTCTTTGCTAAATTAAAGGCAGGAAGATAAAATGAACAAAACACCATTTTTCAGCGTTATCATGCCGGTATATAATTGTGAAGATTTAGTTAATCAAGCGGTCGACAATTTAAATAAGCAAACAGTAAAGAGTTTTGAAGTAATATTTGTAAACGACGGTTCTAAGGATAACACGCTTGAAAAACTTAATTTAAAGTTACAACAAGCAACTTTTAAGTATAAAGTTCTTTCGCAAGAGAATGCCGGTCCGGGAGAAGCCAGAAATAACGGGATAAAATGCGCATCGGGTAATTATATTTTGTTTGTCGATGCTGACGACTATTTAGAACCTAACGCCATTGAAATTTTAATAAGCAATGCTGAAAACACAATGGCAGATGTGATTCTTTTTGGATATTTTCAGGACTTTTACACCAGTGAAACTAAAATTGACCATACGGTTACGGTTGTCCCCAAAAGCCAACTTTTAACTGATAATAAGTTTATAGTTTCAAAAGTTTCCGCGTTAGATCAAAATAAAGTTTTTTCTTTCGCTTGTAACAAAGCAATAAAAAGAGACTTAATTTTAGAAAATGATATAGTTTTTTCTAAACGTATGCATAGCGAGGATTATTTTTTCTATATAGACCTATTTTACCATGTTAATTCTTTGTCTGTAATAGATAAGCCAATTTATCATTATGTTAAATCGCCGCGTGAAACATTAACTAATCAGCCGTATATAAAGAATTTTTACAAACTTATAACCGACCGATACCTAGCTATGCAAAATATTCTAAAAAGCCGACAGGTTTATCATGGCGAGATTGCTGCAAATGCGGCTAACACACATATTAAGCACATATTTAGCCATTTTTCAAATAATTGTTCAAGATATTCAGGTTTAAAAGGAAAGGATATTCGCTGCGATATAAAGGCCACCCTTGAGGATTCTATAACAAAAGAAGCAATTGCATTGGCTCAAGGTGGTTCAAAGGCGCAAAAAATAATGAATATTATTTTAAAAACCAATAGTGTGTGGCTGTGTTTTCTTTTTGCAAAGGTTATATGTTTTTCAAGAAACAGCAAACTTTTTGATAAAATGAAATAAATTTTAAAGCCGTTTTTTCGAGGTGTCAAATGAAACGTGTTTTGGTATATGGGATGACCGATAACCCCGGCGGGATAGAAGCGTATGTAATTAATCTCGCACAACGGTTAAAAGAGGATATTATTTTTGACTATGTGATTGATTTTAAAACGATTGCTCACAGCGAATTTATTGGAAGTATGGGCAGCAAGGTTTATCATATTCCTGCAAAAAGCAAGGGATTATTAGCCCATTGGAAAAAATTATGGGAAATATTAAAAAATCACCCCGAATATGATACCGTATATTTTAATATTCTTGACGCGGGGGCGGCAATAACTGAATTTGTACCGTGGCTTATGGGAAGAAAAATTGTCACCCATAGCCATAACGGTTCCACCCAAAAGGTGCGTTTGCACCGTTTGTGCAAGCCGTTTCTCAGTTTTTTTACAAAAGAATATGTTGCGTGTTCTAAAATTGCTTCTGAATATATGTTTGGAAACGCCAATAAGGCATTAGTGATCCCAAATGCTATCGATGCAAAAAAGTTTGTTTACAACCCGCAATTAAGGCAAAAGAAACGAGAAGAGTTAGGGGTAAGCGAAAAAATGGTTGTATGCCATATCGGAAGATTATCCCCTCAGAAAAATCCAATTAGAATGTTAGATATATTCAAGGCGGTTTTAGAAAAACAAAATAATGCTGTTCTTGTTTCGGTGGGCACAGGTGAGATGGAACAGGATGTTCATAGTTATGCTGAACAGTTGGGCATTAAGGATAAGGTTATGTTTCTTGGCAAGAGGACGGATATTCCCGAAATTTTACAGGCGTCAGATATTTTCTTTCTCCCCTCTCTTTTTGAAGGTTTGCCAATTGTTGCATTGGAAGCACAAGCCGCAGGTCTTCACTGTGTGGTTAGCTCTGAAATCTCAAAGGAAGTTGATATAACGGGTGAGGTTTCGTTTGTGCCTTTAAAAGAAACGGATGAATTTTGGGCAGAAAAACTTTTGTCAGTTTTTGAAAATAAAGTTAGAGAAGATACTTCATCCAAAATAATTGAAGGCGGTTATGATATAAATAATTGCAGAGAGAAAGATTTGGAATTATTAAAGATGTTAAAGTAAGCTCAAAAAGGTGGTTTAATCTTTGAATTTAGCGAAAAAAAAGGAAAATTTCATAGGTAAGATGGTGAATATTTTTACCAACAGAATGCTTTTTTCGGCAATATATCTTATTATGGCAATATTATGGTATTTTCCGACATTGGGGGCAATTTTTGATTATCCCAAAAAGATATTATTTGTTTGGGGTATTGTGCTAATAGGATATGATATATTAACCAAAAGAATATGCTTTAAAGGATATAAATCTTGGTGGTTAGTTTTATTCAGCGCAATGTTTGTGGTGACTATACTGTTTAATATGGACCGAATGTACGGAGGTATTAAGCATTTAATATATAACAGCATTTTGTTGTTTGTAATTTATCCTTTAGATTATGAAAAAGATGATAAAGTTTACAAAAAAGCTTTTATTATTATTAATGATATTTTTGTTGCGATTATATTTATTGCATCGGCTATATCTATATTAATGTACGCGATACAGTATTCTCTTGTTTTTACAAGGGGCGAAACCACATTAGCAATAGGTGTATATTATAATCGTTTGCATGGTGTTTATACCAGCGCCAATATAGGTGCTGTTTTTAGTGTTGTCGCAATATTTTTATCGTTTATTACCTACATATTAGATAAAAAACATTTTTTAAAATTCAAGTGGTTCTATATCATAAATGCTGTTATACAGTTTTTATATTATTCTGCCACATTATCTAAAGGCGGATATTTGGCAATTTTTATTGGAATTTCAGCTGTAATAGCATTATTTGTATCCCCTTATTTATTTAAGCGTTTTAAAAGTATAATTGCTATTTGTTTAATTGTTGTTTGTTTGGCCTCATCTTTATTGGTTTTGCAAGGCGCAACATTTGCTTCACGGAAAACCATGTTGTTTTTACCGAAAATAGCAAATTTTGTTAGATTTGTCGACAATAAATATTCTTCAGGCAATGATGGCAACGGAAACGATTTTATTGGAGATTTCGACAGTGAGGATTCAGAAATTTCATTAGAGCGTGTGGAACAAGACGGAGATGCGACTAACGGAAGACTTACTATTTGGAGCGCGGGAATAGCGTTATTAAAAGACAATCCATTATTCGGCGTTGCAGAGGCGGATATTTATAATGGAGATACGTTAATTGGAAACATAGATGAAAGCAAGTTGACCGAACTCGATATTAGTGAATTAAAGAGGGTAGATGGATACTTACATAATGCAATTATTCAGATTTTGGTTTGTTCCGGAATAATTGGATTACTTATATTTCTAATATTCGCTGTATCTATTGCAAAGGGATATATAGTAGCGCTTAAAAAGTTTTACGGAACAAAGACATACAATATAATTGCTTCAATATTTGTTTTATTAACCGTTTTTATTTCTCAAATGGTTAGCGAATCTCATATGCTTTTCTGCAGACAATCTCCACATGCGATAACATTTTGGCTGTATTTAGGGTTTGCAATGTTTTGTATTTACAAGGAAAATCACAAGAAAACGGACGAGTCTTTGTTCGTTTGTGACACTCCTTATCAGGTTGTAAATGCCATTAATCTTGCAAAAGATAATAAAAATTCGGATATTTATATTTATGACCAATTTTCTACCGCAAAGTCTATTGCTAAAAACCTTAAAGAAACGAATATTTTTAATAATGTTATATTGGTTAAAAAATATAAGCATTTAAATGGGGCTGTTAACAAATTACTTACCTTGTTCAGAATTTTTGCTCCAGAATACACACTAAAAAAACACATAGGCGCGAAAGGTTTTAGAACCAACTATAAAACGGTGTATGTCAGCTTTTTCACCCAGTTCACAGACCTTGTGCGACTTTCTAATCCACAAGCCGAATTTGTTCAGTACGAAGATGGATTGGGGTCTTATTATATCGAAGATTTAGAGAAGAAGTTTCGTTCAAACATCTTTAAATTTGTAAATAATTTTATATTAAACGGTAAAATGTCATACAATATTGACAAGCTTTATCTTAATCATCCTGAATGTTATGACGGGAATTCATTCGAAACAGTTGAACCTATGCCGGCTTTTGCGAAAAGTGAGATTTTGGAAAAGGTTTTTGATTACAAGGAAAATGATTTATATAAAAACAGCAAATTCGTGTATTTAACACAACCCTTGCGAGAAACTGCCATAGGTGAAAAGGCAGACATAATCGAAAATGAGATCTTAAGTGTTATTAAGGACAGTGTGGTTTTGCGTGTGCACCCAAGACAGGACAAAGAAAAGTTTAGTTGTTATAGCATTGATGACGTAGGAAATTTGTGGGAAATCGAATGCGCAAGACAACTGACCGATTCACACGTTCTTGTCAGTGCTTTTTCTACTGCGCAATTCACCCCTAAAATGCTTTTTAACAAAGAGCCCACAATTGTTTTCACGTATGAGTTATTTGGTGATTTTTTTGAAAATGCCGAAGATATGGTTCAAAAGCTTCGCACTATGTATAAAAACCCAGATAAGATAATTATAGTAAAAGATTTGGATGAATTGCGGGGATTGTTGTCCAAATTCGGAGAATAAAATGAAAAACGATACAAAAAAATTAAACCAGGTGGTTTTTTTTAATCTATTAGGTCCTATAATTTTAAATGGTATAAATTTTTTTACAATTCCAATTTTCACCCGAATTTTAGGGACGGAAAATTATGGCGTTTATACTATATACGCATCATATCTATCTATATTAGTTATACTTATGGGATTGCAGACTCAGTCGATTATTGCACCCACAAGTATATATTATGATGGCGAAAATCGGGACAAATGTTTTTCTAATGCGTTAACAATTTCGCTTATTTCGAGCTTGTTGTTTTCGCTTATAATAGGAATTCTAATAATACCCATTTCACAAATTGTAGAGCTATCTGTAGGTATGATTGTTGTAATGATGTTACATTCTGCCGGAATGGTTGCAACACAATGGGCATTGTTTAAGTTCACCTATGATAAACAAGCAAAAACCAATTTTGTTTTTTCAATAGTTATTGCTTTGTCTGGGGTGGCACTTTCGTTTTTATTTATTAAAGGCGTTTTAAAACATCAAGAATCATATTTTGGATATGCATTAGGACATGCTATTCCATATATAATAGCGGGAACAGGGTTTTTTATTTATTTTTTATATAAGGGTAAAAGCTTTTTTTCAAAAAAAGAATGGGCATTTTGTCTTACGCTTTGTTTGCCAATAGTTTTTCACGGGCTTTCAAATACGGTTTTGCATCAATGTGATAAAGTAATGATTCAGAAAATCGTTAACGACTCAGAAACGGGTATTTATGGATTTGCAGTTGCATTTGCCAATGTTATGAATATAATATTCAATGCTTTAAATACCACTTGGGTTCCATTTTATCATGATGATATTAAAGCTAACCAAAAGGAACGCTTAAAACAAAAAACGAAAAACTATGTTTTCCTTTACACCTGCCTTTCAATTGGGTTTATAATGGCGATGCCCGAAGTTGTAAAACTTTTTGCACAAAGCGATTTTTGGCCCAGTATAAAAATCATACCTATTTTGATTGTTGGAACATATTTTGTTTTCTTGTATACTTTTCCTGTCAACTTTGAATTTTATCACAAGAAAACCAAAATGATAGCCATCGGCACAGCGTTAGCTTGTGTGGTTAATATTGTTTTAAATTATTTCTTAATACGCGCTGTGGGTATGTTTGGCGCAGCATTAGCAACAATGATTTCATATATATTGTTATATCTGTTCCATTCGTTTATAGCAAAGGTTATTATAAAACAAGAATACCATTATCCATACAAATTCTTTTATTTGTATCTTGCGATATTTATTATATTTGTGGCGGTATTCTATCTTATAGTTGATATGGTTATAATTAGATGGTCTATTTTCTTTGTTGCGGCTATTTTAACCGTATGGAAAGTTTATAAAAATAAAAGTATTTTTTAATTTCAATTGAGGGTGAAAATATGAAAATATTAGCTATTATTCCTGCCCGTGCGGGTTCTAAAGGAATCCCAAATAAAAACATCAGAATTATAGGCGGACATCCATTGATTTATTATTCAATCAAGAACGCTCTTGCTTCTAAATGCATTACAGATGTTATAGTATCAACCGATTCGCCAGAGGTTGCTATTATAGCAAAACGAATGGGCGCCAAATGTCATTGGAGAGATGCGGAACTTTGTGGTGACGTGGTAACGCTGGATGCGGTTATATATGATGCTATTCCACAAGAGCAGCAATGGGATTATGTTGTGACTATGCAACCCACATCACCGACACTTTCGGTGGAAACGCTTGATAATGCCATTCAATATGCAATTAAGAATGACTTGGATACATTAATATCTGCAATCAATGCTCCTCATCTCTCGTGGGGTGAAAAAGATGGAAAAAAAGTTCCGAATTATACCGAACGACTTAATCGTCAGTATCTACCTCCGTGTTATATGGAAACAGGTGCTTTTGTAATTTCGAAAGCTGAAATTATAACCCCCAAAACCCGAATAGGAAGTAAGGTTGATGTGTTTGAAGTGCCTGAAAATGAATCACAGGACGTTGATACTTTCTCTGACCTTCAAAGCGTAGCGGCATCCTTAAACAAACAAAAGGTTGCTATTTATGTTAACGGCAACAATAAAAGAGGGGTAGGGCATATTTATCGCGCTCTTGAATTAGCGGATGAATTTTATACAAGGCCTGATATCTATTATGATATAAATCAGACAGACCCCAAAATTTTCGGAACAACTACCCACAATTTGATACCTGTAAATGGTATATCGGAATTATTTGATAGATGTAAAGAAAAGCAGTATACTATTTTTATTAATGATATACTTACAACATCTATAGATTATATGATTGGTTTAAAAACAGTTTTGCCAGATGCTAAAATTGTTAATTTTGAAGATGATGGTGAAGGAATCTTAAAAGCTGACTTGGTATTTAATGCGCTTTATCACGATGAACCAATGTCTCAGATAAGGGCTGGAGAAAAATATTATATTTGCGGGAAGCTATTTATGTTTTACGACCCGATAGAAATCAAGAACGATGTTGAAAGGGTGTTCATTTCTTTTGGTGGTGCAGACCCGCAAAATTATTCAGATAGGTTGCTTTCTATTGTTTCCAAACCAGAGTATTCAAAATATCACTTTGTTGTGGTTTTGGGCAGAGCTAAGCATAATGTTGATGAGTTGTTGGGATATAACAAGTATCCTAATATAGAAGTGCTTTATGACGTTTCCAATATGCCAGAGCTTATGAGCTCTTGTGATATTGCCGTAACATCACGGGGAAGAACAGGATATGAACTTGCTTTATTAGGGGTTCCTTCGATTGCTATGGCACAGAATCATCGTGAGGAAAAACACGGATTTGTTTGCAATGAAAATGGTTTCACCTATATTGGTCTTAACCCTAATGATGAAATTATTGAAAGTACTTTAAAGATGTATCTTTCATTTTCTAAAGAAGCACGACAGCGTTTTCAAAATCAGTTATTAGAGCATGATTTGCGCAACGGAAGAAAAAGAGTTGTTGGAATAATTAATAATTTATAATATGGAGGGAATTATGAAAAAACCGTATGTAATTGCTGAAATGGGTGTTAATTTTTATGACACAGCCAAAGCATTGTCTATTTCTCCGTTAGAGGCGGCAAAACTTTATATCGATGCTGCCGCAGATGCAGGGATAGACTGTGCAAAATTTCAATCCTATAAGGCGGGAACGATAGTTTCTAAAAATTCACCTGCTTATTGGGATACAACAAAAGAACCTACAAAAACACAGTACGAACTTTTCTTAAAACACGACAGTTTTGGTGAGGAAGAGTATCGAGAACTTTGTAATTACACACATTCAAAAGGTATGGATTTTACTTCTACACCCTTTGATTATGCTTCGGCGGATTATTTGGCAGATATGGTTGATTTTTATAAAATCTCTTCATCGGACCTTTCAAATATTCCATTTATAAAACATATCTCCTCTAAAGGAAAACCAGTTTATATTTCGGTCGGTGCATCATATATTTCTGAAATTGACGAAGCGTACCGAGCTATAAAATCTGCAGGGTGTGATGATGTTGTTTTGTTCCACTGTGTACTTTCATATCCTACTAAGCCGTCTGATGCAAATCTTCGAATTATTGAAACATTAAAGAAAAATTTCCCTGATGCACGCATTGGATTTAGCGATCATGTGGCGCCTGATGAAACAATGATGACCTTGGCAACCGCTTATTTATTAGGTGCTGAAGTTATAGAAAAGCATTTCACTTTAGATAAAACCCTTACCGGTAATGACCATTATCATGCGGGCGACCCTTCCGATTTTAAAAAGGCAATAGATAATTTCAAGTGGATTGATAATGTTTTGGGTTCGTCCGAAAAAACAATACTTCCTTGTGAAGAGGTGCCAAGAAGAGAGGCAAGACGTTCACTTGTGCTGACAAGGGATATGAAGATGGGCGAGGTTATAGAGAAAGAGGATATAATGCCCAAAAGGCCTGGCACAGGTATTTCGCCCCAATATACTGAAATTATTCTTGGAAGAAAGGTTATCAAAGACCTTAAAGAAGATACTATATTGACTTGGGATATGGTGTAATAGTAATACACGTTAACAAAAGCAACTGCAAATCCACTTGTGATTTGCGGTTGCTTTTGTTGTTTTGTATTCTACTGTGCTTCAATTTTATAAATTTCACTGCTGTTTAAATCAAAATCGCGTATTGAAATTTTTGTAATTTTCGGGTTTTCATAGGTGGTGTAATAATAGTCGCCCTTTTTGGTGTCACAGCAACAGGTGTAACGGGTATATTCAAATTCGCCGCGCTCGGTCTGTACACACCCCTTTGGCATTGCAACAGATGATAAAATGTGAAAAAAGTGGGTGATGGCACTGTCGTTTTCAAGGTCGGTTGGTGAATTTTCTTTCACAAAAACTGCTCTAACAAAGCGGGAGGGGGATGAAAAATCACCCGGAAGTCCCACAGCGCCAAGACCTAATGAAAAGTTGTGTTGATTAAAGCTTTTAAGAAGCTTATTTTCCGCTATGCCGCTGTGAAGTGCGGTGTAATTTTGCAAATTCAGTAAATGCCAATCGAAAGTTGGGTTGTTTGTAAGCACACCCACAGGGTTTTCATAAATTTTAAGCCCTGTTTTTAACGGCTCGACTGTAATTGCTTTTTTACTGTCACAAATAAAAAAGTGCAAGGGGGAAAGTGGCAAAGCATCACTAAAATTTATATTTACAAGGTTAAGGTTTTGCAAAAGCTTAATTGCATCATCAACCGTTTGACAACAGCTTAAAATATAGGGTATAAATTCAAACGGTGTGATATTATTCACACCGCCTTTTTTATGGTTGTAATGGGCGTTATTGGGGAAGTTAAGCCCTGCAATACTTAAGCCATTTTCATTTGTTGCTTCATAATAAAGCGGAACACCGTCAACAACGGTTGCCATACCGATTATGGCAAAGTGTGTGGTAATATCATCAATGCACCGCATTTTAAAGGTAAAATTTCGCGGTGTTATTACAACACTTTCATTATAAGAAAAATCCAAATCTAAATTTCTGCCAAAATAATGGTTTTTTGCGTTAAAGCTAATTGCGGTGCACATTAAAAAATCATCTCCGCAATTAGTGTGCCCAATTTATAAAAATTTCTTTTTTAATGGCTTTGAAATATAATACGCTAAAATGCAAAGGGGAATATCTTTAAGTAAAAAGGGTATTGACACCAAAAGTGCGCTTGTAGAAAAATCGTTTCCCGAAAGGGCAGAATATTGCAAAACGCCAATGCAGTGGCAAATAATAACACCAATAACACCAACCAAAATTTTTAAAAGGTCGGTTTTAAAAAGATGGGCAATGCCACAGCAAAACACAAGCGGGATAAAGCCAATTATAAAACCGCCTGTGTAAGAAAGCACATGTTGCGGGCCGCCTTGAAAGCCGCAAAAAACGGGGACACCCATAATGCCTGCAAGAATATAGCAAACAACCGAAAGTGACGAATATCTTAAATGCAAGAAAAAACCGCAAAGGCAAATTATAAAAACCTGCAAGGAAACCGGCACAATGGCGGGTGTTGGAATTGCAAGCTGAGCAAAAACAGCGATTATCGCGGTAAAAAGTGCGGCAAAAGTTAAATGTTTAAGATTATGTTTCATTTTAAACCTCGTTTTTGTAGATATATAATTATTATAAAAGTAAAATCAAAAAATGTCAATATGTTAATATAAAGGGTGGTTATAGGTGTTGAAAACAAAAGTTTTGTGTGTTATAATTATAAAGAACAAAAGGGGGTTGAGCTAATAATGAAAATTGGTATTGTTCTTTCAGGCGCCGCAAGCAAGGGCGCTTATGAATACGGCTTTTTAAAGGCGGCCAGTGAATTTTTCGGTATTGACAGCATTAAATGTGTAAGCTCTGCCTCTATCGGTATGCTTGCAGGTCAAACACTCGGTATTGGCAAGCCACACGAATTTGAACGCATTTGGAAAAGCATTAACCCCAAAAAACACGGTCGGTTGTTTTTGTCTTACGGCGGTCCGGGGCCAATTCGCGATGAAATTTGTAAGGTTTTCACCCCTGACGATACCCTTTGTTACGAGCATTATGTTGCTGTTTGGAACTTTACAAAATCCAAGGTTGAATATATACCCTTTCACGACCAACCTTATGACAAGCTTCAACAATATATAAAGGGTGCCATTGCTATTCCAATTTTGGTAAAGGGCGAAATAATCGACGGTGACCGCATTTTAGACGGCGCTTTTGTGGATAACATCCCTGCTTATCCTTTAATGGACAAGGATTTAGATTATATCCTTTGCGTTTATTTCGATAACCATAAATATTTCTTTGAAAACGAGGCGTTTGATAGCAAAATTTTAAAGCTTTATGATTTTCCAAATGATAAACGTCTTGAAACCTTGGTTTTCACCCCCGAAAGCTTTGATGAAATGTCAAAATACGGGTACGATTACACCCTTAAAACCTTAAAAAAGGTTTTCGCTACTGATGATAAAGCGCAAATTATGGCAGCCATTAAGGAAAATAACGAGGCCCAACAGGCCGAATATAAGCCGCGACTGACTGTTGATACTGTGCTTAATAAAATAAATGTTATGACAAAAAAATACGCAAAGCGTATGTCAAACTGGGAAAAAACCGATTAAAACCGCAACTAAAAGGTTGCGGTTTTAATTTTCCCAATTATTGCAATTTCTTTTAAATAATAGTATAATAGTTGTAAATAATAATTTGGGAGAATATTATGAAACTAAATAATAAACGAACCTTTCTTGTGGGTTTTGCCTTTTTATCAATTTGTGCCTTTTGGCAGCTTTATGATAATTTGGTGCCCAAAATCTTAACCGAAACCTTTAATATTGGTGAAAGTGTTTCGGGCGTTATTATGGCGGCTGATAATGTTTTAGCGCTTTTCCTTTTGCCGCTTTTCGGCGGTCTTTCGGATAAATGCAAAAGCCGTCTCGGTCGCAGGCGTCCATTTATTTTGTTTGGCACACTTGCGGCGGTGGCGCTTATGATGGTGTTGCCAATTTTGACTGACAGCTTCCACGCCTCCCCTGCAAGCTGGAAAACAGTTACCTTCATAATTACCCTTGGGCTTTTGCTTATTGCAATGGGTACTTATCGCAGCCCTGCCGTTGCCTTAATGCCTGATGTTACACCCAAACCCTTACGCAGCAAAGCAAATGCAATTATAAACCTTATGGGTGCAGTTGGCGGTATAATTTATCTTATACTTACCACATTTTTATATAAAACGGATTCCGAAATATATGTTTCTTATTTGCCTTTGTTTATAATTGTCGGTGCTATAATGCTTGCGGCACTTATTATACTTTTGCTCTTTGTAAACGAGCCCAAGCTTGCTATTGAACAAAAAGCATACGAAGAGGCGCACCCCGAAGATAATTTGGCTAAGGCCACCGAAAACGGTGAAAAGCTGCCAAAGGATGTTAAGAAAAGTCTTGCTTTTTTACTTTGCTCCATCGCACTTTGGTTTATCGGTTATAACGGTGTTACCACTTGGTTTTCGGTTTATGCTACAAAAAGCTGGTCTATGACACTTGGCCAAGCAAACACCTGCCTTACTATTGCAACGGCAGGCGCTATTGTAAGCTATATCCCCATTGGTAATATTGCAAGTAAAATCGGTCGCCGCAAGACAATTCGCTTTGGCACACTATTGTTATCGGCAAGCTTTGGTGCGGCCTTTGTTTACACAGTGCTTTCAAATAAATTCAGCCCAATTTTATATGCGTTATTTGTTTTAGTAGGCGTTGCTTGGGCGGCAATAAATGTAAACTCACTTCCAATGGTTGTTGAAATGTGCAAGGGCAGTGAGGTTGGCAAATTCACAGGTCTTTATTACACATTTTCAATGTCGGCGCAAATTGTAACCCCAATTATTGCGGGCTGGCTGCTTGAAAATGTAGACTATAAAACCCTTTTCCCATACGCCACCATCTTCGTGTTCGCTTCCTTTATAACAATGACCTTTGTTAAGCACGGCGACAACAAAATTGAAGCTAAAAAGGGTCTTGAGGCCTTTGATGTGGAGGATTAATTTTTGTATATCGCAATTATTGTAATTGTTTTAATTTTTGGTTTATATCTTTTGGCTGTTCGTGGCCGAGTAGGCAATAAAGACCTTTCAAAAATAAGGGGCTTTGATTATGCTCACCGCGGTCTTCATGGCAACGGTGTTTGTGAAAATTCGCTAACCGCCTTTCGCCTTGCAAAAGAAAATGGTTATGGGGTTGAGCTTGATGTTCACCTTTTAAAAGATGGCAATCTTGCGGTTATTCACGATTCTGACCTAACCCGCGTAACAGGCAAAAGTGGCAAAATTGAGGATTTGCAAACCGCAGACCTTGAAAATTATTATCTTTCTAATACGGGGGATACAATTCCCTTGTTCGAAGATGCTTTAAAGCTTTTTAACGGTGCAGTTCCCTTAATTGTTGAACTAAAAGCAGTAAACGGCAACCATAAAATGCTTTGCGAAAAAGCAAATGCATTGTTAGAAAATTACAACGGTGTTTACTGTGTGGAAAGCTTTGACCCAAGGTGTGTTTATTGGTTCAAAAAGAACAATCCCGAAGTTTTAAGGGGACAGCTTGCTGAAAATTCTTTAAAACGAAAGGTAAAGGTTAATGTAATAATTAGGTTTTTAATGACAAACAACCTTTTAAATTTCTTAACAAAGCCCGATTTTGTGGCATACGAATTTTCGGACCGCAATGTTTTTTCAAATAAAATTTGCCAAAAGCTTTGGAAAATGCAAATGGTTGGCTGGACTATAAGAACAAAGCAAGACAACGACATTGCAAAATCAAAAAATTGGATTTCGATTTTTGAATATTTTATACCATAATAAAAACGGAGATAACCGATTAAGGTTATCTCCGTTAAATTTTTATTTGCAAAAGCATTCAATATAATGGTCAATTGCTTGTTTTATAATTTTTATTGCTGCCTCTCTGCCCTCTACCTCATTAACGGCAGTTTCCTTGTTTTCAAGGTTTTTGTAAACCGTAAAGAAATGGCGCATTTCATCAAAAATGTGTTTTGGTAACTGGTCAATGTCGGTATAGTGGTTATATGTTGGGTCGTTGCAGGGGATGGCAATGATTTTTTCGTCATTTCGGCCGTTATCAATCATAGTAATAACACCAATAGGATATGCATTAACAAGCGTTAGTGGGTCAAGGGTTTGTGCGCAGAGCAAGAGAACATCCAATGGGTCGCCGTCATCACCGTAGGTACGGGGGATAAATCCATAGTTTGCTGGGTAATGGGTTGATGTGTACAAAATACGGTCAAGCATTATAAAGCCGGTTTCTTTGTCAAGCTCGTACTTCTTTTTACTGCCCTTTGGAATTTCAATTACGCAAATAAATTCTTCGGGGGTTATGCGTTTGGGTGATATGTCGTGCCAGATGTTTGACATAAAAATCATTCCTTTTTATCAAAACTGAAAAAGCTCGGTGCTGAAATATCTTTCGCCTGTGTCGGGCAAAACGGTCACAACGGTTTTGCCTTTACCTAAAAGCTTTGCCATACGAAGCGCTGCGGCAACGTTTGTACCGCTTGAAATTCCGCACAAAATACCTTCTTCACAAATAAGCCGTTTCGAAGTTTCAATCGCCTCATCATCAGTTACAATGGCGGTTTCGCTAAATATGTCAAGGTTTAGGTTTTCAGGTATAATGCCGTCGCCAATGCCCATTTGTAAATGCGTGCCAATGCTTCCGCCCGATAAAATAGCGGCGTTTTCGGGCTCTACTGCCCAAATTTTAATGTTGGGGTTGTGCTGCTTTAAAACCTCGCCAATGCCGGTTAGTGTACCGCCTGTGCCCACGCCCGAGCAAAAGCCGTCAATTTGGCAGGCGGCTTGCTCTAAAATTTCAACTGCGGTGGTGTTGCGGTGAATTTTGGGGTTATCAGGGTTTACAAATTGCTGTGGCACCCAAACGTTTTCATCTTCTTCCTGCATTTTAAGTGCGGTTTCAAGGCACTGCTCAATGCACTTTCCAATATCACCGTCATCGTGAATTAACACAAGCTCGGCACCGTAAGCCTTAATAAGCTTTCGGCGTTCTTCACTTACTGAGTCGGGCATAATAATTCTAACCTTATACCCCTTAACTGCACCAATAAGCGAAAGGCCAATGCCTTGGTTACCGCTTGTTGGCTCTACAATAATGGTGTCTTTGGTTATTTTACCGCTTTTTTCGGCACATTCAATCATACTTAAAGCGGTGCGGGTTTTAATTGACCCGCCGATATTAACGCCCTCGTATTTGACAAGCACCTGCGCGCTGTCTTTGGGCACAATTTTTTGAAGTCGAATAAGCGGTGTGTTGCCAACCGCCTCTAAAACATTATTATAAATCAAGTAAAAAATCTCCTCAAACAATTATGTAATTTATATTTTAGCATATATTGCAAACTTTTGCAATTAAAGAATAAATTTTATTATTTCTCCTTTAATAATTTATGTGGTAATACATAAATCGTTAAAAAATTGCGTTCCAAACAAGTGCAAATAAAGTCAGCACAGCCAAAAACCCAAAATTAAATGCTGAAAAGGTTATTATGTAGTGCTTAAATTTATTGGGGTTGTGGTGTGCATACTCGCGGAAAGTGATAAGACTTGCAAGGGAGGCAATAAGCGTTCCCGCACCGCCAATGTTTACACCAACAAGCAAATCGGCATAATTTTCGGTAAACTGTGAAAGTAAAACCGCCGACGGAACATTGCTGATAATCTGGCAGGAAAGCACCGAAAATAGCAAAGTACTTTTTGATAAAAGATACGAAAATGCAGTTCTTACTACTTCAATTCGTGCCATATTACCCGCAAAAATAAAGAAAAAGACAAAGGTTAAAAGAAGCGGATAGTCCACTGCTTTTAAAGCGGTTTTGTCCATAAAAATTAAGAAAATCGGAATAACAATAAGCCCTGTCCAATAAGGTATGCCCCTGAAAACAATTAAAATCGAAAAGGCGAAAAGCAACAAATACAAAACGGTTTTAATTGGCGGCAAATTGACCCGTTGTCTTTGTAAAAGCACCTTTTCAGGTTTTATAAAAATAAGACAGCAAAGGGTAATTAAAATTATTGCAACCACAAAGCAGGGTGCCATTATACCCATAAATTTGGCGGTGTTAATTTTGAAAAATGAATAAAGATAAAGATTTTGCGGGTTGCCAAAGGGGGTTAACATACCACCCAAATTTGCCGCAATGTTTTGTAAAATAAAAGTTACCTCCATATATTTTTCCATTTTGGTGGTGGAAAGCACATAATAACCAAGTGGCAAAAATGTTAAAAGCGCCATATCGTTTGCAATAAGCATAGAGCCGATAAAGGTTATGTAGACAAGCATTAAAACACAGGCGCGGATATTTCCGCCCGCTTCGACAATTTTTCGTGCTAAAATATAGAAAAACCGTATATTTTTTAAGGCACAAACCACCGCCAAGACACAAAAAAGGCAGGTCAGCGTTTTAAAGTCGAAATACCCAACATAATTTTTGTCGGGCGGCACTAATATTGAGGTAACGATAGCGGCAATAAGCGCCACAGTCATTACAATGTTGTTTTTTAAAAATCTTAAAGCTGTCATTTTAAATTTCTTCTCATCATTTTGTTAAGATATGGTTTTACATTTATATATTTTAAGTATTACTACATTTTTTTGCAATAGATTTTTAATATTTTCTTGTAAAATTTCGCCATTTAAGATATAATTTAATTAAAGTTAACAGGGAGGTCAATAATATGCCATCAAATGAAATAATAAAAATTAAAACCGGTGTAGATAATCTTTATCTTCGCGTTGCAAAGGGACACTTTGCATCTCCCCACGCACACACTAATTATTATATTGATGTTACGGCGCAAAAATCCCGTTTAACCGAAGCAAAAGCGGTTGCGCACAAGCTTTGCAGCGGTTATAACTATGCCACAACGATAATTGACACTATTCTTTGCCTTGACGGTACTGAGGTTATTGGCACTTGTCTTGCAAACGAGCTTACAAAAAACAGCTTTGTTAATATAAATTCACACCAAACAATTTATGTTGTTACACCCGAAGTGGTAAATAATTCACAGCTTATTTTCAGAGATAATATTGTCCCTATGATAAAGGGTAAGCATGTGCTTGTTTTGGCGGTTTCGGTTGCGACCGGCGCCACTGTTGCAAACGCTATTGAAGCAATAAATTATTACGGTGGTACTACTGTTGGTATTGCAGCAATGTTTTCAACCAAAGAAACCTGCTATGGATATAGTGTTAATTCAGTATTCAACCCTTCGGATTTGTCCGGTTACTTCTCGCTTTCATCCCACGAATGTCCGCTTTGTAAAAAAGGTGAAAAAATTGATGCGCTTATAAATAGCCACGGTTTTTCAAAGCTTTAATAAAAAAATAAAAACCTCGATGCTATGCATCGAGGTTTTTATTTTTTACATTAGATAAATGCGTCAGGATTAACAGTGTATTCTTCCTTAACGATTTTGATAAGGTCCATAAATGCTAAAACAACGCTTGCGATGCTGCAAAGAACAGCAAGAACGATTTTAACAATACCTTTCTTGGTTTCGCCTAAAATAAAATTATGTATGCCAAAAGTACCGGCAAATAAGATGATAAGCACCAAAATAATTTTATTTTCTGATTTGTACATATCTTGCATGGGGACATCTCCTCTCAAATTTTATATTATAATTATAACACCCGTTAAAAATATTGTCAATAAGTGACAGCTAATTTTTAAAGGTGCGTTTTAAAAAATTCACACCCTTTGTTTTTAAAAGGCGAAATGGATATAAAAACCGCCAAAGCTTAATATAGCAAATGTATAAAGAATTGTTGCGGTTAAGCTGTTTGCCTTTGCGTTCAAAGGCGGTGGCAACTGCGATTATATGCCTGTCGGTTATTCCTTTTTCAAGATAAACCTGTGCATCGCCAAGCATAATATACTCATTTTCTTTAACCTTAAAAATGCGGTGCAAAACATATGTGCCGTTATCTCTTAAATATAAAACCACATCATCTTTTTGAGGCGTTCTTGTTATTGGGGAGAGCACTGCTTTGTCGCGTTTGTCCTTTAAAAAGGGGCTCATACTATTGCCTGTAACGGTTATTGCAACCTGCTTTTCCTTGGAAATAAAATCTTTAATTAAGGGACCTATTTCCTGCATTGAAAAGGGTAACGCCTCGTACTTTTTGTTTATTCGCATAAAAAATCTTTATCCCTTAAATTTTGTAAAAACGCATCGATGTCAGAAAGGGCGCTTTCTTCATCGGTGTCATATTCATTTAAAACTGCTTTTAAAAGTGCTTGCTTGTCGGTATCGGTTTGCATTAAATCCCACAAAAAAGAAGCAGTTTCGTTAAGCACAATAACGCCTGAAAAATCAACCGTATTTGCCCCAACAGGAATAGCAACAATTTTGTCGGCAATTTCGGTTTTTATAAAGCCATCTTTAATTTTCATAAAAGTTCTCCTTTAAAAATACCGTTATATGAAACCTCAACTGCATTATCACTGATATTACATTCAAGGTCGTAAACAGGGGTGTTTATTTCGTAAAGCTTTTTAATAAAATTAACCGTTTTTGTACCGATTTCACTGTCATAAAACGGGTTGGGCAGTTGATGAGAAAGGTTTAAAACTGCATTTAAAGCGTCCATTTTCTTTATTTTGTTTTCATCCCCTCGGCTTAAAAACACAACGGCTTTTAAGGGGTGCTTAACATTGTTGTTAAGGGGGGTTTTACCGCTCCAAGGGGTGCCGTAAACAAACGCTTTTCCGTTTTCAATTTTTATGGCGGGCTTGTCATCGTTTATAATTTCTACACGCTTGCCAAAGTGCTGCCGCCACAAATTAGTGTGGGTAGATTTTCCCGTGCCCGAATCTGCCGAAAAGACCAAACCCTCGCCGTCAAGTGCAATGCTTGAGCCGTGAAGCACAGTACCGCCAAGTACGGTCAGTCGGTTTGCAAACATAAAGCCGGTGTACATATATTCGTAATTAGTGGGGCCAAGCCCATCAATGTTTAGGGTGTTTAAAATTTCAATTAAAACATCGCTGTAATCAGCGGTGTATGTCACCATAAAAACAATTTCGTTTGTTTTTGTGTGTTTCAAATATCGGCAAAAGCGCCCGTCAGGCAGCTTTAAAAGGCAAACGCGATTTTGCTGAAAGCAAATTTCACCCTCTGGTGCGGTTATATTGTTTAAAACCTCGGTTTTCATTGTCATATCGGGGTTTTGTGAAAATTCACATTCGTAATCCCTAAAGCGTGATGAAAAAAATGCTTCATCAGCGCTTTTAATATTTATATTTAAGCCCGCAACACAAATTGTACGCATTTTTCTCACACTCCTTTTTAAAAGTATATCACAGCTTTGTTTTTAGTGCAACCTTAATAATTAAAAAAGCGATATGGCACATACCATATCGCTTTAATTTAACCGCAAAATTTAGTTGTAATTTGCTTTCGGCAGTCCTTGGGGGAATATTCCCATTCGGTAATAACCTCGTCGGTGCTGTAATATTTAATTTTGGGAATATAGCTTGATTCAAAGCTGTCAATAATGATAAGCTTAATTTTCATTTTGTCCTTTAAAATGCTTTTAATAAAAACACTTGCCTGTTGGCCAACCCTAACATTTTCTTTCGGCTCGGCAAGGCCTGCAAGGTTGGGGGTAATTTCTACAAAAATGCCGTAATCCTCAACGCTTCTAATCACACCCGTAACCGTTTGCCCCGGTGAAAATTCACGGGCGTTTTCCTCCCAAGTGCCCAAAAGCTCCTTGTGGGAAAGGGTGATTTTGCCGTCATCGGCAATGCTTTTTATCACCGCTTTAATTTTGTCGCCCACATAAAATCGGTCTTTGGGGTGTGAAATGCGGGAAACCGAAATGGCATCAATGGGTAAAAGTGCAATATTACCGCAACCGATATCACAAAAAGCGCCAAAGCTTTCAAGGTGGGTTACAACCGTGTCAATTACCTGACCGATTTTATACTCGCTTTCAATATAGCTTTTACAAAGGGTTTGTGCCTTTTTGCGTGAAAGCAAAGCGTATAATTCGCCGTCGTCATCGCTTTTTATTTCGGTTATAATAAAGCAAACCGGCTTGCCAACGCGGGATATAAGCGCAATATCGCGGGTGGTACCGCTGTCAATACCTATCGCACCCTCGCACCGTGGAATAACACCTTTCATACATCCTAAATTAACAATAAGGTTGTGGTCGGTGTCACACATAATAACGGGCGCCTCCAAAACCACCCCTCTTATTTGGGCATCTAAAAGGGTTGCGGGGGAAAGCATATACCTTTTATTTTCCTGTGTGTTGTAAAGTTTACCTTCGGGGTAAAATCCGTTCATTTAAATATCACCTTTCTTTTAAGCTCATTTAATAAAATTATATTAAAAAGCAAATGAAAAAATGATAGAAAAATGTCCGTAAATTTTAAAAAAATAAAAAAACACGAAAGCATTGTTGCCTTCGTGTTTTAAAAGGTTATTTCGCCTTGCTTTCGCAGTAAATACAGCGGTAAATACGGTTTTCCTTATCGGTTAATTTGAATATTTGGGGAAGCTCCTGCTCGGTGGTGGTAATACAGCGTGGGTTTTTGCAGGTGATTACATTTTCCAACCTTTCGGGCAATGCAATTTGTCTTTTTTCAACGGTTTTACCGTCTTTTATAATGTTAACCGTAACATCGGGGTCAACATAGCCCAAAATATCCGCCTTTAAGTCAATGGCTTCGTTAATTTTTATAATGTCCTTTTTGCCCATTTTGCGACTTGGTGCATTTTTAATAAGTGCTACCGAGCAATCAAGCTCTTCAAGCTTTAAAAGTGAATAAATTTTCATACCAAGCCCTGCGGTGATATGGTCAATTACAATTCCGTTTTTAATGGTGTCAACTGTCATTTATTCCACCTCCAAAAGCATTAAGATAAGTGCCATACGCATATATTTGCCGTTAAGCACCTGCTTGAAATAACAAGCGCGGGGGTCCTTATCAACCGCAACGCTGATTTCATTTACACGGGGTAGCGGGTGAAGTACCGCCATTTTTTCCTTTGCAAGCTGCATTTTTTCAGGGGTTAAAATATAACTGTCACGAAGGCGTAAATAGTCTTCCTCGTTAAAGAAGCGCTCACCTTGTACGCGTGTCATATAAAGTATGTCAAGCTCAGGCATAACGGCTTCTAAATCGGTGGTTTCAATAATTTCAAAGTTATCCTTTTTAAGTGATTCCTTAACATAGGTTGGAAGCTTTAATTCATTTGGTGAAATAAGAACAAATTTTATGTTTTCATAACGGCGAAGCGCAGTTATAAGCGAGTGCACAGTTCTGCCAAACTTTAAGTCGCCGCAAAAACCAACGGTTAGGTTATCAAGTCGGCCCATTTCGCGCTTAATGGTAAGTAAATCTGCCAAGGTTTGTGTTGGGTGGTTGTGACCGCCGTCACCCGCGTTAATTACGGGTATACTTGCGTTCATAGAAGCCACAAGCGGTGCACCTTCTTTGGGGTGGCGCATTGCAATTATGTCGGCATAGCAAGAAACAACCTTTGCAGTGTCGGCAACGCTTTCACCTTTTGAGGCCGAGCTGCTTTGTGCTTCGGAAAAGCCCAAAACATTACCGCCAAGCTCGTACATTGCGGCTTCAAAGCTTAAACGAGTACGGGTTGAGGGCTCGAAAAACAGGGTTGCAAGCTTCTTGCCCTTGCATTTTTCGGCATATTTTGCGGGGTTTTCGATAATATCGTTTGCGGTGGCAAGTAATTTGTCAATTTCCTTGACTGAAAGTTCTGCAATATCAATTAAACTTCTCATTTTAATTATTCCTTTGCACCATTAATAGCGAGATAATTTTTAATTCTTTCTACATTTTCGGCGTTTTTGGGGTCTTCTTCAAGGTATTCGATAATATCATAAACATCAACAACCGAATATACAGGGAATCCAAATTCTTCGCCAACCTCGGCCATTGCGCTCTTTTCGGTTTTACCCTTTTCCTTGCGGTCAACCATAACGAAAACTGCGGAAACCTTGCTGTCTTTGACGCTTGACAAAATTTCCATACTTTCTCTAATAGCGGTACCTGCGGTGATAACATCCTCAACAATTACAATGTCTTCGCCTTGGGGTTTGTAACCAACGAAAACACCGCCTTCGCCGTGGTCTTTTTCTTCCTTGCGGTTGAAGAAAAACGGAACATCTAAACCGTCTTTTGATAAGGCACAAGCCACTGAAACAGCAATCGGAATACCTTTATAAGCAGGGCCGTAAAGTACGGTTTTCTTGTTGCCGATTTTTTCAAAATATGCTTTGGCATAAAATTCGCCAAGCTTTGAAATTTGGTCGCCTGTTTTAATGTCGCCCGCGTTTATGAAATAAGGAATTTTTCTACCTGATTTAGCAGTAAAATCACCAAATTTTAAAACACTTGCATTTTCTAAAAACTCAATAAACTCTCTTTTATAACCTTCCATTTTTCTTCTCCTTTTAATTACGCATTACGCATTACGAATTACGCATTACATATTATCCTATAAATTCACTACAGCATCTTTCATATGCTGCAACAGGGTCAGCGGCGGCGGTAATTGGACGGCCTACAACTATGTAATCGCTGCCGATTTCCTTGGCGGCGGCGGGTGTCATAACGCGCTTTTGGTCGCCAATGTCACCATCAGCAAAGCGAACACCGGGGGTAACTGTAACAAAGTTTTTACCGCAACGGTCGTGTACCTTACCGGCTTCCAAAGGTGAGCAAACAACACCGTCAAGACCTGCCTTTGCAGCATTTGCGGCATAGTGCATAACAACCTCATCAATCGGCTGTTTAATCAAAAGGTCGTTTTCCATGCTTTCTTGGTCGGTAGAGGTGAGCTGGGTCACCGCAATAAGCATTGGGCGGGTACCGTCGGGACGGGTAAGCCCCTCCAAAGCTGCCTGCATCATATTAACTGTGCCTGCTGCGTGGAGGTTTGTCATATCAACATCAAGGCGAGATAAAACCGCCATTGATTTTTTAACTGTGTTTGGGATATCGTGAAGCTTTAAGTCTAAAAAGATTTTGTGACCTCTTGCTTTAATTTCACGAACAATTTCGGGGCCTTCGGCATAAAAAAGCTCCATACCAATTTTAACAAAGGGCTTTTTGCCTGTAAATTTATCCAAAAATTCAAAAACTTGTTCCTTGCTTGCAAAATCGCAAGCGATAATTACATCCCTACCCATTGTGTGCTCCTCCTATAATATCTTTTAAGTCATTTATTTTATATTTTTCCATTGTTTTTGGTAACATATTTATAATATCGCGACAAGCATAGGGGTTAACAAGGTTTGCCGCACCAACCTGCACAGCGGTTGCGCCTGCAAGCATCATTTCAATTACATCCTCGGCAGTTTCAACACCGCCCATACCGATAATTGGAATTTTTACCGCATCGTAAACCTGATAAACCATACGAAGTGCCACCGGCTTAATTGCGGGACCCGAAAAACCACCCATTTTGTTTGCCAAAATTGGTTTTTTGGTTTTTAAATCAATTCGCATACCCAAAAGTGTGTTAATAAGCGACACACCGTCAGCACCCTCGGCCTCACATGCCTTTGCAATTTCGGTAATGTCGGTAACATTGGGGGATAATTTTATGAATACGGGCTTGGTTGTCACCTTTTTAACCGCTTTTGTTACTTCAGCGGCATTTTTTGCGTTTGTACCAAATGCCAAACCGCCACCGTGAACATTGGGGCAAGAAATATTAACTTCAAACCAACCGATTTGGTCTTGGTCGTTTAATTTTTCACAGGTATAGGCATAATCTTCAATCGAAAAACCGCTGACATTTGCCATAACCTTTTTGTTAAAGCATTCCCGAAGTTTTGGTAGTTCGTGTGATATTACCTTTTCAACACCAGGGTTTTGGAGACCGACTGAATTAAGCATTCCGCTTTCGCATTCGGCAATTCGCGGTGTGGGGTTGCCAAAACGCTCATCACGGGTGGTGCCTTTAAAGGAAAATGTGCCAAGTCGGTTTATATCGTAAAGGTCGGCAAATTCATAACCAAAACCAAAGGTGCCGCTTGCGGGGATAATTGGGTTATCAAGCTCGATACCGCATAAATTAACCTTTGTGCTTACCATATAATTTCCTCCCTATAAAGAACGGGGCCGTCCTTGCAAATTCGCTTGTTGCCGTATTTTGTTTTGCAGCTGCAACCCATACAAGCACCAAAGCCGCAGCCCATACGCTCTTCAAAGCTGTACTGACCGCTTGTTTTTGCCACCTTTTCAATGGCCTTAAACATTGGCATTGGTCCGCAAGTGAAGAAATAGTCATAATCTTCGGGGAAGGCGTCGGTTACAAAGCCCTTTACACCTTGGCTTCCGTCAACTGTTGTAACAATTACATCGACGCCAAGTTCTTTAAATGCTTTGTCGTAAAAAATTTCGCTTTTTGTGTTAAAGCCCAAAATAACGGTGGGCTTTTTGCCCATTTTTAAAAGCTCTTTACAAAGGTTGTAAAGCGGGGGAATACCCACACCACCGCCAATTAAAAGTGGTTTTTCACCCGCTTTTTCGGGGTTAAAGCCGTTGCCAAGACCAACTAAAACATCAAGCGTTTCGCCCGCCTTCATTTTTGACATTTGGGCAGTGCCTTCACCCACCACCTTGTAAATTATGGTAATGGTTTTATCGTTAAAATCACAAACCGAAATAGGTCGGCGCAAGAATTTGCCCTCAAGCTTAATGTTTACAAATTGACCGGGGGCAATAAGGGCGGAAGTATTGCCCTCAAGCACCATACTGTAAACGGTGTCGGTCAATGCAAAGTTGTAAAGAATTTTATAAATTCCTTGTGTCATAGTGTTTTATCTCCTATGCATCAATAGTAGAAATTGTAAGAGTTGTTTCCTCTAAAACATCCAAAAGCACACGAACGGTGTCAAGTGCGGTAAAGATAGTCACATTATTTTCGGTTGCAAAGGCACGAATTTGGTGACCATCGTTTGCTTGACCGCGGGAAGCAATATCGCTTGTGTTAATTACATAAGCAATATGACCTTGGCGAAGTGCATCGCGGATTTCGTCGGCATCTTCACTTATTTTTTTCAAAACGCGGGTGTTTATGCCGTTTTCTTTAAGAAATTTTGCAGTACCGCTGGTTGCTTCAATGTTAAAGCCAAGGTTATAGAAACGGCGAACAAGTGGTAATGCCTCTTCTTTATCCTTGTCGGCAATGGTAACAAATACTGTACCATAATTTTGCACCTTCATACCGCTTGCCTGCAATGCCTTTGAAAGTGCGCGGTTTAATTTATCGTCATAACCAATGGCTTCACCGGTCGACTTCATTTCGGGGGATAAATATGCATCAAGACCGCGGATTTTATTGAATGAGAATACAGGCACCTTTACATACCAACGGTTCTTTTCTTCGGGGTAAAGGTCGAAAATGCCCTGTTCTTTTAAGGTTTTGCCCAAAATAACCTCGGTCGCAATGTCGGCAAGCGAGTAACCTGTGGCTTTTGAAAGGAAAGGCACAGTACGGGATGAACGGGGGTTAACTTCGATAATGTAAACATTTTCGTTTTCATCAACAATGAACTGAATGTTGTAAAGACCAACAATGCCAATGCCAAGGCCCAATTTTTTAGCATACTGTAAAATTGTACCCTTTACCTTGTTGGAAATGCTGAATGCAGGGTAAACGCTTATCGAGTCACCGCTGTGGATACCTGTGCGTTCAACAAGCTCCATAATACCGGGCACAAACACATTTACACCGTCGCAAATAGCGTCAACCTCAACCTCTTTACCTTGGATATATTTGTCAACCAAAACGGGACGGTCTTCATCAATTTCAACCGCAGTTTTAAGGTATTTGCGAAGTTGTTCTTCATCGGCAACAATTTGCATTGCACGGCCACCCAAAACGAAGGAGGGGCGAACAAGCACAGGATAACCAATTTCAGTTGCGGCTTTTATGCCGTCTTCAATTTTGGTAACTGCGCGACCTTTGGGTTGGGGAATATCAAGTTCTTTAAGAATTTTTTCAAAGCTGTCACGGTTTTCGGCGCGTTCAATAGCGTCACAGTCGGTACCGATAAGCTTAACGCCTCTGTCACGAAGTGGCTCGGCAAGGTTAATTGCAGTTTGACCGCCAAGGGATGCAATTACACCGTCGGGTTGTTCAAAATCGATAATGTTCATTACATCTTCGGGGGTTAAGGGCTCGAAATAAAGCTTGTCGGCTGTGGTATAGTCGGTCGAAACGGTTTCGGGGTTGTTGTTTATAATAATTGCTTCATAGCCCGAATTTTTAATGGTGGTTACGGCGTGAACGGTTGAATAGTCAAATTCAACACCCTGACCTATACGGATAGGACCTGCACCCAGCACCACAATTTTCTTTTTGTTTGTTAAAACCGATGTATTTTCACCTGTGTAGGATGAATAGAAGTAAGGGATATATGCACCTGTGTGGCAGGTGTCAACCATACGGAAAACGGGGAAAAGCTTATGCTCTTTACGGAAGTTATAAACCTCAATTTCGGTGCAGTCCCACAAACGAGCAACATACTTGTCCGAAAAGCCCATTTTTTTTGCGCTTTTTAAAATTTCAAGGTTGAAGGCGTTATCTTTAAGGGTTTGCTCCATATCGATAATGCGTTTAATTGCTTCAAGGAAGAATGCGGTGATTTTGGTGATTTCGTGAATTTCTTCAACTGTTGCACCTCTATACAAAAGCTCGGCAATAGCAAAAAGATTGTCGTCACGGAATTCGCTGATATATTCACGCAATTCATCATCGCTCATATTGTCAAACTTGTGGTGGTAAAGGTGGTTTACACCAATTTCAAGTGAGCGTGTGCCCTTTAAAAGTGATTCTTCTAATGTAGAGCCAATGCCCATAACCTCACCCGTTGCTTTCATTTGTGTACCAAGTGTGTTTGACGCGGTGGTAAACTTATCAAAGGGGAAGCGGGGCAATTTTGCAATTACATAGTCAAGCTGTGGCTCAAAAGCAGCGGTGGTGTTGGCAATTTTAATTTCCTCCAAGGTCATACCAACCGCAATTTTGGCAGTAACACGCGCAATAGGGTATCCGCTTGCCTTTGATGCAAGTGCGGACGAGCGAGAAACACGGGGGTTAACTTCAATAAGATAATATTCCGAGCTGTTGGGGTTTAAAGCAAACTGAACATTACATCCGCCTTCAATTTTAAGCTCACGAATAAGCTTAATTGCGCTGTCGTTAAGCATTTTAAGGTCGTGGTCGTTAAGTGTCATAATAGGGGCAACAACGATAGAGTCGCCTGTGTGAACACCAACGGGGTCGATATTTTCCATACCGCAAATGGTGATGGCGTTGTCCTTACCGTCGCGCATAACCTCAAATTCAATTTCTTTATAGCCCTTAACGCTTTTTTCAATTAAAACCTGATGAACGGGGGATAACTTAAACGCATTAAGACCAATTTCTACAAGCTCCTGCTCGTTATTGGCAAAGCCGCCGCCTGTACCGCCCAAGGTAAAGGCAGGGCGCAAAACAACAGGGTAGCCGATTTCAGCTGCCGCACGCTTTGCATCATCAAGGTTATAGGTGATTTCAGACGGAATTGTCGGCTCGCCGATAGATTGGCAAAGCTCTTTAAACATTTCGCGGTCCTCGGCACGCTGAATACTTTCACTGCTTGTACCCAAAAGCTCAACACCGCACTCCTTTAAAATGCCCTTTTCTTCAAGCTGCATTGCAAGGTTAAGACCTGTTTGTCCGCCGATACCGGGAACAATAGCATCGGGGCGTTCGTAGCGGATAACCTTTGCTACAAATTCAAGTGTCAAGGGTTCCATATAAACCTTGTCGGCAATGGTGGTGTCGGTCATAATGGTTGCCGGGTTCGAGTTGCAAAGCACAACCTCATAGCCCTCCTCCTTTAAAGCAAGGCAGGCCTGTGTGCCGGCATAGTCAAATTCGGCTGCTTGGCCAATAACAATCGGGCCCGAGCCAATAATTAAAACCTTTTTAATGTCTGTTCTCTTTGCCATAAATTATTCCCCCAAATTCTCTTTCAAATAGGCAATTTTGTCGTTTGCAACCGTCATAATACATTCGCCGAAAAGCTGGCAGTCCTTAAATGGTGTTGCTCTTCCAAGCGATATAAATTCTGACGGGGTTACTGTGAATTTTTTATCTAAATCCCAAACTGTGAAGCCGCTTTCTTTAATGCCAAAGCGCTTTCTTGGGTTTATAGCCATAATTTCAACAAGCTTTTCTAATGTGATTATTCCCGTTTTCACAAGGTGCGTATACATAACAGGGAATGAGGTTTCAATTCCCACCACACCAAAGGCGCTGTTTTCAAGTCCCTTTGATTTTTCATCCTTACTGTGCGGTGCGTGGTCGGTCGCTATCATATCAATAGTGCCGTCTTTCACACCCTCTATCAAAGCAAGGCGGTCGGCCTCGCTTCTTATCGGCGGGTTCATTTTCCACCTGCCGTCTTCCTGTAAATCCATATCATTAAATACAAGGTAATGGGGTGCGGTTTCGCAGGTAACATCAACCCCCTCGGCCTTGGCTTTTCTTATAAGCTCAACACCTTCCTTTGTGGAAATGTGGCAGACATGGTATTTGCAATGGGTTTCCTTTGCAAGCTCTAAATCGCGTTTAATGGGCAGCCATTCACTTTCACTGCAAATGCCACGGTGACCGTGGGTTTTAGCATATTCACCGTCGTGGATATATCCACCACGAAGCAGCGAATTTTCTTCACAATGGGCAACAATTATTTTGTCAAGCGCTTTGGATTTTTGCATAGCGGATTTCATAAGTTCTCTCGACTGTACGCCCCGTCCGTCATCCGAAAAAGCAAAGGCGTGCTTTAAATCGTCAAACGGTGTTAATTCTTCGCCCTTTTGCCCTACCGTAATTGCGGCATAAGGGTGAACATTTATAACAGCATCGTTTTCAATAATATCAAGCTGTTTTTGTAAATTTTCCTTACTGTCGGGCACGGGGTTTAGGTTTGGCATACTGCACACATCCGAAAAACCGCCGTGGGCTGCCGCCGCGGTACCGCTTTTAATTGTTTCTTTATAAGAAAAACCCGGCTCACGTAAATGTACATGTACATCACAAAAAGCCGGTAAAATAAATAAATTATTAAATGAAGGGGCAACAGATGAAAATGGAACAGAAAAATCTTTACAAACGAATTTATTATTTTCATAAACCATTGCGTTTTTAATTGTCATTTTTGCCACCGCCTGTTTTAAGATATAAAAAAAGCTTGCCCAAGGGCAAGACCGAAATGCACAAATATAATGACATAGAAAGCCACTATGCCGTTTTATTTTTAAATTTCAACCTTGCCGGTGTCACAGCACCGCTTTAAAGATTATAGATATTTTATCACTTAATATATATAATGTCAAGAAATATAAAAGAAATAAATTGTAAATTTTAAAATTTTATGTTACAATACTATAAACTACGCAATAAGGAGAAATGAAAGTGTCATTTCCGCTTGACAAAATTAGAAATTTTTGCATTGTTGCCCATATCGACCACGGTAAATCCACCTTGGCTGACCGACTTTTAGAGCATACCGAATCGGTTGCAAGTCGCGATATGGAGGAACAAATTCTTGACAGTATGGATTTGGAAAGGGAACGCGGCATTACCATTAAGGCGCACGCAGTTACCCTTTATTATAATGCCGCCGACGGCGAAAAGTACGAGCTTAATTTAATCGACACCCCCGGTCACGTTGACTTTAATTATGAGGTTTCACGCTCGCTCGCCGCTTGCGAGGGTGCGGTGTTAATTGTTGATGCAAGTCAGGGCATTGAAGCGCAAACCTTGGCAAACACATATTTGGCGGTTGACCACGGGCTTGAAATTTTGCCGGTTATAAATAAAATTGACTTGCCTTCTGCCGAGCCGGACAGGGTAAAAGCCGAAATTGAAGATATTATCGGCATCCCTGCTGACAATGCGCCTTTAATTTCTGCCAAAACGGGCATAAATATTGAAGAGGTTTTGGAAAAAATTGTTACCGAAATCCCCGCGCCTAAGGGTGATAGAAACGCACCCCTTTCAGCACTTATTTTTGACTCTTATTATGACTCTTACAAGGGTGTTATTGTATATTTCCGTGTGGTTAGCGGTAAGATTAAAAGCGGCGATGTTATTAAAATGATGGCAACCGGCGCCGAGTTCGGCATTGTTGAGCTTGGCCGTAAAAGTGCAACCGCACTTGAGCCCTGCGAGGTTTTAGAGGCGGGCGAGGTTGGTTATCTTGCGGCATCAATTAAAACCGTTAGCGAAGCCCGTGTGGGCGACACTATTACCCTTGCTGAAAACCCAACCAAAAAAGCGCTTGACGGCTACCGCAAGGTAAACCCTGTTGTTTTTTGCGGTATTTACCCCGCCGACGGCGCAAAATACCCCGATTTAAGAGATGCTTTGGATAAATTGCAGCTTAACGATGCTTCCCTTATGTTTGAGCCCGAATCCTCAAACGCATTGGGCTTTGGTTTTCGTTGCGGCTTTTTGGGGCTTTTGCATATGGAAATTATTCAAGAAAGGTTAGAGCGTGAATATAACCTTGACCTTGTTACCACCGCACCCAGCGTTGAATATAAATTCACCTTGGCAACGGGTGAAACTATCACGGTTGATAACCCCACAAACTACCCCGACCCCGCAATTATTGTAGACGCGCTTGAGCCGGTGGCGGATGTGCACATTTATTCACCAAGCGGTTATGTCGGCACAATAATGCAACTTTGTGAAGAACGCCGCGGCGTTTATACCGATATGAAATATATGGGTGACCGTGTTGATATACATTATATAATGCCAATGGGCGAAATTGTTTACGACTTTTTTGACGCGTTAAAATCGCGCACAAAGGGTTATGCCAGCTATGACTATGAAATGAAGGGCTATGAAAAGTCAAAGCTTGTAAAATTGGATGTTTTACTTGCGGGTGATAATGTGGATGCTTTATCGTTTATTGTTCACAGTGATAACGCTTATACCCGTGCCCGTAAAATTGCCGAAAAGTTAAAGGAATTTATCCCCCGTCAGCTTTTCGAGGTGCCTGTTCAGGTTGCGGTTTCGGGCAAGGTTATCGCTCGTGAAACCGTAAAGGCAATGCGTAAGGATGTACTTGCAAAATGCTATGGCGGTGACATTACCCGTAAAAAGAAGCTTCTTGAAAAGCAAAAAGAGGGTAAAAAACGTATGCGCCGCTTAGGCAATGTTGAAGTTCCGCAAGAGGCATTTATGGCGGTATTAAAATTAGACGAATAGGTGATAATATGGCAACAAAATCTAAACGCCAACAGGCAATTTTGCGCCGAAATTTGTTTTTAGCTGCTGTGTCGGTTGTGCTTATTGCCGCAATTAGTTTAACGGTGTTTATCGTTACATCTATAATGGGCGGCGATGATAAAAATAATAACAGCGACAACCAAAGCAGCTCGCAAAATCAGTCGGTCAACAGTGAAACACAACAAAGTGAAGAACAAATAAGCTCCGAACCAACGCCCCAAAAGGTGACACTCGGCAATTTTGAGGGGGACGCAACTTATGAAAGAATGCTTTTGGTAAATGTTAAAAATCCGTTGCCCGAAGACCATAATTATAACGAAAATTTAATGGTTTTCCCAAGCGAATACAAGTGGTTTTCTCAGGCAGAGGTTTATCGAAAGCTTGATAAGGATATGTGGCCATATCTTAAAGCAATGATGGATGCCTGCCGTGCCGAAATCGGCGAAAAGGAAATTGGCATTATTTCGGCTTGGCGCGATTACGGCACACAAAAAACACTTTTCGATGCACAGGTTAAAAAGTGGAAGGACAAGGGCTATTCTGATGAAAACGCCTATAAAGAAGCCGCCTCCCGCGTGGCCATACCCGGCACAAGCGAGCACCACACGGGTTTAGCGGTAGATTTTAACACCACAAACGAATCCTTTGAAAACACAAAGGCGTTTAAGTGGCTCAAAGAAAATGCCGAAGATTACGGCTTTATAATGCGCTATGCAAAGGATAAAATGGATATAACAGGCGGCATTATTTACGAGCCGTGGCATTGGCGCTTTGTCGGTATCAACGCCGCAAAGGAAATAAATGCCAAGGGTTATTGTTTAGAAGAATATTTAGAGGAAAAAAACTAACTGCCAAGTGCAGTTAGTTTTTTGTATTTAAGGGATAATTTTTGCCATAATAAACTTATTGAGGTGAAAATTATGGCAGCCACTTTAAAGGATTATGAAAATGTTTTCATAACAGGCAATTTAGAAGAAGATATTAAAACCTTTCAGCAAATTTTTAAAAACGATGTTACCCTTCGCATAAAGCGGATAACCGCACGAAAAAGTGTTGGCTTTAATGCGGCGGTTTTGTTTATAGACGGTATGGTAAACACCGAACAGTTGCACGATGCGGTTATAAGTCCCCTTGTTGAAATGGATGTCCCAAATGATAGCCCCAATATTACCGAATATGTTAATAGGCAGCTGCTTTTTGCGGGCACGGTTAAAATTCAAAGCGATTTATCCCAAATTTTAGAGGGGATAATCTACGGCGAGGCAGCCCTGCTGATAGACGGCAGTAAAAGCGCCTTGTCGGTTGATGTTAAGGGCTTTAAAACAAGGGGTATATCCGAGCCCGAAAACGAGCGTATTTTACAAGGTCCGCGTGAGGGGTTCGAGGAGGCGGGGCTTTTAAACCTTGCAATGCTTCGCCGAAAGCTTCAAACACCCGATTTATCAATTGAAATGCTAAAAATGGGCAGTCGGTCGGGTACAAGGGTGTTTATTTGCTATTTAGACACACTTATAAATAAAAAAACGCTTAAAAAGTTAAAAGGAAAGCTTCAAAAAATTGATATCGACGGGGTTTTAGATACAAATTATATAACCGAGCAAATTTCGCCCCACCCCTTTTCGCTTTTTAAAACAAGCGGACTGACCGAACGCCCCGATGTAGTTGCCGCACGGCTTTTAGAAGGCAGAATTGCCATTTTTGTTGACGGCACACCAATGGTTGCAACAATACCTTATTTATTTTCGGAAAATTTTCAGTCGGACGAGGATTATTACCAAACCTTTTGGATGGGAACGCTTGGCAGAATAATGCGGTATTTTTGCTTTGGTTTAAGCATTATTTTACCTGCACTTTTTGTGGCAATAACCACCCTCCACCCCGAATTTTTGCCCACAAGCTTTTTAATAACGGTTATGAGTTTGCGGTCGGCGGTGCCGTTTTCTATTGTGGGCGAAACGGTGGGTATGATTTTAATTTTTGAAATTTTAAAGGAAACAGGGGTAAGAATGCCCCAAAACATTGGCCCTGCTTTAAGTATTGTGGGCGGTCTTGTTGTGGGACAAGCGGCGGTAGAGGCCAAAATCATAAGCGCCCCAACTCTGATAATTGTTGCCCTTTCGGGCATTGCGGGGTTAATGCTGCCCAAACTTCGTGCGGCGGTTTTCTTTTTACGGCTTATATTTTTAATTTTGTCGGCATTTTTTGGGCTTTACGGCCTTTTTGGTGGTGCAATAATGCTTTTAATGTATATTGTGTCGCTAAATTCCTTTGGTGAAAATGCGGTGCTATCGCTAAACCGCACAAATTTTCAGTCACTTAAAGACAGCTTGTGGCGGGTGCCGTGGCAGTATATGAAAACCCGCCCGTTTTTTAACAAAAATCTTATAAGGCGGGGCAAAAAATGAAAAAAATAATTATTATGCTAATGCTTACACTTTTTCTTTGCGGTTGTGGGGATAAACCGCAGGAATATTTGGTTACCGCTATCGGTGTAGATTATGATAAAGCGCTTTATACCGTTTCGTTTGAGGCGGTGGTGGTGAATACTGAAGCCGAGGGACAACAGCGAGTTTTACTGACAGGTCAGGGGCGCACCCTCATAAAAGCCATTGATGAAGTAAAAAAGCAAACCACACAGCCCCTTTTACTTTCACATTGCGGTGTGGTTGCGGTTGGCAAGGGTATAAGCCAACAAAAGCTTGGGGGCATTATGCGGTATTGTAAAGAGGAAAAGGATATAACCCTTTCAATTCGGTTTTTAAAAACCGAAAATGCGGCCGAGCTTTTAAAGACCGAGCCAATTTCATCGGTTAGCGTTGGGTATGATTTAATGTCTTTGTTTGATGCACAAAAACAGCAAAACAAAGATATTAAAAACCGCCTTTTTGAAATTTACGAGCAGTTAAGCCCCATCTTGCCAACAATTAAAACCAATGAAACGGGGTATTATTTTGAAAAATACTAAATCCTTTTCACTTCATTTTATAATGCTTGCTGTTCTTTTTGTTTTGGGCGAAAGCATTATAAATCTACCCCTTAAAAATGCAAATAAGCTTACCTTTTTGGGCTTTATAATTTCGCTTTTGCTGTCACTTTTGGTGTTTTATGCGGTGTTAAGGGTTGACCTTTTAAAATATCCCGTACTTTTTGTTGCCCTATATACTGTGGGCAATACTTTTATAACCTTTTTAAATTTCATTTCAAAAAACCTGTTAACCAAAACACCAAATTTTTTCATTTTAACGATTTTTTTAATTCCGCTTTTGTATTTTTGCTTTAAAAAGCAAAACGAAATTTTAAATTTTTCGCTTATTTCGGGGCTTTTGTGCGGTGGGCTTATTATTTTCTTTTTCTTTGCCACCTTTAAGGATTTTAATTTCGAAAACATTTATATTTACAGCTTTCCAAATATAAAAAATCTTTTTTCGCAAAGCATTATGTATATAAAATCGGTCACTTTGCCAATTTCGGTTTTGGCACTTTATGCAAAGCAAATCGGGGCATCTAAAAAATCGGCTTTTGGCGGTGTCTTGGTCGGCAACTTGTTTTTGCTTATCACAATTTTTAATTCAATTTTGCTTTTTGGCACAACCTTTTCGGGCAAGCTTTCATACCCTTACGGCTCGGCAATAAGCACCGTCACCTTTGGCAACCTTTTTTCGCGGTTAGACGGTTTTTCTTACTTTATTTATTTTGTTGCCGCAGTTATAAAAATTACGGTGTGTATAAAGGTTGTAAAAAATATATTAAATAAATACACCCCCTAAGCTGTTTTAGGGGGTTAATATTTAAATTGTTTTAAATTAAGGTTTAGTCAACAATACATATAAGAGGTGTATTATAAATCTTGAAAAATTTGCCTAAAAATGGTATTATATTTTACAACTATTAAATCTTTGGAGAAACTGAAAATTTATGCAAACTTTAGAAAAGCTTTTCAGCAACCGCGTTTTTTATTATTTTAATGAAATTTCAAAAATCCCGCACGGGTCGGGTGATATGGGAAAAATTGCCGATTATTGTGTGAATTTTGCCAAAAAGCACTCACTTAGATATTATTTAGACGATGCAAAAAATGTAATAGTTTACAAATCTGCCACAAAGGGTTTTGAAAACGCCGAACCGGTTATTTTACAGGGGCATTTAGATATGGTGTGCCAAAAAACCGCTGACAGTAAAACAGACTTTTTGCGTGACGGGTTAGAGCTTTACCTTGACGGTGATTTTTTGAAAGCCAAAGGCACAACACTTGGCGCTGATAATGGTATTGCTGTTGCGATGATTTTAAGTATTTTGGAAAGCGATGATATTTCTCACCCTGAAATTGAGGCAGTTTTCACAACTGATGAGGAAATCGGAATGCTTGGCGCTGCGGCACTTGATATGTCAAAGCTAAATGCTAAAAGAATGATAAATCTCGACTCTGAGGATGAGGGTGTCGTAACCGTTTCCTGTGCGGGCGGCGCTGATGTTAAAATCACTCTGCCGTTTTCATACGAAAAGAAAAACGGTACTGCCTTAAAGCTTACACTTTGCGGTCTTTTGGGCGGTCATTCGGGCGTTGATATCAACAAAAACCGCTGTAATGCCGACATTTTAATGGGCAGGGTTTTAAATGAAATTGCCGAAAAGGCCCAGTTTGATATAATTTCAGTAAACGGCGGTGATAAAGTAAACGCCATTACAAACCGCTGTCAAGCAGTTGTTTTAACACAAAACAAAGATGAGCTTATAAAAGAATTTAACACCTGTTTAAAGGCAATAAAAACCGAAATTCCCGTTTTGGAAAACGGATTCGAATATGACATTTTATCAGTCGGTAGCGGTGAATTTAATGTTATGGACAGGCCATCAACAAATGCCGTAATTTTCACACTCTGCTTTATACCGAACGGCATTGTTAAAATGAGCGAGGATATTGAAAACTTGGTTGAAACCTCGCTTAATTTGGGCGTTTTAAAAACCGAAGAAAACGCGATAATTTTCAATTCTGCACTTCGCAGTAACAAAGAGGCCGATTTAAGAAAGCTAATGGCTGAAATGGTTTCTTTTGCTGAAAAAACTAATGCCGAAAGCTATGTTTCGGGTTATTATCCCCCTTGGGAATACCGCACAGATTCACCTCTTCGCGAAACCTACAAGGCGGTTTATAAGCGTTTATATAATAAAGATGCCAAATGCGAGGCAATTCACGCAGGGCTTGAATGTGCGGTGTTTGCATCCCGCATTGAGGATATCGACTGCATCGCAATAGGCCCAACACTTTGTGATGTGCACACCGTTAACGAAAAAGCCGATGTTTATTCTATCGACCGCACCTATAAGCTTTTATTGGAAATTTTAGGCGACCTTAAATAAATTTGTTGCTTTAAAGCGCTTTTTATGGTATTATAACTTGGTCACTGAAAATTTTTTGGTCGATTTATGTCGACAGGAATGGAGAGAATATGGACAACAAAAATGAATTTAAGCCTTATATTCCCGCCGAAAAGGTAACAGCAGAGCTTACCGTTACATCTATTATTATGGGTGTTTTGTTGGCGGTAGTCTTCGGCGCAGCAAATGCATATCTTGGTTTGCGTGTTGGTATGACAGTGTCGGCATCAATTCCTGCAGCCGTTATTGCAATGGGTGTTATTCGCATTATTATGCGTAGAAACTCAATTTTGGAAAGTAACATCGTTCAAACTGCCGGCTCGGCAGGTGAATCCTTGGCAGCAGGCGCAATTTTTACCTTGCCCGCACTTTTTCTCTGGGCTGCTGAAGGTAAAATGGACAAGCCCGGCATTTTAGAAATCACACTTATCGCTTTAATCGGCGGTCTTTTGGGTGTTTTCTTTATGGTGCCCCTTCGCAACGCTTTAATTGTTAAAGAACATGCAACCCTTCCTTATCCCGAAGGCACCGCTTGTGCAGAGGTTCTTTTGGCAGGTGAAAAGGGCGGTGCAAATGCATCAACTGTTTTTGCAGGTATGGGCTTTGCGGCTCTCTTTAAGTTTATTATTGATGGCTTAAAGCTTGTTGCGGGTGAGGTTTCCTATACTATTAAGGGCTTTAAGGGTACTATCGGTACACAAATTTACCCCGCTGTTATGTCAGTTGGTTATATCTGCGGTGCAAGAATTTCTTCTTACATGTTCGCAGGTGGTATCTTAAGCTGGATGGTGCTTATCCCCTTAATCGTGCTTTTCGGTGAAAACAGCATTCTTTATCCCGGTGTTGACCAAACTATCGGTGAAATGTTTGCCGAGGGAGGGGCCGGTGCTATTTGGAGCAGCTACATCCGTTACATCGGTGCAGGTGCTTTGGCAGCAGGCGGTATTATAAGCCTTATTAAATCGTTACCGCTTATTATCAGCACTTTCTCGGGTGCTTTAAAGAGCATTAAGGGTGCAGGCGCAAATTCTACCGATCGCACTGCAAGAGATATGAATATGAAGGTTGTTTTAATTGTTATTGCAGTTTTAACCCTTCTTATTTGGCTTGTTCCTGCAATCCCTGTTAATCCCATTGGTGCAATTATTATTGTTGTATTTGGCTTCTTCTTTGCAACCGTTTCTTCACGTATGGTTGGCATTGTTGGTAGCTCAAATAACCCTGTTTCAGGTATGGCTATTGCAACACTTTTGATTGCAACCTTAATTCTTAAATTAACAGGCAGCACAGGTGCAGCAGGTATGGCCAGTGCCATTGCTATTGGTTCTATTATTTGTATTGTTGCCGCAATTTCGGGCGACACCTCGCAAGACCTTAAAACCGGCTTCCTTTTAGGCGCAACACCTAAGAAACAGCAGTATGCCGAGGTTATCGGTGTTGTTGCTTCTGCTTTGGCTATCGGCGGCACACTTTATCTTCTTGATAAGGCGTGGGGCTTTGGCTCTGAACAGTTGGCAGCTCCCCAAGCAACCCTTATGAAGCTTATTGTTGAAGGCGTTATGGACGCTAATTTGCCGTGGGCTCTTGTGTTCACAGGCGCTGCTATTGCAGTTGTTGTTGAAGTTGTCGGTATTCCCGTATTGCCCTTTGCAATCGGTATTTATCTTCCTGTTCAGCTTAATGCTTGCATTATGGTGGGCGGTCTTGTTCGCTTGGCACTTGACAAGCTTTGCAAGAAGAATAAGGACGCAGTTGTTAACGACGGTATCCTCTTCTCATCAGGTATGATTGCGGGTGAGGGGCTTGTTGGTATCGCACTCGCACTTTTGGCTGTATTTGGTGTTGATAAGGTTATCGACCTTTCAAAATATGTTCCTGCAACTGTTTCAAATCTTGGTGGTATCGCATTGTTTGCGGTTATTGTTCTTACACTTTTAAAATTCACCGTTTGGAAAAAGCGTGTAAATGAAAATGAGTAATAAAAACAGTAAAAACTATCTTGAATTTGTGCCACAGCGTAAAATCGAACGCTTTTCTACCGACGAAAAGGGTGTAATAACTCTTGAAATTGAAAACAAAGGCATTTTCAACAAGGTGGCGCAAAAGCTTTTCAAAAAGCCAAAAATCAGTTATATCCACCTTGACGAAATGGGCAGCTTTGTTTGGCCGTTTATTGACGGCAAGCGTGATATAACCGAAATTGGTGTTTTGGTTAAAGAGCATTTTGGCGACAAGGCCGAACCGCTTTATCCCCGCCTTGCACAGTATTTTAAAATACTTGAAAGCTATGGCTTTGTAAAATTAAATAAGTAATAAAAAAGCAGACTGAATTTTCAGTCTGCTTTTTGTTATATAACGAAAACTGCACGATTATCGCATGGTTTATACAGGTTAAAGATAAACAATTTTATATATTGTCGCTCATGCCGCGACGGGCACGCCCTTTCTTGTGTGGGCGAAAAGAAAGGGCGAAAAGATTCGCCCAAGGGGGAATTTCGATTTCCCCCTTAGGTGACAGACAAAAAAGCCACATAAAACCGCCGCCAAAGAGTGAAAACTGCGTTTTCAATTTGTCGGCAAGTTTCGTGTGTTTTATGGTATCTACTCTGTCACCATAACCCCCTTAAACGACAAGGGCTTTGCCCCTTGACCCGTTTATATGTAGAACGCACTTATGCGCCGTCAGTATCGTTTAGAGCTATGCCGAAAAAGAAATACCACACGCAATATCGTGTGGTATTTCTTTTTATATTATGTCATAAACTTCAACAATACCGCTTTTGTGGTAAAGGGATGGGGTTATTAAAAGTGAATAACCCTGTCCGCTGTCGGCGGTCCATTCAACCGGCTTGTGTTGGGGAACTGCACAAGCACCCAGCAGCATCATCATTGCGCCGCCGTGCATAATTACCGCACCGCTTTCAAGGTTGTTTTCAAGCATATCGTTTACAACCTGATAAAGCCCAACGCATAAGCGTTTAATAAATTCGGCGTTGCTTTCACCGTTTGGGGCAGGGATTTTGCCTGCCACCCATTCAGCAAAACGGCTATCTAAGTCCAATTCCTCGGCGGTTTTGCCTTCAAAATCGCCAAAGTCATATTCTTTTAAATTATCAACGGGGTAAATTGGCATATTGGGGTATAAAACCGCGCCTGACTGCTTCGCACGAAGCATTGGGCTTGAATAAAGTCGGTCAATTTCGGGATAATCGACATTATCCTTTAAGGTGCGCAGTTCGTTTAAGCCCTCGGGCGATAGCGGCATATCGGTTTTACAGCCGATGTATTGCCCTTTTGTGTTAGCATCGGTTGCGCCGTGGCGGATAAGATGAATTTTAAGTGTTCTCATTATCTAAAATTCCTCCAAAATTTCGCTGATAATTGTGTTTGAAAGTAACATTCCTTGGTCTGTTAAAGAAAAAATATCGTCATTTAAAACCCCTAAACCGTTTTGGGCAAAAAGCTTACATTTTCTAATGGCTTTTGGGGGTAAAGTGTCGGTTTTAATACCTTTTTTAAGGCGAAGGGACAGCATAATTTGTTCGTTTAAATCACCGCCGTCACCGTCGGGAATAGGAGTGTTGCCTTTAATAAATTGTTTAAGGTCGCGTGGATAGAAAAAGCGCTTGCTATTTAAAAACGAGTGGGCTGACGGACCAAGGCCCAAATATTCCTCACAGTCCCAATATTTTAAATTGTGCTTGCTTTCAAAGGAATTTTTGGCAAAATTTGAAATTTCATAATGGCAAAAGCCCGCTTTTTCAAGGGTGTCACACATTAAAAGATATTGGTCGCAAATGCTGTCATCATCGGGCAAATTAAGCGTGTCTTTTATTTTGAAAAACCTTGTGTTTTCTTCAATTTTTAAAATATAAGCCGACAAATGCTTCGGGCTTAATGAAAGCACAAAGTCAAGCGATTTTTTAAAGGTTTCAGTGTTGCTGTTTGGAAGCCCCAACATTAAATCAAGTGAAATGTTATCAAAGCCCAATTCCCTTGCAGTTTTAACGGCATTTTCGGTGTCGGCCGCGGTGTGCCGCCTACCAAGAAGCGAAAGTTCTTCATCATCACCGCTTTGTGCGCCGATAGATATGCGGTTTATACCCGCCGCCTTTGCGTTTTGCAAAATTTCTAAAACATTGTCGGCAGGGTTTAATTCAAGGGTGATTTCGGCATTGTCCAAAACCGTAAAGCTTTCATAAACCGCCTTTAAAAGCGGAACTAAACGGTGGTTTAAAAGCGACGGTGTGCCGCCACCAAGGTAAATAGTATCAATGGGACGGTTTATTTTGCCGCCCCATTGTTTTATTTCTCTTATAAGTGCAGTTAAATAACTGTCTAAAAGTTCCTCATTTGTAAAAGCCGAATAAAAATCACAATAAGCGCATTTGCCGTTACAAAAGGGAATATGTAGGTAAAGACCCAAGGGTAACCCTAAATTAGTCAAGAATTTCACCCATTTGGTTGGGGCCAACTAATGCAGCGTTTGCTTCGTCGGTGTCGATATGCATTGCAAGTGCGTAAGAAGGACTTACACGGGCAATAACATCACCAAAAACAAGTGAACGGCCGTTGGTTTCAACCTTAACTGAAACGATTTGCTTATCAGCAATGCCGTATTTTTCAGCATCGGCAGGGGTCATGTGGATGTGGCGCTTTGCAGCGATAACACCTTGTGTAAGTTCTACTTCGCCCTTAGGGCCAACAATTTTACAAGCGCCGCTGCCTGCAACATCACCTGATTCACGAATGGGGGCAGTAACACCGATAGCGCGTGCGTCGGTTAAAGAAAGCTCAACCTGAGTATCAGGGCGAACAGGACCGAGGATAGATGCCTTTAATGAAGACTTTGCACCAACTATAGTAACCTTTTCTTCACAAGCAAATTGACCGGGTTGTGAAAGGTCTTTTTTAGGGGTAAGTGTGTATCCCTCGCCAAAAAGAATTTCTAAATCCTTTTGGGACACATGAACGTGACGGGCCGAAATTTCAACTAATACTTCTTTTGCCATTTTTAAAAAACTCCTTAAAGTTATTTCTTTGCCTTTATTTTAACATATTTTCAACATAATTCAAGGGGTTTGTTAGAAATTTTGTAATTGACTTTATATCGCTTATAATGTAAAATGTTTATAATAATATATTAAAGTTAGGGTGTTTAAAATGAAACCTGTTTACAAGCGTGTGCTTTTAAAATTAAGCGGCGAGGTGCTTGCCGGTGAAAAGGGCGTTGGTCTTGACTTTGACAAGGTGCTTGAAGTTTGCGAAAAAGTAAGGGACTGTGTTGATATGGGCGTTCAGATTGCTATCGTTGTTGGCGGCGGCAACTTCTGGCGTGGCCGTTCAAGTGGTAAGATGGACCGTACCAGAGCTGACCACATGGGTATGCTTGCAACCTCTATCAATGCACTTGCATTGGCTGACGGTCTTGAACAGCTTGGCGTTAATGCCCGTGTGCAAACCGCTATCGAAATGCGCCAGGTGGCAGAGCCATATATCAGAAACAAGGCAGTTCGCCATTTGGAAAAGGGCAGGGTTGTAATTTTCGGTTGCGGTACAGGTAACCCCTTTTTCTCAACCGACACAGGCGCTGCGCTTAGGGCTGCTGAAATCGGTGCGGATGTTATCTTTAAAGCCACCAATGTTGACGGTGTGTTTGACAGTGACCCCAAGAAAAACCCCAATGCCAAAAAGTTTGACACACTTACCCATCACGAAGTGTTGCAAAAAGAGCTTCATGTTATGGATGCTACCGCCGCTTCACTTTGTATGGATAACGACATTAAGATTTTAGTTTTCAATTTAGACAACCCACAAAATATCGTTTCTGCTATGGTGGGCGAGCCCATCGGTACTATTGTTAAGTAATTTTTAAGGAGATTAGTTATGAACGAGCTTATTAAAAATACCGAAGAAAAAATGATTAAAACCCTTGGCGTTTTGGAAAGAGATTATAAATCTATTCGCGCAGGTCGTGCAAATGTTGCGGTTTTAGACAGAATAAATGTTGACTATTACGGTTGCCCCACACCCATTCAGCAAATGGCTGCGGTTTCTGTGCCCGAGCCCAGAATTTTAATGATTCAACCTTGGGATGCAACCACCTTAAAGGCAATTGAAAAGGCAATTTTAACCTCTGATATTGGCATTAACCCACAAAATGATGGTCGTGTTATTCGTCTTGCTTTCCCACCTCTTACCGAAGAACGCAGAAAAGAAATCGTTAAAGAGGTTAAAAAGATTGCCGAAGACACAAAGGTTGCTATTCGCAACACCCGCCGTGATGCCCTTGAAAAATTAAAGGGTCTTAAAAAGGCAAACTCTATTACCGAGGATGACGAAGCAAACGGCGAAAAGAAAATTCAAAACCTTACCGACAAATACTGCAAGGAAATTGACAGTATGGCAGGCGATAAGGAAAAGGAAATTTTAGAAATTTAATTTATTGTAAATAGCGGTCTCTATACGGGACCGCTTTTTAGACACAGCCCAAAGGGTAAGGTGATTATAAAATGCAAAAAAATAATGAAAACCGCATTTTGCCACAGCACATTGCAATAATAATGGACGGTAACGGCCGTTGGGCAAAGAAAAAAGGGCTTCCGCGCACCGCAGGTCACATTGCGGGGGCTAAAACCTTTAAAAACATTGCAAGATACTGTAATAGAATCGGTCTTAAATATTTAACGGTTTATGCCTTTTCCACGGAAAATTGGAAAAGACCCGCCGACGAGGTAGAGGGTATTATGAACCTGCTTCGTGATTATTTAAAGGATGCCGAAAATTTTAAGGATGAAAACATCCGCGTGCGTTTTATAGGTGACCGCACCCCCTTGGCTGACGATATTAAAGAGCTTATGGCAAAAAACGAAAACGATTCTAAAAATGCCACAGGGCTTACCCTTTATATTGCCATAAATTACGGCGGACGGGACGAAATTGTAAAAGCGGTGCAAAAAATCGTTAAAAGCGGTGTTAAGCCCAACGATATTAACGAGCAGTTAATATCAGATATGCTTTATACCTATGACTGCCCCGACCCCGATTTTATTATTCGCCCAAGCGGTGAATATCGCATTTCAAATTATCTTATTTGGCAGTCGGCATATTCTGAATTTTGGTATTCTGACATTTTGTGGCCCGACTTTACCGAAAAGCATTTAGAAAAAGCGATAGCGGATTTTAATAAACGAAACCGCCGTTTCGGAGGAATTTAAAAAATGAAAACACGAATTATATCAGGTCTTATAATGGGAGTTATTGTGCTTTCGGTTTTGGCGCTTGGCTATACCGTAAACCCAATGATTATTACGGTTTTTGTGGCGATTATAGCACCCATTGCAACCTATGAGCTTATACACAATGTTGCAAAAATCAAAAGCAAAACCGCAATAATTGTTTCAATGCTTTACACCGCAGTCGGTGTTGTAAACTTTGCATTAGATGGCTTTAAAATTTCAAATTACACCATTACAACCTATCATATAGCGGTGGTTTATGTTTTAATCGCTGTCTTCCTAACTCTTAATAAGCACAAGGAATTTGATTTGGCGGCAATTTTGTCCCTTTGTGTTATGCCCTTTATTATGGTTTGTGCTTTTGGCAGCTTAGAAAAAATTGCAAACTTCGGTGCGGCTTATGGCTTTGAAATAAGTCCTATTTCCACCTCACAGGGAATATATTATTTACTGATGATGCTTAATTTTTCTTCAATTTGTGATATGGGCGCTTATTTTGTCGGCGTTACCATCGGCAAGCATAAATTATGCCCCGAAATTTCACCTAAGAAAACGATTGAGGGTGCAGTCGGCGGTATTTTAACAAGCGTGTTGTTTTCGTTCATATTCAGCTTTGCCTTCGGTATGACCGAAAAGCTAATATCCTGCCTTGTTTTAACCTTGCCCCTTTGTATTGTTGGTATGCTTGGTGATTTGTTCGCCTCTACCATTAAGCGTTCGGTTGGCATTAAGGATTACGGCAGCTTAATCCCGGGTCACGGCGGTGTGCTTGACCGTGTTGACAGCATTTTGCTTATTTCACCCATTTACCTCATTTTAATCAGTCTTGGGGTGTTGTAATGAAAAAGCTTATTATTTTGGGCTCGACAGGGTCTATCGGCACACAAGCGCTTGAGGTTTGCCGCCGCGACGGTTATGCCGTTGTTGCCTTGGCAGCAGGCGGAAATATTGAGCTTCTTGAAAAGCAGGCAAGGAAATTTAAGGTAAAAGCCGTTGCGGTTTTTAACACACAAAAAGCCGAAGAGCTTAAAATTAAATTAAAAGACACCGATATAAAGGTTTTATCGGGTCAAGATGGTGTTTGCGAAATTGCCCAAATGGATGCCGACATTGTGCTTAATTCTATTGTGGGTATTGCAGGGCTTCGCCCAACACTTGCCGCCATTGAAAGCGGTCACGACATTGCTCTGGCGAATAAAGAAACCTTGGTTACGGGTGGCGACATTGTTAAAAAAGCCGCCAAGGAAAAGGGTGTTAAAATTTTGCCTGTCGACAGTGAGCATTCAGCAATTTTTCAGTCACTTCAAGGTGCGCCTGAAAAATCGCTTAAAAAGATTTTGCTTACCGCGTCGGGCGGTCCGTTTTTTGGAAAAACCCGTAAAGACCTTGAAAATGTAACTGTTAAAGAGGCACTTGCCCACCCCAATTGGTCAATGGGTGCTAAAATTACAATTGATTCGGCAACCCTTATGAACAAGGGGCTTGAGGTAATTGAAGCGGTGCATCTTTTTGATATTTCGGCGGATGATATCGAGGTTTTAGTCCACCGCCAAAGCATTTTACACTCGGCGGTTGAGCTTTCTGATGGCGCAGTAATCGGTCAATTAGGCACACCCGATATGCGACTTCCCATACAGTATGCTTTAACCTATCCCGAAAGAAGTAATTATGCGTTTGAAAAGTTATCCCTTTCGGATATCGGCACCCTGACCTTTCAAAAGCCGGACACCGAAACCTTCCGCCTACTACCCCTTTGCATAAAGGCAATAAACGAAGGCGGACTTCGCCCAACTGCCGTAAATGGTGCAAATGAGGAAGCGGTAAGACTGTTTTTAGAGGGTAAAATTAAATTTTTACAAATTGCCGAACTTGTTGAAAAAGCGGCATATTCGGTTAATAATATTAAGGACTTTGGTTTAGAGGATGTTTTAGAGTGCGACAAATTAAGTCGCGCCGCGGTAAATTCTTATATTTAGGTGATAGATATTACTATTTCGGAAATTTGGGGCGCAGTTTGGCCCTATCTTGCAGCAATTTCACTTTTTTTAATTTTAATAATTATTCACGAATTCGGCCACTTTATTGCCGCAAAGCTTTTGGGTGTAAAGGTTAACGAATTTGCAGTTGGCTTTGGCCCGCGCCTTTTCGGTTTTCAGGGAAAAGAGACCAAATACTCATTTAATCTTGTGCCACTTGGCGGTTACTGCGCTATGGAGGGCGAGGATGAAAACAGTGACGACAGCCGTGCGTTTTGTAACAAAGCGGCTTGGAGACGGTTTTTAATTGTTATAATGGGTGCGGTTTTCAACTTAATTTTGGGGCTTATTATTGTTGCAATAATTTTAGCACCTCAAAAAATGTTTGGCTCCACCACCATTGCCGAATTCAGCGAAAACGCCCTATCCCACCAAAGCGGACTTATGGCAGATGATAAAATAGTTGAAATCGACGGCAGAAGAATTTTTGGCATTTACGATATGAACTATGCTTTTACAAATGTAGAGGACGGCAGTTTAGATATAACTGTGCTTCGTGACGGTAAAAAGGTAGAGCTTGAAAATGTAAAATTTGAAACCGATGAAATGGAAGGCATTTCATACATTAAGTGGGATTTTAAGGTTTATGGCATTAAAAAAACGGTGGGAAATTATATAAAGCAAACCTTTTCAACCACTGCCTCATACTGTGTTATAATTTGGCGCAGTCTTTTGGATTTGCTTTCGGGTAAATATGGCATCAGCGCAATTTCGGGCCCTGTGGGTATGACGGTTACCATTGCTGATGCGGCAAGACAAAACTTTATGGATTTATTGCCAATGATGGCGCTAATCACAGTTAATTTGGGTATATTTAATCTCTTGCCTCTACCCGCGCTCGACGGTGGGCGGTTAGTTTTCATTTTGTTTGAAATGATTTTCAGAAGAAAAGTGCCCGAAAAATATGAAAATATTATTCACACGGTTGGTTTTATGGTTTTAATCGGCATAATGCTGCTGGTTACATTTAAGGATATTATTGGACTGTTTTAATTAGGATGATGAAAATGTTTACAAATGATATTACTAAAAAGGTTGCAGTTGGCAATATTTTTATCGGTGGCGGTGCGCCAATAAGCGTTCAGTCAATGCTTTGCGCTGAAGCCCACGATATTAAGGGTAATGTTGAACAGGCGCTTCGTTTAGAAAAAGCAGGCTGTGACATTGTGCGTGTCACTGTGCCCGATATGGAAGCGCTTAAAACAGTTGAAGCACTTAAAAAAGCAATTAAAATCCCCCTTGTTGCAGATATACATTTTGATTATCGACTTGCCATTGAAAGTGTTGCCGCAGGGGTTGACAAGGTGCGTATAAACCCGGGTAATATCGGTGATGACAGCCGCGTTAAAGCGGTTGCCGATGCTTGTAAACAAGCGGGTGTGCCGATTAGAATCGGTGTAAATTCCGGCTCGCTTGAAAAGGAGATTTTGGCAAAATACGGCGGTGTAACCCCCGAAGCAATGGTGGAAAGCGGTCTTTACCACATTTCACTTTTAGAAAAGTTTGATTTTAATGATATTGTGTTGTCTTTAAAATCGTCCGACACCTTTAAAATGTATAAAGCATACGAATTAGCGGCAGAAAAATGCCAATACCCCTTGCATCTTGGTGTGACCGAGGCCGGCACTGAAAATATGGGTGTTATAAAATCAGCGGCGGGTATTGGCGGTCTTTTGCTTCGCGGTATTGGCAACACACTTCGTATTTCGTTAACTGATGACCCTGTAAAAGAGGTAGAAGCGGGCATCAAGCTGTTAAAGGCGATAGGCATTAGAAATGACGGAATAAAGCTTGTTTCTTGCCCCACCTGTGGCAGAACACAAATTGATTTAATAAAAATTGCGGCGGATGCTGAAAAACGGCTTTCAAATGTTAATAAAAACCTTACCGTTGCTATAATGGGCTGTGTGGTAAACGGCCCGGGTGAAGCATCGGCGGCGGATATTGGCATTGCAGGCGGTAAGGGCTGCGGCGTGCTTTTCAAAAAGGGTGAAATTATTGCCAAATTGCCTGAAGAGCAGCTTTTAGATGCACTTATTGAGGAAATTGAAAAAATGTAAGGAGATTTAAAATTGGCTACCCCTTTGTTTTTGGATGTGTTTGGCGAATATTTTGGTGATGAACTTAAAGACGATTTGTCTTTGGCGGTTATGGATAAATGCAGCCTTGATATTGAAAGCAGAACACTTTTGGTTTCTTTAAATTCTGATAAATACATAAAACGGTCGGTTTTGGGGGAAATTTCAAACGCCCTTAAAACCTATTTAAAGCTTACAAAATGCGAAATTGACATCTGCTTTTCGGCAGATGCGTTTTGTGTTGCCGCTTGTGAAGATATAATAAACGAAATCAGATGCAAAAGTGCGGTTTTAAACGGATATTTTAACGGTGCCGATTACGGTATAAATGGCGATGAGGTAACCATAACCTTAAAGCACGGCGGTTTTGAAAAGATTGAAAATTGTGACTTTGACAAAAAGTTTTCATCCATTTGTCAAAACCGTTTTAATAAGAAATTTAACATTAAATTTGACGGACAGCTTAAAGATATTGAAATTGAAGCGCCAAAACCAATTATCAACGCCGCCCCAAAATCAGAGCCCAAAAAGGCAGATGAAAAGCCGCAAATTAAGTTTGAAGCAAGAAAAGAAAAGCCCGAAAACGGTGTGCTTTATCTTGATAACCCCAAGCTTTTTTACGGCAGAAGAATTGATAACAATGTAAAAAGAATGATTGATGTCACCCCCGATGATACAATGGTTTCCTGTTGGGGTGAGGTTTTTGGTCTTGAAACACGCAAAATTAACACCCGCCGCGGCGAGATGAATATTGTCAATTTTGCCGTTTCGGACTATACAAATTCTATCAGCGCATCGCTTTTTATTGATATAAATAAAATGGATGATATTAAAAACCTTAAAAATGGTAATTTCATCCTTATAAACGGTAGTTATGAATTTGATAATTATAAAAAAGAGCATATTATAAAGCCAACCGCAATGGCACTTTTACAACCATATTTTGAAATGGATGAGTATGAGGGCGAAAAGCGAATTGAGCTTCATTGCCACACCAATATGTCGGACAAGGATGCCGTTTGCCCTGCCGAAGCGCTTATCGAACAGGCGTATAAATGGGGACACAAGGCAATCGCCATTACCGACCACGGTGTTGTGCAGGCATACCCCGCCGCTGCAGGTGCGGTTAAGAAAATTAGAAAAGCGGGTGGCGATTTTAAGGTTATTTACGGTGTTGAGGGATATTTCGTTGATGACATAAACAACGATATAACAAATCTTGCACCCAAACAAATTAAACGCTATCACCAAATTATTTTGGTTAAAAATATGGTTGGCCTTAAAAATCTTTACAAGCTTGTGTCGGATGCACACATAAATAATTTTAAGGGCAGACCGCTAACCCTTCGCAGCAAATTAGATGAGCTGCGTGAGGGACTGATTATCGGCTCGGCCTGTGAAGCGGGCGAGCTTTATCAAGCCATTTTTGAGGGTAAGCCCCACGAAGAGCTTTTAAGAATTGCAAGCTATTATGATTATCTTGAAATTCAACCGCTTGGCAATAACGACTTTATGGTTAGAAAATCGACCGAGCCGGATGAAAAGAATAAAAAGGGCGAGGTTATCCCGAATCCTTACCGCCATGTAACAAGCGTTGAAATGCTTAAAGCATACAACCGCAAGGTTGTTGAAATTGCGGACGAGCTTCATAAACCTGTTGTCGCAACAGGGGATGTACACTTTCTTAAAAAGAGCGATGAAATCATCCGTAAAATTTTACTTGCGGGTCAAAATTATGACGATTTCGACCACCAAGCACCGCTTTATCTTAAAACCACACAGGAAATGCTTGACGATTTCTCATATTTCGGTGACAGGGCGTATGAATTTGTTGTGGAAAATCCAAACAAAATCGCCGAAATGGTAAGCGGTGACATTATCCCCGTTCCCGAAGAAAGCCACCCCCCTGTAATTGAGGGCTCGGATGAAATGCTGCGTGAAATTTGTTGGGCAAACGCCCGCAAAAAATATGGCGAGGTTGTGCCCGAGGTTGTTGTAAAGCGCCTTGAAAAAGAGCTTAACGCAATTATTTCCAACGGATTTTCTATAATGTATATTTCGGCGCAAAAGTTAGTGGCGTTTAGCGAAGAAAACGGCTATCTTGTTGGCTCGCGTGGTTCGGTTGGCTCATCCTTTGTTGCTACAATGGCAGGTATTTCAGAGGTTAACCCCTTGCCACCGCACTATGTTTGCCCCGAATGTCAATATAGCGAATTTTTCTTAAAGGGTGAAGTTGGCTCGGGCTTTGACTTGCCCGAAAAGAAATGCCCGTATTGTGACAAAATGTTAGTTCGCGACGGTCACGATATTCCCTTTGAAACCTTTTTGGGCTTTAAAGGTGACAAGGTGCCTGATATTGACCTTAACTTCTCGGATGAATTTCAAACCGAGGTACAACGCTACACCGAAGAGCTTTTTGGCAGTGAAAATGTGTTTAAAGCGGGTACAATTTCAACCATCGCCGAAAAAACCGCCTATGGTTTTGCAAAGGCGTATGCCGAAAAGAAGGGCATCACCCTTTCAAATGCCGAACTTGACCGTTTGGCAAAGCTGGTTGAAAAAAGCAAAATTAAGGCGACAACAGGTCAGCACCCTGCGGGTATGATTGTTGTGCCAAGAAACGAAACAATTTACGATTTTTGCCCCATTCAATATCCCGCAAACAAGCCCGAAGCGGGGGTTACCACAACCCACTTCGACTTCCATTCAATTCACGATACAATTTTAAAGCTTGACGAATTGGGTCATGTTGTTCCTACTACATATAAGTATTTAGAGGAATATACCGGCATACCTGTTGCCGATGTTTCAATGAGCGACCCCAAGATTTACAGTTTGTTTACTTCAACCGAGGCATTGGGTGTCACACCTGAGGATATCGATTCTAACACAGGCACTTACTGTATACCCGAATTTGGTACATCCTTTGTTCGTGGCATGCTTGAAGACTGCAAACCTAAAAACTTTGCCGATTTACTTCAAATTTCGGGTCTTTCCCACGGTACTGACGTGTATCTTGGCAACGCCAAGGACTTAATCGACAACGGCACCTGTACCATTTCGGAGGTTATCGGTACCCGTGACAATATTATGGTGTATTTAATACATCAGGGTATGGAAGAGGGGCGCGCATTTAAAATTACCGAAACCGTGCGTAAGGGTCTTATTGCAAAGGGTGCAGTTCCCAAAGAGGTTTGGGATGAAATGGCTGATGATATGCGCAAGGTAAATGTACCCGAATGGTATATTGACTCCTGCCGTAAAATTAAGTATATGTTCCCAAAAGCACACGCGGCGGCTTATGTTATCGGTGCTCTCAGACTTGCGTGGTATAAGGTTTACTATCCGCTTGAATTTTACTGTGCTTATTTCACCGCCCGTCCCGAAGATGTTGATGTTCCGACACTTATGGGTGGCAAGGAAGCGGTCCGCCGCTATCTTCGTGATATAAAGGCAAAGGGAAAGGACGCCACCCAAAAGGAGCTTGATGTTTATGAAAATATGCTTATTTTTAATGAAATGTTCTCCCGCGGGCTTGAAATATTGCCAATTGATATAAGCAAGTCACACGCTATGAAATATGTGCCCGAAAATGGCAAAATGCGTTTGCCGTTTGGCGCACTTTCGGGTGTTGGCGAAAAGGCGGCTTATGCAATTTATGAAGCAGCGCAGGCGGGTAACTATATTTCAAAGGAAGATTTTCAGTTAGAAGCGGGCGTTTCTAAAACAATTATTCAAAATTTAAGTGATTTGGGCGCATTTAAGGATTTACCCGAAACTAATCAAATTTCAATGTTTTAATATATACATTATATA